>JAYTTT010000378.1:0-4888 GCA_043744895.1 Gemmatimonadota bacterium | reverse complement strand
CATTGAAGGTTCCGTAGTGAATCGGCGGCTCCCGCATGATTCCGTTGTCGATCCCCTTGAGCCAGTAGTCGTACCAGCGGAGATGCTCGGCGACGTTGCTGAGACCGGTGGTCTGCTGATGGAACCACGGTCCGATCACGATCTTCTGGGGGACTCGGAGGTTGGCGTACCAGACGAGGGCATCTCGGGGAACCGGATCAAGCCAGCCGGTCAGGTGGTAGATGGCGACGCCGGAACGGCGGCGAAGTACTGGGCGTGCCCGAGGTACGACCGCCCGTACATCCCGATCTTTCCAGTGGACCACGGCTGGGCGGCCAGCCACTCCGTCACGTCGTACATGTCGCGCGCCTCAGCTTGGCCGTACATGCCGGGCTGGGTCCCAAAAGAGGCGCCCGCCCCCCGGGCGTCGACTACGGCGATGACGTAGCCGTGGCGCACCAGCGGGGCGGTCCACTCGAACGTGGTGCGGAGGGTGCCGTTGACGATCGAGGCCCGATGGTAGCGCTGGTGGGCCCAGACGACTGGGAGTTTCTCCTGATGGAGGATGCCGCCACGGGTCGGGCGGATCACGTCGATGGCGAGCCGCACGCCGTCTCGCATGGTGACGTAGCGGGACTCGCGCTGCCATCCGTCGTACGTCGCCTCGGAGTAGCCCCGGTACTGCCCAAGCCGGGAGACCCGCTCCTGGCCGGTCGCGGAGGGGGGCGACGCGACGAGCGAGCCCAGGAGGACAACGGAAGCCAAGAAACGGATCGAGCCCATGACAACCCCCACTTACGGAGACGGTGACGCCAGTTTCGCGGTCGAGGCGGTCACCCGCCCTGACAGTGTCGTGATGGCAACAAGGGTGATCGCGGCCACCGCGCTCACCAGGAGGAAATGGGCTGGATACCCGAAGCGGCCGGCCGTGAAGGCGGCGCCGATGGCACCGAGCGATGCCGTCAACGAAAACACGCTCGAAATCGCCGTGAAGTCGGTGGCGACTTGGGCCGGCGAACACCAGTTCATCACGTTGGCGTAGAATACGGCGAAGATCGCCATCATCGCGAAGTTGACCGCACCAACGATGAGGGCCGGAAGGGTGCCGGTTCTGAGATGAACAGCGGTTTGAGCCGGCAGGCGGCCAGCGTGGTGGCCGGCTATCCGTTCGTGGCCCGCGACGCCGAGAATCAGCCGATGATCAGCGCTGAGACCTTCGTAGTGGTGCCCCTCGAGCGGGCCGGGGCGGGTGGGATGGCCAACGTCGTCGTCCGGGGCGTCAGCGCTCAGGCGTTTCGAGTCCGGAAGGGCGTTGAGATCGTGGCCGGCCGCAGTTTCAAGCCGGGAGCCCGGGAGGTCGTGGTCGGCGTGGCCTACGCCAAGCGGTTTCCCAATTCGGAGGTTGGCCAAACGGTGCGGTTTGCCGAAGAGGATTGGAAAGTGGTCGGTCATTTCGCTGCCGGCGGCTCGTCGTTCGAATCCGAAATCTGGGGCGAGAACGAGCAGTTCATGCCGGTGTTCCGGGGCGAAATCTTTCAGAGCCTGACGTTTCGGATGAAGGACCCGAGCGCCTTCGACGGCGTCAGGACGACCCTCGAGGCCGATGCCCGTTTGGTGGTCGATGCCGTGCAAGAGCGGTCGTTTTACGAGAAACAGTCCACGATGCTGGCCCAGGTGCTCAACTTCATCGCGCTCTTCATCGCCACGATCATGGGGGTGGGGGCCGTGTTTGGGGCAGTCAACACGATGTACGCCTCAATCGCCTCGCGGGCGCCCGAAATCGGTGTATTGCTGACGTTAGGATTCAAGCCGCGGAGCGTGATGAGTTCGTTCCTGCTCGAATCGGTGTTTATTGCGGCGCTGGGCGGTGCGATCGGGTGTCTGATGACCCTCCCGATCAACGGCCTAGTTACGAGCACGACCAACTGGGCCTCGTTCAGCGAAGTCGCCTTCGCCTTCCGGATCACGCCCGGCCTCCTCCCCGCTCGGCACGCCGCCAAGCAGCAAGTGGTCGACGCCCTCCGCCAAGCCTAAGGCAAGACCTCAACGCCCTCCCGTCGGGCCGCTCGGGCCAACTGTTGGTCGAGCGTCACGAACGGGAGGTGCTTTGGGTCGAAGTCCGCTACGACGACGGCCGCGCCTAACCGCGCGACCGCCTACGTGCTCTCAACCGAGCTTCCCCACCAAACCGACATCGCCGGGTCATCGCGGAGCAGGCCCGTCATGTCCGCGCTGCGCGAATTGGGCACGATGAGCGGCAACAGCGCCGACCAATCCCAGAACCTCGCCGGCCCTCTGCCCGGTCGGCTATCAGCCCCTCTACCGCGCTTAGGCCCCTTGCCAGCTTGGGCCACGGCAGGTCGAGCCACTTGGCGCTGGGCGCGACCTCGGGGAGCCGGATTAGGCCAAGCTGGGTCAGGCCGATGAGCCGGGGTGAGACCCCCCTTCCGCCCCGGACCGGAACGAGCTTGGCGACCGGCACGCCCCGATCCGTAATCATGACCGAGTCGCCTCCGAGGACGGCTTTCACCAAAGCGCTCAATTGGTTCTTCGCGACGGAAATGGAGGCTGTCTTCATCTGTCTATGATAGCCAGATCGTAGTGGCCAGTCGAAAGCCCGAGCCCGGCTGGGGACAGTAGCGCTTCGCTGCGAGAACGGAGCGCCAACCTTTCACCAAACACGCGCGGTGCCCATCCTAGTCGGTCAGGGCCTTTTGTACGTATTGACAGACCCCCCCCCCGGCCCGACATACTAAGGGTTGAAACGACTTCGGAGGCTCGCCTGTGTCAGGCAGCGCCATATCCCTCTTGGTCACCGTTGCGGTCGCTGCGACGGTCCTCAGTGCCCAGCCACCGGTCAGGGAGGTGGTGGGGCTGCCATCCTGCCCAAGATGTCAAATTGTTGTCTCCGAACCCCACTCGGTGGTGGGCGGTGTCGAAGGCCTGAATCAGATACCCGAAAGCATCACCTGGGACAGCCGAGGTCGCCTCTACTTCACGCAGGCTCGAAGGGGCGGCGTCCCGTTCGTGTACGACCCGTCCACCAAGAATGTCACGGCATTGGGCCGCGCTGGATCTGGGCCCGGCGAGTTCAGAATGGCTACTGTGGTTGAGGTTATCCGCGGCGATACCCTCGTTGTATTCGATCGGGGGAACCAGCGCTTCACGTTTCTGACGCCTCATGGGCGGTTCGCGCGCTCGGCGCCAGCACCGATGGGGACATTGGGAATGCGCTGGTGGAACGATGCTTCCGCGATCGCGGTCAACGGTGCGATCAATGACCCGGACCGTGTGGGTTTGCCGATTCATTTGTTCGATCCGATCGGCAACGAAGTCCGAAGCCTCGGTGCGCCATCGCCCCGGGTGATGCCGGGCGACGTCGGGTCCCCAGAGATGCGGTCCCTCGGCCGCGACAGTGACGGCAATCTGTTGGCCGTGACGGCGTTAGGCCGCTACCAGATCGAAGTGTACTCGCCGTCGGGAGCCCTGGTCGGCCAATTCAGCCGACGCCCGCGAGACTTCGTCTACCAGGCAATCGGCCGCATACCCCAGCGGACAGCTGAGGAGATTCAGCCACCCGACCCGTGGATCGCCGCAATGTGGACCGATTCGGCCGGCCGGGTTTGGACTCTTGCCCTCGTCGCCGACAAGAACTGGCGAAAGGGGATCTCGGTCCGGCCAGTCAATCAGCGCAGAGAAGTCGGCTGGGAAGTTCAATTTACTGATCCAGGCCGCTACCTCGACACGATCATCGAAGTGCTTGACCTACGAAGTGCCCGTTTGATCACTCGCACTCGCATCGATTCGGCTTGCCCTGCTGTCTCGCTGACTGGCGGACTCGCCTGCCAAGGTGCCAACGCTGATGGCACGTTCCGCCTTGATGTTCGCCGCCTGTCGCTTGTTTCCCCACCTTAATCGGGAGCCACGAACCATGAGCCGCACACCGTTTTTTCCCGCAGTCGCCGCTGCCTTGAGCATCTTGAGCCTTGCCGCTAGTCCGCGTTCCTCGGGGCGGTTGACGCAACCGTTCAGCCTTAGCTTTCAAGAGTATTGGTGTGGAGCCTGCCACAACTGTATCTATCCGGGCTACTTCCAGCACGAGTTCTTTGCGTGGGGTCCGCTTTTTCCGGACAAGCAAGGGGGGTATCATGGGTGCTTCCTCGGCCCTTGTGCTCACGGGCCTTGCCAGGCGGTTCAGCGAAGCGACTCAGCTGGGGTGATTTTGGTGGGCGCGGGCTCCGCCCCAACCCAGGATCTGGCCGAGGAGTTTCGAGTCCTGGGTGAAGCGCTTGAGGCGGGCAGGCCGGGAGCCGTTGAGGCGGTCGTGCGGTTGATGGCGGCGCACCCCGATCGATTGACGGTCAATCGTTCACGTAGGGCCCTGCAGCTGATCGCCGAATGCGGGCTCGGGGTGATTGCTGGTCATCTCCCCCTTCAATCCACGACGTTCGAAACTCTAAAATTGGCGGTGGCTGGAAGCCTAGCCGACGGACTCTGAGCGAGGTTCGGGAGCGAACGGCGCGGGGGGCGCGCTAGCCACGAGCTCCTCTCGCCGGCGGCGGTCCGCCGGGTCCGGGCGGTTAGTGGTTGTGGTCGTGAACGGCGGGCCGGCCGGGTGCTCGGCGCCGGTGATCGTGACTCTGATCCGGGATCCGGCCCGAAACAGGTAGGACGTCGGCAAGAGGTCGAATACCAGTTTGCGCGGCCGGCTCGAGAGCGTAACCGTTCCCCCACCCGAACTCGGAAGGTAGGGAAGGCCAAGATACTTGTAAGGCGGCGATCCGAGCCGGGACCGTGAAGCCCGGAGGATCCCGTCGGTGACAAAGCGCGATTCGCCGGACGGGGCCACTTCCGTCAGCTGGACGAAAAAGTCCGCGTCGGCCACGTCGGCACTGACCCAGAAGCGGAC
>JAYTTT010000377.1:0-4916 GCA_043744895.1 Gemmatimonadota bacterium | reverse complement strand
CGGCACTCGGGGCTCGGCACTCGTAGAACAGCCGAGTGCCGAGTGCCGGGCGCCGAGTGCCGAGCGGTTATCTCTTACTGAACTGGAACCGCTTTCGGGCGCCGGGGCGGCCGGGTTTCTTGCGTTCAACGGCTCTCGGGTCGCGGGTCAACAGGCCCCCGGCTCGGAGTTTGGTTCGGTGCATCTGGTCGACCGTGAGCAACGCGCGGGCGATGCCCAGCCGCATGGCGCCGGCTTGGCCGGTCACGCCGCCGCCGTCGCAGTGGGCCATCACGTCGAAGGCGCCCAGGGTGTCGGTGGCTGAAAACGGCTGCTGGATGTGCTGGACCAGGGACGGACGCGGAAAATAATCGCCCAAGGTCCGGCCGTTGACTTCCCACTTGCCGGTACCGGGCTTCAAGTAGACGCGAGCAACACTGGTCTTGCGGCGACCGACGGCGTGCCAGCGGAGTTCGGGAGTTGCGGTCATGCCGTCACCTTGATCGAGAAGGCCTTCGGAGCCTGCGCGGCGTGCGGGTGGGCATCGCCGGCGTAGACTTTGAGCTTGGTACGAAGCCGCTGCTTGGAGAGCGAATTCTTGGGCAGCATTCCGAACACGGCCTTTTCAATGACCCGGTCGGGATGTTTGTCCATCATGTTCTTGAGCGGGGTAAACCGTTCGTGGCCCATATAGCCGGTGTGCCGGAAGATCTGCCGGTTGGCCAGCTTGTTACCGGTGAGCTTCACCTTGGCCGCGTTGACGACGACGACAAAGTCGCCCCCATCAATGTGAGGCGTAAAGGTGGGCTTGTGCTTGCCGCGGATGAGCTGGGCGACGGCGCTCGCGAGCCGGCCGAGTGAGATGCCACTCGCGTCGACGACGTGCCAGTCGTGGCTGACATCCTGGGTTCTGGCCGAAAAGGTCTTCATTGGCCCTGGGACTTCCCGAAATAGCGTGAAATCCGCCAGTGTGGCGGAGCCGTGGATAATAGCCCCTGATACGGACTTAGGTCAAGAGTAGGGGCCGAAAGGTCACCAGGACCGCCCCCTTCTCGACCGCTTGGCCCGGCTTGACATGGATCTGCTCCACGATGCCGGGGCCGGCGGCCTTGAGTTCATTCTCCATCTTCATCGCCTCGAGGACCAGCACCGGCTGCCCCGCCGCGACCTCCTGGCCGACTTCGACCTGGACCGTGACGACGAGACCGGGCATCGGGGCCTTTTGGGCCACGGGCCCGGTATTGGCGCGGCTCTCGCCGACCAATGACCGGATATAGCGGGTCCGTTCGTCGATCACCTCGACATCGAATCGATCGCCTCGGCGCTGGAGACCCCAGGTCCCCCTTCCGGTCGATTCCATGGGAATGATCCACGACTGACCGTCGAGGAGGAGGTTCACGACCGGAGTGCCGGACACCGAGCGAACCTCGGCATGACGGGAGGCTCCGTCGACGAGGACGCGGTCGCCATCGATCTCGACCTCGACGGTTCGCCCGGCAACGGTGACGACGTATTTCATACTCGCTCCAGGACCACCACGGCTTCGACGTGCGCGGTCTGGGGGAAGAGGTCGTGGAGCTCGGCACTCGGCACTCGGTACTCGGCATTCGGCGCGCGGGAAAGGGCGGCGATATCCCGGGCGAGGGTGGCGGGATCGCACGAGATGTAGACGATGCGGGCGGGGGCCCTGGCCTTGAGCGCGGCAATGACCCGGGGGTCCATGCCGGTGCGGGGGGGGTTGGTGATGACTTGGTCGGGTTGGGCGAGGGAGGCGACGGCGCTCTCAGCCGTGCCGACGACGCGGTCGACTGTGAGACCGGCTTCGCGGTGACGCCGTTCGGCTTCCTCGACGGCCCGGCGATCCCATTCGACGCTCTGGACGAGGGCACCTCGCTGAGCCAGCAACGCCGAGGTCTCGCCGATCCCGGCGTAGAGGTCCCAAATCCGTTGGCCGGCGACGTCGCCTAACGCGGCGATGGCCGCGGTCCGGACGGCATCGGCCATGGCGGGGTTGATCTGGGCGAAGGCTGCGGCCGGATAGGCGGTGACCGAACCGCCGACCGCGCGAACGGCCCCTTCGTGCGGCCGCCACCACACGGTGAGCGACGCGGCCCGGCGCACGGCGGCCTGGAGGGACTTGCCGGCGGTCCAGATCGGGCCCTCCCCAGTTTCGATGATGACATGTTCGGCGCCGGTCCGGTCGAGCCGCAACACGATCCGGGCCAGCGACGCCGGCCACAGGGATCGGGATTGGCGCACCCGGACCCAGAGGTCGTTGATGCCCGGAGCCGCCACGGGGCATTGGTCCAAGGGGAAGACGCTGTCGGGCCGGTCGACCCGGTGGAAGCCGAGCCGGCCGCTTGATCCCCGGGTCAGGGTGATCTTGGTGCGATAGCCCCACTCGGCTGCGGCCGGGGTGAGAGGCGGATCGTCGATCGCCAGCTTGCCGATTCGGCGAAGCGCATCACCCGCAATTCGGCGCCGAGCCTGCTGTTGGCTGGTCACGCTCAGGTGCTGAAGCTGGCAGCCGCCGCATTCGTCGTCCCGATAGTGGCGGCAGGGCGGTTCGACCCGATCCGGGCCGGGTTCAAGGAGCTGCTGGATCCGCGCCCTCGCGAAACGGGCCGCCTGCTTGGTGATGGTGATCAAGGCTAGATCGCCGGCGGCTCCCCGCGGCACGAAAACGGCCCGGCCGTCCGCGAGGTGACCGACGCCGTCGCCTCCGCCGGCGATCCGCTCGATTCGGACGACTTCTTCCACTGCCTAACGAAGTCCGTCGCGGCGGCCGGCGCCGAGCCAGGCGCTTGCACCCGCACGGTCGACCGCGACCGCCGGCTTTTGACGCTGGCGGCGTTCGTGCTCCGCCAACGCCGCCGCGACCGCGAGCCGCTGGATGGTATCGTCCGACGGAACCGGCAGCGCCAGATCCGGACGACGTTCGAGAAACTGAATGTCGATTCGGCCGGCCCTGAAATCGGGATCGGCCAGGAGCCGGAGATGGAACGACTGGTTGGTGGCCACGCCGACGACAACTAATTCACGGAGCGCCCGCTCCATTCGGACGATGGCATCCTCGCGGTCGGCGCCATGGACGATCAGTTTGGCCAACATCGAGTCGTAGTAGAGGGTGACCTCGTCGCCGGTCTCGACGCCGCTGTCCCAGCGAATTCCGGGACCGGCCGGGGGCCGGAGATAGGCAATCCGCCCGGTCGACGGCAGGAACCCGTTGGAGGGGTCCTCACTGGTAATCCGGCATTCCATGGACCATCCCCGGGGCATCAAGGGACCGGCCGCGACCGTCATGGACAGCCCGCGGGCGATCCGGAGCTGCTGCCGAACGAGGTCGATCCCGTAGACCAACTCGGTGACGGGATGCTCCACTTGAATCCGGGTATTCATCTCAAGGAAATAAAACGACCCATCGGCTGCCAGCAGGAATTCACAGGTTCCGGCACTGCGGTAGCCGACCGCCTTCGCCGCCGCGACAGCCGCCGCACCCATCCGCTCGCGAAGGGCCGGATCGACCGCCACGCTCGGCGCCTCCTCCAGCAACTTTTGATGGCGGCGCTGAACCGAGCACTCCCGCTCGCCGAGATGGATGGTGCGTTCGTGGTCGGCCAACACCTGGATTTCGACGTGGCGGGGCCGCTCGATGAACTTTTCGAGATAGACCGCGGCGTCGCCAAAGGCTTTCAGCGCCTCCGACGCCGCCGAGGTGAGCGCGCCCGCCAATTCGGCCTCGGCTCGGACGACCCGCATGCCCTTCCCGCCCCCGCCGGCCGCGGCTTTGACCAAGACCGGGTAGCCTAACGTCCGGGCCAGCCCGGCCGCGACCACCGGGTCCGCGAGCGCCGTCATCGCCCCGGGAACCACGGGCACCCCCGCGGCCTCCATCCGGCGCCGGGCCTCTGTCTTGTCACCCATGGCCCGGATGGCACTGGCCGGCGGACCGACGAACACCAGGCCGGCGTCGGTCACCGCCTGGGCAAACGGGGCCCGTTCGGACAGAAAGCCATACCCCGGATGAATGGCGTCGGCCCCGGAGGCCTTGGCCGCGGCAATGATCCGATCGATCAGGAGGTAGCTCTGGGCGGCCGGGGCGGGTCCGATCGACACGGCCGCGTCGGCGGCGCGGACGTACGGGGTCGACCGATCGGCATCAGAATACACCGCTACCGCCTCAAGCCCTTCTTCGTGGCAGGCCCGAATGATCCGGAGGGCAATCTCGCCCCGGTTGGCCACCAGCACCCGGGTAACCGTCATCGGCTGGCGGTCACAGCGGGATGTTGCCGTGCTTCTTCGGCGGATTGCGGTCGCGTTTGGTGCCGAGGACGCGGAGGGCATCGATCAGCCGGGGCCGGGTGTCCCGGGGGTCGATCACGTCATCGATGAACCCGCGCGCCGCCGCCTTGTAGGGGTTGGCGAACGTTTGAGCGTACTCGGCAATCTTCTTCTGGGTTTCGGCCGTCGGATCGGGCGCCTTGGCGATCTCCTCTTTGAAGAGAATTTCGACGGCGCCCTTCGGCCCCATGACGGCGATCTCCGCCGTGGGCCAGGCCAGATTCAGATCGGCCCGGATGTGCTTTGAGTTCATGACGTCGTAGGCCCCGCCGTAGGCTTTGCGGGTGATGACGGTGAGCTTCGGCACCGTGGCCTCGCAATAGGCGTACAACAGCTTGGCCCCGTGCCGAATAATGCCGCCGTGTTCTTGCGCCACCCCAGGGAGGAATCCCGGCACATCGACCAACGTAATGATCGGAATATTGAAGGCATCGCAGAACCGGACGAACCGGGCCGCCTTGGTCGAGCTATTGATGTCGAGCACGCCCGCCAGCACGGCGGGCTGGTTCGCAACGATGCCGACCGAACGCCCCCCCATGCGGGCGAAGCCGACCAGGATGTTCCCAGCAAACCCCGCCGCGATCTCGAAGAACTGA
>JAYTTT010000376.1:0-4929 GCA_043744895.1 Gemmatimonadota bacterium | reverse complement strand
GGCACTCGGCGCTCGGCACTCGGTGCTCGGCTACTGGCTATTGGGCGGCTTGGGCGCGGTTCTTGAAATCGGTGAGCACCGGCTGGTGCTCGAGGTATTCCTTCCGGCCGGCCTTGGTTTCGGCATCGTACGCGGCCAGGAATGCCCGGTAATTCTTCGAGAGGGCAACCTTATCATTTTCCTGGAGGGCCACTTCGCCCCGGATCAGGAGTCCGAACAGGTGGTTGGGTTGGTTGGTCAGAATGGTGTCGGCCTTGGCCTTGGCTTCGGCGAATTCTCCCACCACCATGTGAATCATCGCGGCGTGGTAGCGGGCGTCGGCGTCGACATCGGCCGGCCCGAGTTGGCGGTAGGCGTCGAGCGCCATCGGCGAGAACATCATGACGGTGTCGGCCGCCTCCGCTTGGGCGGCGCGCATGATCCGCCCGAACAGCCGATCGAACCGCTCGCGGGGCGACATGCTGCTGATGTCCGGTGCCCGAACCGTCGCTTGGGGACCGGCGTTCCCGGCGTTGCCCATCGAGACGGCCGCCGGGGCCGAGAGCGTTCCGCGACCCAACAGGTAGGCCACCGTGGCTACCGCGGCCACGGCTCCGAGGGAGAGTGCCAGGGCGACGCTCCGCTCTTTCCTCGGTCGAGTGCCGGGCTCAGATCCAGTGCCACATCGGTGACAGAACCGCGCCCCGAGCGACAAATCGGTCTCGCACGAACGACAACGGCGGGGAGTGGTAGGAGCGCCGCACTGGCCGCAGAAGGGGCCGGCAATCGGAGCTCGACAGGAGGCGCAGGAAGCGGTGGGAGCAGTCATGGCGGCCGAAAGGTAGGGGGGTCCTCCAGCCTGGGGTACTGGTGCGAGGATGAGCGCCCCGCTACCATCCTAGGCCTACTTCCGCCAAGGACTTATGAGCCCATCCTCGGCTTCCGAACTTGCCCAAGTTTCCGGAGCACAGCATCTCGGTGATTTGGCCCGCGGCGGGACGACGTGGCGGGTCTTCTTCGAAACACAGCTGGATACCCGGCCGGTAAAGGGCCGAGTCCATTTCGTGACCGAGTCGGGGCAGCGTTCGACGGGATGGATCTTTATCGAGCCAACCGAACCGGAGTTGATGCGGCGCTTTCAAGAGTTCAGCGCCATCGAATGGTGGAGGCTGCTCGAGAGCCTCGCCTGACCGCGGGTTTTTTCTCGCAGTTCCCCATGGCAACGCGTTCCCTGCTTCTGGCCGTCGGTCTCATCGCGCCAACCGGCCGGCTGGCGGCTCAGGCCGTCCCGGACACTCTCGGTTCCGGTCGCGTCAAAGCGGTGTTGATCCAAACCTCTGATGTGTACCCCCCTGGTCAGGCCGGGGGCTTTATTGCCAAGGTCCTGAACGGCCTTCACTTCACGACCCGTCCCGGGGTGGTGCGTCGCGAGGTGTTGATCCGGCCGGGTGAGCTCTACGATTCGGCGAAGGCCGCTGAATCAGAGCGGACCCTTCGGTCGATGCGGATTTTCCGGCAGGTCAAGATTGATTCGATTCGGACCGACTCCGGGCTCGTGGTACGGGCCGCAACCCAGGACGCATTCACAACCCGGATCGAGGGGAGCGTCGACGGTTCGCTTACGAGCAACACCTGGTGGGTGGCGCTCAATGAGCTCAATCTGCTGGGCACCGCCACCCGAGTCGGGGTTCGCTACCGGAAGACTCCCGACCGCGACGCGGTGACGACCTCGTTCCAGCGCAATCGGCTGATCGACGGCCGGATCGGGGTCAGTGCCTTCTACGACGCCCGCTCCGATGGCCGAGCGTTGTACGGGGTCACCTGGTTGCCGTTCTGGTCGTTCGGGGCCAAGGCGAGCTGGTTCGTGTCGGGTGAAGAACGGAGCGAGCGGATTTTCCAGTTCTTCGACGGTAACCGCCCGGCGCGCGACACGCTCCAGCGGCGGTTTTGGATGGGGAAAGTCGGCGCGGCGTGGGCGACGAGCACTTCGAGCAACGGCTACATCCGGGTCGGCTTCGAGGGCCAGGTCCGCCGCGACGACTTCGCTCGGCAAGACCGGGTTGACACCTTGGGCCGTTCGGTTTCGGGGGCGGTGACGGGTTACCTGGAGTGGCGGGCGGCCCGGTTCTTGGTGAGTCGCGATTTCGAGGGCTTTGGTCGGCAGGAAGACGTTGATCTGAGTACGGTCGTTCGGGTCGGGCTCGGGCTGACGCCTCGATCGTTTGGGTACCGAGACAATGGGTTCGTTCCCGGGGTATCGGCCCGGACCGGATTGGGTTGGCGGAACGGGTTCGCCATCCTGTCCGGGGCGGCGCTGGCGCGGATCGCTGAGACGGGTGGGGTCGATTCGGGGTCGGCGCATCTGGGGGCGATGGTCGTTCTCAAACCGAAGCCGAGGCAAATGGCGGTATTCCATGCTGCCCGGGGGTGGCAGAAGAACCCGATGCCTTCCGGCGAGTTCGACCTGGGACTTGGGATCGGCCCCCGAGGGTTTCAGCAGCACGCCTTCACCGGAGACCGGGCGTTTCTGCTCGGAGCTGAATACCGTTACACGGTCACCAACGATTTTCTCAACACCGCTGGGCTCGGCCTCGCCGCATTCGCCGACTATGGCGGGGCGTGGTACTCGGGCACTCCCCAGCGGACCGGGTATTCCGTCGGGGTGGGACTTCGGTTCGGTCTGACGGTGGCAAGTGATTTGGCCCCGGCCCGATTCGACCTGGCGTATATCAACGGGACGGGACTGACTCGGGGTGCCTGGCGTCTCGCCTTCGGGAAGGGGTTCGTTTTCAGTACCTCGGGTCGGCTGGACCGCTGACCGATCCGTTCGTAGCTTCTAGCTATGACTGAACCCACTAGTGCCATGCCGGAAACCCCACCGCCTCCGCCGAGCCGTCGGCGGTGGAAATTGATCCTTATCGGCGTCATCCTCCTCCCGATTGGGCTCTTCGCGCTGTACACGGCTGTGGTGCTGACTTGGAGCTACTCCGAGGGCGACCGAGCGGGCCAACTCTATAAGTTCTCCCACAAGGGTTGGCTCTGTAAAACCTGGGAAGGGGAACTCAACATCACCCCGGGGGCCGCGGCGCCGACGATTTGGCCGTTCTCGGTTCGGGATGACGCGGTGGCTCGCCAGATCAACGAGGCCATTGGCAAGACCGTGGTGCTCCACTACGGCGAACACTACGGGGTGCCCACCAGTTGCTTCGGCGACACCCGCTACTTCGTCGACGCGGTCCGTGTCTCCAAGCCCTAGAGGGTTCAGGTTGGAACCAACGAAACCGATCGAGCGAGTGGTTTCGTAGGGAATCGGGGGCCCAGTCGTCGGTTTCTCGCTCACTTGCGGTCAACTCTGGACGGTGCCAGTTTCCTCGATCCTGGCGCCGTAGCCAAGTTGGTAAGGCAGAGGTCTGCAAAACCTCCATGCGGCGGTTCGAATCCGCCCGGCGCCTCTTACCCCTTTTCAACAAGGGGGAGGCATGCTCGACCGGTTGCTATTCTCTGCCGTCGTTGGCCTTTCCGTCGTCGCGGTAGCCTTCGGTGCATCCCTAGCCAGCGCTCAGCCCTCCAAGGGCTCCATCAGCGGGCGGGTGGTCATGTCACAAGGGGGGACGCCGGTTCCGGGCGCGAGGATTTTCCTGACCAACGTCCGGAAACGGCTGGCGACCGATTCGGTGGGCCGGTTTGTTTTTGAAGGCCTGAACCCGGGAGCCTACCGGATCGAAGCGAGCCTGATCGGGTTCGCTCCGTTGTCGGCCGTGGTCAGCCTTGCCGCCGGCGAGCGAAAGGACATTGAGTTTCGGGCTGATACCCTGGGTCAGTTGTTGCCGACGATCTTCGTTGAAGGCGAGCCCGAGCCGGTGCCCCTGCGAGTTGTCACGACCTTTGAACGGCGGATGGCGGTCGGCATGGGTCGGTTCATCACACGGGATGACATCGTCAAACGGAATCCGATTCGCCTGATCGATATGATCCGGTTCCTTCCGGGGGTCAGGAGCGACTGTCGCGGCTCGGTTTGTCAGGTACTGCTGAACAACGATCGAAATGGTTGCCCTCCTGCCATCTTCGTGGACGATCAACGAACCAGCCTGGCGGTTCTCGACATCACCCCACCAAGCGATGTCGAGGGTGTCGAGGTCTATCGAGGCGCCGCGCAAACACCGCCGGAGCTCAACAACGAAGTCGCCCGATGTGGCGGCGCGATCGCTATTTGGACCCGCCGTGGCAAACGTCCCGAGAACTAGCCTCCTGACCGGACTGTTGCTGGTTGGGCTCAATGGGTCCCAATTGGGGGCTTTGCAGGCTCGTTCGGCGGCGATTCGCGGTGTGATCAAGAACATCCATGCCCAAAAGCCGCTCGAAGGAGCCCGGATCAGCCTGGTGGGAACGACCTACTCGGTGACCAGCGATGCCCGGGGCGAATTCCGGTTCATTGATCTCGATCCAGGACGGTACGTGATTCAGGCCTCGGCCATCGGCTACACGACGATGAGTTCGCCGCTGCTCCTCAAAGAATCCGAGACCCTGGAACTTGAGTTCGAGGCCGATGCCGAAGCGGTGAATTTGCCGGAGCTGACGGTGGAGGAACGAGCGAACTACGGGCCGGCCGATTGGATCCGGCGGAAGTCGGAGGGTCGAGGCCGTTACGTCACTCGAAAGTATATCGAGGATCGCCGGGCCGCGACCGTGCCGGACGCCCTGCGGATGATCCCGGGCCTTCGGATCGAGTGTCGGAGTTCCCAAGTCTGCGTGGCTCGGATGGCGCGGGCATCGCGAAACTGTTCACCGGCCTATTTCATGGATGGGATTCCGACCGACGCGGCGGTACTCTGGCTGACCCCGGTCGGGGAGATCGAAGGGATCGAGGTGTACTCGGGCCCCTCCGAGACGCCGCCGGAGCTGGAGAGTGCCCAAGCGCGGTGCGGGGTCATTGCGTTGTGGACCCGGCCG
>JAYTTT010000375.1:0-4940 GCA_043744895.1 Gemmatimonadota bacterium | reverse complement strand
ATGAAGACGGCTACTGGTGGGTCCTCGGCCGGGTCGACGATGTCCTGAACGTGGCCGGCCACCGGATTGGAACCATGGAGGTCGAGAGCGCGTTGGTGGATCACCCGATGGTGGCCGAGGCCGCGGTCGTGGGCAAGGCGCATGAACTCAAAGGCCAAGCCCTGGCGGCCTTCGTGATCCTCAAGGAAGGCTATGCCGCCACGGCGCAGCTGAAAGACGACCTCAAGGAGCACGTCGGCAAGAAGATCGGGGCGATCGCCAAGCCCGACGATATCTTCTTCGTGGCCGACGTCCCCAAGACCCGAAGCGGCAAGATCATGCGCCGGTTGCTCAAAGACGTCGCCGAAGGCCGGGCCCTCGGCGACACCACCACGCTGGCCGATCCGAACGTGGTGGCCAAACTCAGGGATCAGTACGAGAGCGAGGAAGGATGAAGGAGATTGCTACGGTAGCGGGCGGATGCTTCTGGTGCGTGGAAGCCGTCTTTCAAGAACAGCCGGGCGTCGAGCACGTCGTTTCCGGCTACATCGGCGGCACCGTCAAGAGCCCGACCTACGAGCAGGTCTGCTCGGGCCGAACCGGTCACGCCGAGGCGATTCAAATCACCTTCGACCCGACCCAAGTGAGCTACCACCGGATCCTCGAGGTCTTCTTCGCCTTCCACGATCCAACCACCAAGAACCGCCAAGGCGCCGACAGCGGCACCCAATACCGCTCCGCCATCTTCCCCCATTCGGAAGACCAGCGAGCCACCGCCACCGCCGTCATCAAGGAACTCACCGAAACCCAAGTCTTCCTCGACCCGATCGTAACGACCATCGAGCCCGCCACCACCTTCTACCCCGCCGACCAATACCACCAAGACTATTTCCGCCGAAACCCGAGCCAGCCCTACTGCGCCGTCAACATCGCTCCGAAAGTAGCCAAAATGCGGCTCGGCGCTCGGCACTCGGTGCTCGGCACTCGGCCGAGTGCCGAGCGCCGAGCGCCGAGCCCCTAGATCTGAATTTGCGCGCCCATCTCGACGACCCGGTTCGGCGGCAGGTTGAAGAAGTTCGAGGCCGACTGGGCGTTCCGGGTCATGATGATGAACAGTCGCTTCCGCCACCGGGATAGCTTCCCGCGGCCCGAGGGCAGCAACGTTTCTCGCCCGAGGAAGTACGAGATTTGCATGGGACTGAGTACCAAACCGAACCGCGCCAACTGGGGGAGCAGGGCCGGCACGTCGGGCGATTCCATGAAGCCATAGTGGGCCGTCACCCGATGGAACCCCCGGCCTAAGTCGGTGTACTCGACCCGCGAGTCCGGATCCACGTTGGGAACTTCTTCCACTCGCATCGAGAGGAGGATGACCCGCTCTTTCAGCACCCCGTTGTGTTTGAGATGATGAAGCATCATGGGTGGGACCCCGACGGGATCCGAATTCATGAACACGCCCGTACCGGGTACCCGGTACGTGTCGGTCTTCGAGAAGCTTTCGACGAACTCCTCGATCGTCATCGGACTCCGGGTCGCTTCCGTTACGATGGCCCGTCCGGCCTTCCAGGTCGTCATCAGGGTGAACACGGCGGCCCCGAGCACCAAGGGAAACCACCCTCCGCTGGTGAACTTCACCATGTTGGCGGAAAAGAAGGCGAGGTCGACGGTCAGGAACATTCCGGTCATCAGCGCCACCCGCCACACCGGCCACCGCCACCGGAATCGGGCGACGTGGGCAAACAACACCGTGGTAATGGCCATGGTACCGGTCACCGCGATCCCGTAGGCCGCAGTCAGGTTGGCCGAGCTCTTGAACCCGACGACGACGAGCAAACACATGACCATCAATCCCCAATTGACCTCCGGGACATAGATCTGGCCCCTCTCGTGGTGCGACGTGTGGATGATCGTGACCCGGGGACAGTAGCCGAGTTGCACCGCCTGCCGGGTCAGTGAAAAGCAGCCCGAGATCAGGGCCTGCGACGCCGTGATGGCGGCGAGTGTCGCAATCACGATCATCGGGATCAGGAACCACCGGGGCACTAATTCATAGAACGGATTCGAGGCGGCTTCCGGACGGTCGAGCAGCAGGGCGCCCTGTCCGAAGTAATTGATCATCAAGGCCGGGAGCACCATGCCCAGCCAGGCGAGCCGAATCGGCCGGGGCCCGAAGTGGCCCATGTCCGCGTACAACGCTTCGCCGCCGGTCAGCACCAGGACGACCGATCCGAGAATCAAGAAACCGACCATGCCGTCGCGAATGAAGAAGTCGATCGCGTACCACGGATTGATCGCCTTGAGAACGATGGGGTTCTTCACGATGGCCATCACCCCGAACAGCGCGATGGCGCTGAACCACACCACCATGATGGGCGCAAAACTCTTGCCGACTCGATCGGTTCCGAAACGCTGAAGGAGAAAGAGCCCGAGCAGGAGGATGACCGCGATCGGGACGATGAAGTGCTTCAGGGCTGGGGTTGCGACATCGATCCCCTCGAGAGCGCCCAGCACGGAGACCGGCGGCGTAATGACCCCGTCACCGTAGAGCAACGCCGCCCCGAACAACGCCAGCAGCACCAGCCGCCGCCGGAGCACCGGGCTCCCTCCGTTGGTTCGCACCAAGGCGAGTAGCGCCAGAATCCCGCCCTCGCCTTTGTTGTCGGCCTTGAGCATCACGGTGACGTACTTGTACGTGACCACGAACATCAGCGACCAGAGGATCAATGACAGGACCCCGATCACGTTCTCCGGCGTTCGGGCGAGCCCGTGCGCCGCGGAAAAACACTCCTTCAGGGCGTACAGCGGCGACGTCCCAATGTCCCCGTACACGACACCCAACGCCGAAAATGTCAGCCCGACCAGCGCCTTCCCGGTCGCCGGCGCCCGCGTCGAAACACGCTTGGCCATTCTTACCTTTTCCGAGCGCCGAGCGCCGAGTGCCGAGTGCCGAGAGCCACCTCCCGGGCCGACAGACCGAACATCGCGACGATGACGACCGCGGAACCGACACACCACCGGCAGACCGCATGGATGATGAAGAATTCGAGATATTTGAGGTAGAGCGTGAAGAGCACGGCTCCGCCGGAGAGCACCAGCAACCAACGAAGCGGCCAACTCACCCCCGCGAAACGGGGGTTGAGCGCCAGCAAGCTCAGGACCAGGAGGATGGCATACCCCAGAACCCCGATCAAGGCCACGTCGACGCCGAGGAACCGGCTCTGGGCCGAGAGCTGAACCGTCTCACAGCCGCCGGTGCCACAGGCGATCGTGCCGATCTTCCCGAGCTTGTAGAGCCAGAGATACAGCGAAATGAACAGCCCGGCCAACCCCAAAAGGGCCAGGGCCAACCGATTGGTCATGAGGCGGGCGTCGCCACCAGACGGCGGACTTTCGCCGCGAGACTGTCCGACGACAGCGCGCCCGGATAGAGCCGCCCGTCGATCAAGAAGGTCGGCGTGGACGGGACCCCGAGTTTGGTTCCCTCCTGGAGGCTCGCCTCGATCCGGCCGGCGTATTTGGCCGATTGCATGCACTCGTCATACTGGGCCCG
Organism: Gemmatimonadota bacterium; assembly: GCA_043744895.1. Taxonomy (GTDB): domain Bacteria; phylum Gemmatimonadota; class Gemmatimonadetes; order Gemmatimonadales; family GWC2-71-9; genus SHZU01. The sequence continues at coordinate 1,411 of JAYTTT010000375.1, read as the reverse complement.
GTTGATCCCAATCTTAGCCGCCAGGTCGCCAAAGTACCCAGCCGCCGACCGCATCGGCGACCACTCGACCTGGCTGTTGAATATCTCCGTTTTCATTTCCCAGAACTTGCCCTGGTCGTTAGCGCAGGCCGCCGCGTGGGCGGCGACCCGGGAATGGGGATGCATCGGGAGCGGAAAATCACGGAAGCGGTAGCGGACCAGACCCGAGTCGATCAGTTGCCGCTTGACCACATCGAAGTCTAGGATGTCGAACCGCCCGCACGCGGGGCATTGGAAGTCCGCGTACTCGGTGATCTCGTACTTGGCGGTCGGGGAGCCCAGTACGTAGCCCCGGAAACCGGCGGTGTCGGCCGCCATGATCGTCACGTTGGCCGGGATACTGACGTCCTTCGGCTTGATGACCAGGTAGGCCAGGACCGCCGCCCCCACCAGGCCGAGGGCCCCAATGACCAAATACGACCGGTTCGGCGCCGGCGGGGGTGCATTTTTCTTCAGTTTGGCGGTCGACGCCATGGCTCATCGTCCTCTGGTTCGGAATCAAGCGATTCCGGTGGTTGCTCGGCCTCGTCGACAATGCGGCGACTGTCGGCCACTTCAGGGGTGTCGTAGGTGGAGCGGACCTCATAGTGGAACAACTCCGAGCGCAGCTCACCCATCCGCTTGAGGAGTTCCGGGGCCGATTCCAGCAATTCGCCCCGTTCATCGAGGTCCTGAATCCGCTCGGCCAAGTCGCGAAGCAGCGCCGTCAGCCGCCGCTGTCGGTCGCGGCCATACACCTCGTCATGCTCGCCCATCCGCCCCGCCTTTGGGACCGGGTTGATCCGCCCGCAAATGTAATCAGGTTGCCCGGCCGTTCCGGAAGCCGGCCCTTGGCTGAAACCGCCTTCCAGGGGTATAATTGTGCGTCTGCCACCCAAAAAGGCGCGGGAATAAGCCGCCCGCCCCTACCAGCAAGGACGGTCAATGGCCAAACCGAAGAAGCCCTTCAACAAGAGCGCGTCAACCCCAACCCTCTTTGATCAAGCCCGTGATGAACTGTTCAGCCACATCCTGCGGTGCGGGGTGGTCGAGGCCGAGCCGGATCAGCAAAAAGAATGGCTGGACGACACCCTGCAGTACCTGGTCGAGCGGTTTCCCGACCTCGACGAGGAACAACTCGCCCAAGTGCGAGTCCTCGGCGAACGGTTCTGCCGCCCGGTCGCGCGCAAACCCGAAGTGGTATCGATTTAGGCACTCGGCACTCGGCACTCTAGTGCCGAGTGCCGAGCGCCGAAACTGATACCCCACCGCTACCCGAAAACCCCCGGCTACACCCACTTCGCTCCACCAGCTTCCGGTCTGGCCGGCCGGCAATTCGACTCCGGCGCCCGCCATCAGCAAGGCCCCACCTGACGACCCGGTTACGGCCGCC
>JAYTTT010000374.1:0-4960 GCA_043744895.1 Gemmatimonadota bacterium | reverse complement strand
GCAGCCACAGATACAGGCCGAGCGCAATTCCGAAGGTGCGTTGACCCGCGAGCTTCCAGCGGGCCACCAGTCCCCTGGGCTTACCCTGCACCACTTTGAGGTAGTCATCGACGAATCCGATCGCCCCCGTCCAGAGTGTGGCGAAGATGGCGACCAGGACGAAGCGATTGTCGAGCGGGGCCCACAGCAACGTCGGGACGACGGTCGCCAGCAGGATGATCAGCCCCCCCATCGTCGGAGTGCCCCGTTTCACCTCGTGCGAGACCAGCAGGCCGGTTCTCACCACTTGGCCGACCTTGTGTTCGGTCAGTTGGCGAATGATCAGGGGTCCGACGGAGAACGCCATCAGGAGGGCGGTCACGACAGCGCCGGCAGCCCGAAAGCTGATGTAGTTGAAGAGATTGAAGAAGATGTGGTCGCGGCCCAACGGGGCCAACAAGTGATAGAGCATCGATTCGACTCTAGTTCGCGGTGCGACCCACCAGTTCAGGGATGATCCGTTCCAGCCCGACGCCGCGCGACCCCTTGAGCACCACCAGTTCGTCGCCCTTGAGGCGGGCGGCCACCAGCGGCGCCATCGTCACCGCGTCGTCGGCCACCAACAAGCGGGCGCCGAACCGGGCCCGGTGACCCTCGAGGGCCGGACCGAATGCGCCAACCGCGGCCAGCACGTCCGGGTCGAGCCGGGCCAACGCGTCGGCGATGTCGCCGTGCATCGCGGCCGCCTCGGGCCCGAGCTCCAGCATGGTGCCCGCCACGAACACCAACCGCCGGTCGGTGCGCATCACGGAAACGACCTCAATCAGAGCCCGGAACGAAGCCGGATTTGCGTTGTAGGAGTCGTTGAGAATCGTCAAACGGCCATGCTGGACGACTTCGCCTCGCCCAGCGGGAAGAGTAAACGATTCGAGCGCCCGCGCCACCTGCGACGGCGGCAGGCCGAGTTCCCGGCCGACCGCCCAGGCGAGCATGGCGTTCTTCGCCTGGTGGATTCCCAGTTGGGCGACGGTGAAACTGACGCCACCGATCGTAACCAGGGGCCGGCCGGTCGGCTCCAGGGACACGTGTTCCGGGTGGACATCGGCTCGCCCAAACCCGGCCGTCACCACTCGCCGGGCCACTCGCCGGGCCCCGGCGGCCAGTTCCGGTTCGTCCGCCCCGACCACCGCCAGTGGCACGTCCAGGACCAGGGCCAGTTTCTCGGCCAGTACCCCCGCGATCGATCCGAAGCCTTCGAGGTGGCCGGCCGCGACATTCGTGATGACGGCGATGTCGGGCTCGATGATCTCGCGGTACCGGGCAATCTCGCCTGGGAGATTGGCTCCCGCCTCGACCACCAGGGCCTCGCCGTCCGCCGGGCATTCGAGAATCGTCTGCGGCACCCCGACCAGGTTGTTCAGGTTGAGCCGGGTGGCGTGGGTCCGGTACCTAGTCCCGAGTACCGCGGCCAACATCTCCTTGGTCGACGTCTTCCCGTTGGTCCCCGTGACGGCGATGACCGGACCCCGAAGCCGGCGACGCCGGTGACGCGCGAGCCAGCCGTAGGCCCGGAGCGGGTCGTCGACTTCGTAGTAGCGGAGGCCCTCGACCAGCTCGGTACCCTTTCGGACCACGGCCCCGGTCGCCCCCGCTTCCCTGGCCGCGGACAGAAACGCATGACCATCGAAGCGCTCGCCGGCGAGCGCGACGAACAACGCGCCCGGAACGACCTGACGGGTGTCGGTGACCACGCTGGCGTACCTCATCCCGGCGTCACCGCCCTCGAGGCTCAGGGCTGACCTGACCTCGGCTTCGGTCCACTGCATCACGGCCGTCCCGCCAGGGCGTCGGCCACGATGCTCCGCTCGTCGAAGGGGAGATACTCATGACCCACAACCTGGTACGTCTCATGCCCTTTCCCCGCCAGGACGACGATATCGCCGGGCCGAGACTCGCCTAACGCCCACCGAATGGCCTCTCGACGGTCGGCATCCCGATGCACCACCGCTCCGGAAGGAATTCCTGCCACAATATCGTCGATGATCCGTTCCGGATCCTCGGTTCGGGGGTTGTCCGAGGTCACAACGGTCAGGTCGGCGAGCTCGGCGGCGATCCGCCCCATGATCGGTCGCTTGCCGGTATCACGATCGCCGCCACATCCGAACAGGACGATCAGCCGCCCCGTGGTGATCGGCCGAAGCGTGTGGAGGACCCGTTCGAGCGCGTCGGGTTTATGGGCGTAGTCACGGAGCACGACGCAGGGGTGCTCAACCAGCCGTTCCATCCGGCCAGGCACCTGAGGCGCCAGGGCCAGCCTCTCAGCCACCGCAGCCAGGTCCATTCCCATGCCGAGGGCCACGGTCGCGGCGCCTAGGGCATTGGAGATATTGAATTCTCCCGGCAGCGGCAGTTCAATGTCCGCGGTTCCGAACCGGCCGGCCAGGGTGAACCGGCTCGACGCCGAGCCCAGTTCGACGTCCTCGGCCCGGACCGATCGACCCGGCGCCAGCCCGAACGTGATCACCCCGGCGCGTCCCTCGAGACCGGCCCAGGCCGGGTCATCGCCGTTGACCGCCGCCACCCCGGTCGGCGCCAGGTAGTTGAACAACGCGAGTTTGGCGAGTCGGTACTCGTCCATCGTGCGGTGATAATCTAGATGCTCGCGCGACAGATTGGTGAACACGGCCCCATCGAAGACGAGCCCATCGAGCCGACCCTGGTCAAGGCTGTGCGACGAGGTTTCCATCGCCACCCGATCAGCGCCGGCGCGCACCAATGCCGCGAGCGTGGCCTGCAAGTCAACCGGCCCGGGCGTCGTGAGGGAGCCGGCCGTCGACGGAATCGACCCCCCGGCCCCATCGAAGGCGCCAAGGGTACCGATGCTGCCGGCAGTTCCCCGCCCGTTGAACAGGTGGCGTATCAACAGCGTGGTGGTCGTCTTGCCGCTGGTGCCGGTGATGCCAACCAGGGACAGCCGGCGGCCGGGGTCGCCGTACCAGGCACGGGCCAACGCGATCGCGGCCCGGCGCCCATCGGTGACCACGATCTCGGGGACGCCCAAGTCGGACGGTTGCTCGACCACCACCGCAACGGCCCCGGAAGCGACCGCCTTCGCGAGATAGCGATGCCCGTCGGCCTGCGACCCGCGGACGGCGATGAACAGCGACCCCGGCGCGACCGAGCGGCTGTCGGTCGCCACGGCGGTGATCGGGGGCATCGCGGCCGGGGCCCTGACGAGCAGGCTTGCCGCGCGGAGGGCGCTGAGCAGTTGGGCCGGATCGGGCCGGGACGTGGACCTGGTCACGATCAGCGCTCCGGCGATGCGATGAGGGTAACGACCTTCGCCAAGCCTAACGAATCCCCAGCTCGCGGCGACATCCGGACGACAGTACCAACCCCTTCGAGGCGGACCCGGAATCCGCGGCGGTGGAGCGTCGCGGCCGCCGATCGGATCGACTGGCCGACCACGTCAGGGATCGCGACGAGCTGGCTCGGGATCGGCCGGACCGGCACCAGGGGCAGCGCAACCCATTGCAGGCCGGGCTTCCCCGCGTCATCCGGCCGGGTCTCGACCGACCGAGGACGCTCGGCGGGGGATTCGGCGAGCATCCCTCGATCGAGGGTGGTGCGGCGAGCCGCGAGGGCCTGTCGGAGCATGCTCGCGACCACCGGCGCCGCCACCGCCCCACCGGAATAGGCGCCTTGCGGATCTTCAATCCGAACCACGAACACCAGCTGGGGATCGCGAGCCGGGTACATCCCGGCAAATGACGCTGCATGCTTGTTGGTGTACCGCCGGTTCTCGACCAACTTGGCCGTGCCGGTCTTGCCGAGAACCGACCCCTTGACCTGGGCCCGGCCGCCGGTGCCCGAATCGGCGGCGGACAGTGCCAGGAACCGGCGGAGCTTTGCCGCGACGTCGGCCGATACCGCCTGGCGAATGAGGGTCGGTTGGTGACGATAGATGACCTCGCCGTCGGGACGGCGAATTTCTTTGATAATCGAGGGGGCCAGGAGCCGGCCATCGTTGGCAAGCGCCGCATAGGCCGCCGCCAGTTGCACCGGTGTCACCATGACAGCGTATCCCATCGCGGCGCTCGGGCCGGTACCACCTGGCCGCCACGTATGCGCCTCCGGCAAGATTCCCGGCTCTTCGAACGGGAATTCGACTCCGGTGGGGGAGCCGAGTCCGAATCTGCGAAGCGCGTCGAAATGCTCCGTTGGCTTGAGGAGGGTCGAGAATTTGGCCATCGCCACATTGCTGGAAACCTGAATGGCCCTGGCGAGCGTGACGGGCACTGTCTGGGGATGATCATCGACGATTGGTTTGCTCCGTCCAGCCATGGCCCAGCGTCCGTTTTCCGGCGAGACCGTCTCGGCGTCGCCCACTCGGTCGAGAGCGAGCAAGGCAGCGGCCGTGAGGGGCTTGGCGGTGGACCCCGGCTCGAATGCACTCGTAAAGTACGAGGCGCTCGCCAGTTGTTCGCCGCCGGGCCCCACCTCCCGCGACGCGGCGGCCAGGATCTCCCCCGTTCGCGGGTCGAGGAAGATGACGTCGCCCCGCTTCGGATCGAACGTGTCGAACGCGGCGGCCAAACCACCTTCGGCGATTTCCTGCAACTCCTTGTCGATGGTGAGGACCACGTCGTGACCCCGAGTCGGCATCCGGATCACCCGCTCCGGAGACTCGTAGGTTCGGCCGCGAGCGTCCTTAAGCAACACGGTTTCGCCGGGAGAGCCCCTGAGGAGCGAATCGAGAAAACGCTCGAGGCCGGTTGCCCCCGAGGAGCTGTCTGGGGTGAGCGAACCGATCAGCGGCCGGGCCAAGGGACCGGAGGGATACTCGCGCCGGTAGATCGGGGCCAAGTATACCCCCCGAATTTCCCGTAGCCGGCGCATTTGCCCTGCGGTGTAGGGTCCGTGAGCATAGAAAGGCTCACCCGATTTCAGGGCGGCGGCCAACCGATCAACTTTCCCGCCC
>JAYTTT010000373.1:0-4973 GCA_043744895.1 Gemmatimonadota bacterium | reverse complement strand
ATCCGAAGGGGGTCATGCTGACCCACGGTAACATCGCGTCGAACGTCGAGGCCGGGAGCTCGGTCCTGCCGGTGTCCGAGACCGACGAGTGCCTGTCGCTGCTTCCGCTTTCCCACATTTTCGAACGGATGACCGGGCACTACAGCATGTTCCGCGCTGGCGTGACGATCAACTACGCCGAGAGCATCGAGACGGTTCCGGCAAACATGGCGGAACTCCGGCCCACGGTCGTCGCCGCGGTGCCGCGATTGTACGAGAAGATCTACGCCCGGGCTCTCGAATCGGCGGTCCGTCGTTCGGCCCTCGGCCGTTTGATTTTCTTCTGGGCCAAGCGGGTGGCCGAGCGGGCCGCCGACTTGCGGCTCGCGAACCAGCCGATTCCCTGGTGGCTCCGGTTCCAGTGGTCGGTGGCCGACCGACTGGTGTTTCGGAAAATCAGGGCCCGGGTCGGCGGGCGCCTCAAATTCTTTTTATCGGGCGGCGCCCCCCTTTCGCCCGAGATTGCCCGGTTCTTCTACGCCGCGGGCCTCCCGATTCTCGAGGGCTACGGGCTCACGGAAACCTCACCCGTCATTACCGTCAACACCCTTGAGCGGATCCGGTTCGGCACCGTCGGCCAGGCCATACCCGGTGTCGAGCTGAAGATTGCCTCCGATGGCGAGATCCTGACCCGGGGTCCCCACGTGATGAAGGGCTACTTCGGCAAGCCGGCCGAGACCGCCGAGGCCATCGATCCCGACGGATGGTTCCACACCGGCGACATCGGCGAGATCGACGCCGACGGTTACCTCAAGATCACCGACCGGAAGAAGGACCTGATCGCGACGGCCGGCGGAAAGAAAATCGCGCCCCAGCCGATTGAGGGCATGCTCCGGCAGAACCCGTTCATCGCCAATGCCGTCTTGTTAGGCGACCGGCGAAAATTCCCGATCGCCCTGCTGGCCCCGAACTTCGGCGCCCTCGAGCCCTGGGCCACCGGCGAGGCCTTGGCCTGGAGCAGCCGAGCCGAGTTGATCCGGCTGGATCGGGTGGTCCGCCACCTCGAGGCGGAAGCGATGAAGCACCTCCGCGACCTGGCCCGGTTCGAGGTGCCGAAACGATTCCTGATCGTGGCGCGGGAGTTCTCGATCGAGAGCGGCGAGTTGACCCCGAAGCTGTCGGTCCGGCGCCGGGTGGTTGAGGCCCACTATCGCGAGGCGATCGAGGCGGTCTACTTGGCCGCCGACGCCGAGGGCCCGAGCGAAGCCTAGGGCGGCAGGAAGTTCGCCTCGCCGCGGAAGGGCCGTCCGGTCTTGGCCTCGGAGCTAACTGGTCGACCGACCCGTAAGCCACTTGTTGGCAAGGCCTTACCATACCGGCCCGGGGCGGCCCGCGATCTGCCATTCAGATCGCCATGCCCAAGCCTTGCTGGATCGGCCTCCTTCTCTTGGCCGCGAGTTCCGCCACCCCTCTGCAAGCCCAGGACTCGACCGCGCAGAGCGCGTTTGCCGGTTTCGAGGGCCTCCCCGAGGTTGGCCGATACCTGACCTACTTCACCGGGCCGGCTCGGGCCCGGATGGCCGAATGGCTGGCCCGAGGATCGCAATATCGGCCCGCCATCGAATCAAAGCTGACCCGGGCGGGACTGCCGCCGGAGTTCGCCTACCTCCCGATCATCGAAAGCGGGTTTTCCAATTCCGCGGTGAGCCGGGCGGGCGCCGTGGGCATGTGGCAGTTCATGCCCGAGACGGCGCGGGAGTTGGGCCTTCGGGTCGATCCCTTGGTTGACGAGCGGCGCGACCCCACCCGCTCCACCGACGCCGCGATTCGTCACCTCGGCGACCTGACTCGAACCTTTGGCTCTCCGTTGCTGGCCGCGGCGGCGTACAACGGCGGCGCCGGACGGGTCAGCCGCGGGCTCGAGAAGCTCTCGGGAGCCACTCCCAATTTCTTTGCCCTGGCCGACCGCAAACTGCTCCCCAAGGAGACCCGCGATTACGTCCCCCAACTGCTGGCGGCGGCCGCCATCGGGCGGGACCCGGGGCGATTCGGGTTTTCGGTTCCAGGGCTCGCGGCCCCTCTCGTCAGCGTCGACCTCAGCGAACGGCCGGCCGAATTGCCGGCGGTGCGGGTGGGGGGCGGGTTCGCTCAGAAGATGGATCGGCTCGGCGCGATCGTCCGGGTCAAACGGGGGGACACGATTAGCGATCTGGCCACCCGGCACGGGGTCAGCGAAGCACGGCTCCGCCGGCTCAATGCGCTGCCGATATGGTACCGGCTCAAACCGGGCCAGGCCCTCCGGCTTCCGGCCGCCTAACGTCGAACCGTCGTCACCCGCTTCCGGGCAACCCAGAGCTGACCGGTCCGGGCCAGGACCTCAAGCCCGGCGTCCGGCTCGTGGTCGCTTTCGACTACGACCCGATTCCCGGGCAAAACGGCCTGGGTCGCCGCCGCCACCCAGACCGGGTCAATTCCGTGATCCGCTGAGACCACGACCCCGCGCATGCTGGAGGCCTTGACCGGCAAACGCCCGGCGCGAATCACGCTGGCGGTCTCCGACCCAACCACCCCGGTGGGTGGATTCACCAACACGAGCCGGGCCCCCGGCATCAGCGCCGCCACCTCCTCCGCCACCCCGCCGGCCCCACCGATCAGGGCGATGAACCCGCCCGGCCCCTCGAGCCCGAGCAAGGTCACGATCGCCTCGGCCGAGAGGCTGGTCGGCCCCGGGGCTGGGGCCGGCGGACCGCCGAAATCCATCGTCCCCTCGACCACCGGCACGACGGTGCCGCACACCGGACAGCCGACGGTTCCGGCCATGACCCGGCGTCCCGCCATCCGGTCGGGCAGGAGGACGACGAACTGCTCGGCATGGTCGGCGATACACCGAAGGTGGTCGGTCAGCTCGATAAACACGGTTAGGCCGGGCCGAGTTGAACCCAGCCCACGTCGACGTGCGCCGACCCGCCGGTCACGGCGGCCAACTGCCCCGCGAGCGCCCCCACCTCTACATCCGGCCGATCCGCGGACCGTGGACCAAGCGGAGAAACTCCTCCCGGGTTCGGGCGTCGTCCTTGAAGACGCCCCGCAACGCGCTGGTGACGGTGGTCGAGTTCTGCTTCTCGACCCCTCGCATCATCATGCAGAGGTGAGAGGCCTCAATGACGACCCCGACGCCGGACGGCTCCAGGACCTCCATTACCGCGTCGGCGACCTGATCGGTCAGCCGTTCCTGAACCTGGAGCCGGCGGGCAAAGATCTCGACGATCCGGGGCAGCTTCGACAGCCCGATGATCCGTCCCTTGGGAAGGTAGGCCACGTGGGCGCGCCCGAAGAACGGCAGCAAGTGGTGCTCGCACATCGAGTAGAGTTCGATGTCGCGGACCAGGATCATGTTCTCGTGCGACTCCTCGAAGACGCCGCCGGCGACGACATCCGCGACCGACATCTCATAGCCACGGGTCATCCAGCGGTAGGCCTTTTCAACCCGTTCTGGCGTCCGCTGGAGCCCCGGGCGATCAGGATCCTCGCCCATCGACTCAATGATTGCCCTGACGTGGGGGCGGATACTACTCGCCTCGGTATTCGACATAGTTCCTCCGGGTTTCTCCAATCAGGACAAAAAAAATCGAGGCGCCGACCCGACTACCGTCGGTCGGCGCCCCAGAATCGGATGATACCCGAGAGGTTTATTGAAGCCCGAAGTGGAATGTTCGGCGCCCTCACCGCGAACATCTGCCTTCCCCCGAAGGGGCATGGCATCAGCTACAGTATGTGGGCCCAGCCTCGGACCTGTTGGCTCAAAAACTGGTTCCCAGATACCACCCGACAGTACTATAATAGGAAGAGAAGCCGAGACCGTCAACGCGTCCCAAGAGCCGACCCCATGATCAATCTCGTTGGCGCAATCATTGCACTCGCCCTGTGGCTCTTTGGGACCTTCTTGCTTCCGGTCGGACTCGGCCTGATTCATATCCTGCTCGCCGCCGGCGTCGTGCTCCTGATTCGGTGGTGGGCACTCAGGCCGGCCGGTACCTCGATCTAGATCTCCCAGTTCGAAAACACCACCCCGGCCCGGGGCACCACCTCCGGATGATCGGCCAGCACCATCCGTAAGTCGGTCCAGTGGACCCGGAAACCCATCTCCATCAGATCGCCGTAGGCGTCGCGAAATCCGGTCTGGCACCGGATCGCAACCCGGCCGAACCGGCGGGCCGTCGCTTCGGCGATGACGCCGCGGACCACCGACCGGAACGAAGCCCGGTCGGCGGCCACCAGCTTGAGGATCCGAAGTTCGTCGGCGGGCCGGCTCTGAGCGAGCGGTGCGGAGTGCCACAGTGCCGCCCCCAGCCACCGGCCCCCTTCGCGGACGACCGTGACATCGCCCAACGACTGCTCCAGCGTGAGGACCACTTCCCGGCTGAAATCGAGCCCCGGCATGACCCCGGCCACCAGCCCACTCAGTCCCTCGATCCAGACGCCGGGCGGCCCGAGTCGCGAGGCCAGGTCGGCCGGCACGCCATCGGTGCCGTTGGGGTCCCGCGTCACCGACACCGTCAGATGCCCGGGCCGGAAACCGAGCCCGCTGTAGAAGCCGATGTTGTCCACCGTTCGCGGCATCGTCTCCAACCCGATGACCCGGCACCCGTGGGCCTTGAGGAGATCGACCCCGGCCCGGACGACTCGCCGTCCGAGCCCGCGGCCCTGGCAGTCGGGCCGCACCGCGAGCGGGCCCATCCACCCTTCGAGACCGAGGGTGTGCACCACATTGAAGGCCGCCAGGTGACCCTGGGCATCACGCCAATGGAGCGCGCCGTCGCCGGCGGCCGCAATGGCGAACCGCCAGATGGCCGGACTGAGCGGTGGAACCCGAACCCCGGTCATCCCGTCCCGATGGTACCGCTCGGTGAAGGCATCGGAGAAGACCCGATTGATTTCATCGACATCGCCGAGGGTGAGCCGGAGAGGCCCCCGGAATTCGTTAAGCTGCGGCA
>JAYTTT010000372.1:0-54808 GCA_043744895.1 Gemmatimonadota bacterium | reverse complement strand
TTCCTCGAGACGATCGGCGTCGTGCCGGTGTTCATCAGCATGAAGCAGCCGGTGCCGTAGGTGTTCTTGACCATCCCGGGTTGACGGCACACCTGGCCGAACAACGCCGCCTGCTGGTCGCCCGCGATCCCGGCGATGGGAATCGCGCCCCCCCAAAGCGTGGTGTCACCGTACACCTCGCTCGACGCCCGGATCTCCGGGAGCATCGAGCGGGGCACGCCGAAGAGTGTCAGGAGCTCATCGTCCCAATCGCAGGTCTTGAGATTGAACAGCATGGTGCGGGACGCGTTGCTTACGTCGGTGACGTGGGTGCGGCCGCTGGTGAGGTTCCACACGAGCCAGGAGTCGACCGTGCCGAAGGCGAGCTCGCCGGCGCGGGCCCGCGCCTTGGCTCCCGGGACGTTGTTCAGGATCCAGTGAATCTTGGTCGCGGAGAAATACGCGTCCACCACGAGGCCGGTCTTCCGCCGGATCATCGCGGCCTTGCCGGCCTTCTTCAGGCGGTCACACGCCCCGGCGGTCCGGCGATCCTGCCATACGATCGCGTTGCCGATCGGCCGCCCGGTCTTCCGGTCCCACACGACGGTCGTTTCGCGCTGATTGGTGATGCCGATGGCGGCGATGTCGGTCGCCGCGAGGCCGGCCTTGGCCAGGGCTCCCGCGGCGACGCCGGCCTGGGTGGCCCAAATCTCGGTCGCGTCGTGCTCGACCCAGCCGGGCTTCGGAAAGATCTGGCGGAACTCCTGCTGGGCGTCCGCCACGATCGCGCCCTGATGATCGAACACGATGGCGCGCGAACTGGTGGTGCCCTGGTCGAGTGCGAGGATGTATTTCATCGAGAGCGCCTTGGGTTTCTACCAATGGAGCTTGAAGAACACGGCACCGAGCACGGCGCCGATGATCGGGCCGACCACGGGAATCCAGGCGTAGCTCCAGTCGCTGGCACCCTTGCCGGCGATCGGGAGGAACGCATGGGCGAGCCGGGGTCCGAGGTCGCGCGCCGGGTTGATCGCGTAGCCGGTGGGGCCGCCGAGCGACACGCCGATGGCCGCCACCAGCAAGCCGACCAGGAACGGGGCGAAACCCTTCTCGAAGCCGGTGTTGGGGACGAGGTTTTCGGGCCGCAGGATGGCCAGCAGGCCGAGCATGAGCATGAAGGTGGCGATGATTTCGGCGACGAGGTTCGGAACCGTCCGCCGGATCGCGGGGCCGGTGCAGAACACGGCGAGCTTGTCTGCCGCGCTGTCCGTTGCCTCCCAGTGCGGCAGATACGCGAGCCAGACGATGGTGGCGCCGAGAAACCCGCCGATGGTCTGCGCGGCCACGTAACCGGGCACCTCCGCCCACGGGAACCGCCCGATGGTGGCGAGTCCGATAGTTACGGCGGGATTCAGATGGGCGCCGCTGATCGGGTTTACGAGATAGACGGCGATCGTCACGGCCATGCCCCAGCCGGCCGCGATGACGAGCCAGCCGCTGTTCTGGCCCTTGGTTTTCTGGAGCACGACGTTGGCAACGACGCCGTTACCGAGGAGGACCAAGATCATGGTGCCGATGAGTTCGGCGAGGAAGGGAGGCATCGTGGTGGTTACCGTTTCGTTGGAATGTCCGGCTGCTTGACCCCAAACCAAAGTAATCCGCCGGCGAGGCTCACGATCGCGCCGACGCCCACCGCCCAGTTCCATCCCAACTGCGCTCCCACCCACGGCGTCACGATTGGCGCCAAGAAGCCACCGATGTTGCCACCGGTGTTCATGATCCCGCCGGCGGTCGTCCCGTGTTCGCCCCCCAACTCGATGGCGGTTGCCCAGCACGGAGCCTCGGCGGCGGTGACGGCAAAGGCGCCAAGGGAGAGCCACAACAAGACCGCCACCGGAGCCGCCGCCTGCATGCCGAGAACCAGACACAGCGCCCCCAGAAACATCCCCACCACCGGGACGGCCCGGCGCCCGCGATCGCGTCCCCAGCGGCGAACCAGCTGATCGGCGATCCAGCCGCCCGACAACACGCCCGCCCCCATCGCCAGGGTGACAATCGCGGAGTAGAGGCGGCTGGTTTCGTTGCCGAGCTCGCGAACCGTGCCGAAGTAATACTGCATCCAGTAGAAGAACAGATACTCGAAGTAGTCGACCGCGAAGTAGGCGACGGTCACCAACATCAGGTTGCGATTCCGGAGCAGGTGCACCCAGCTTCGACCGCCGCCTCCCGCCGCCACGGTCGGGGCCCGCTTGGTGGTCGGGGTATCGCCGCCTAACCAAAGCCAGATCGCCCCCACCAGTGCCGTCACGGCGCTCAGCCCGAAGAACGCCGTCGACCAGGGGATCCGATCGATCAACATCCCAAAGAGGTAGTAGGTGAGCGCGGTGCCGACCATTGCCGCCGAGAGGATCAGCCCGTTGGCGCCGGTCCGCCGCTCCAGGGGGAACCAGTTGCCGACCGTGCGGGAAGTCGAGGGGTGGAGCGGGGCGGAGAGGAAGCCCATGATCCCGCGGACCGCGAGGAGAATGGCAATGATCTGGGTTCCCGCGATCGTTGCTCCGACCACTCCCGTGGCCAGGCTGCCGGCGGCCAACCCGAACATCGCCACCACCAGCACGAACCAGGGCCCCACTCGATCGGCCATGATGCCGGCGGGTACCATGCCGATGATGTACATGAAGAGAAAGGCGGAATACACGAGCCCCATCGTCGTCGGGGAGATCCCGTACTGCGGGATCAGCCGCTCGCTTCCAACGACCGTGATGGCAATCCGGTTGAAATGGCCGAGGAACACAATGGCCATAAGCAGGGGGACTACTCGCCAGACCGGTTTCGGCACTGTCGCTGTCGCCATCGAGACGTCCTTCATGGCTCAGTGTTTCCCGAGGCCAGTGAGTTCCTCGCTTACGCGTTTCAGCTTGGCGCGTGCCTCGGCGTCATACGCCTGTTGGTGCGCCCGGGCGGGTACCAACCCAACGAAGAACTGCCCGGTGCCCAGGCTCGGCGCGAGCACCAATTGCAGCACGGCCTTGGCGCCTTCGTCCACCGTGGATTGGGGCTGGTAGCCCGCCTTGGCCACCATGCCGGTCGGCATCAGGGTGGCCGGATGAAGCGCGTTGACCGTCACGCCCTTGCCTTCGAATTCCTGGGCCAGATCGAAGCTGAACATCACCTGCGACAACTTGCTCTGTCCGTAGGCCCGCATCGGGCTGAAGTTCTTGGCGATCATCACGTCGTCGAAGTCGATCGGGCTGGCCGAGAGCGAGGAGACGTTGACGATGCGCGAGGGCGTGGTGGCCAGCAGGCGGGGCAGCAGCAGGCGAGTCAGGAGGAAACCCGAGAGGTAGTTCACCTGGAACCGGATCTCGGAGCCATCCTCGGTCAGCTGGCGGTCGGCCGGTACGGTGCCGATGCCGGCGTTGTTGACGAGCACGTCGAGCCGGCTATAGTCGCGGAGAATCCGCTCAGCGAACTGTCGGATCTCAGCGGGCGAGGCGAAGTCCGCGGCATAGAACCGGGCACTGCCCTTGCCGGCCTGGGCGATCGCCTGCACCACTTCCGCTCCTCGGGCCGAGTCACGTCCGTGGACGATGACGTGGGCGCCGCCGCCGGCGAGCCGGAGGGCCACCTCGCGCCCGAGGCCGCTGGTCGCGCCGGTGACGAGGATGACCGGCTGCCCTGGGCGGGGCCGGGCGGGGACCTGCGCGGCAACGGTGGACCCTAGCGCTAAGGCTGCCACGAATACACCCACCGGTAGTGTCGACATGTAATTCTCCGTGCTCCAGTTAGACAGTGGCTGTAAGCAACATACGGGTTCGGTGCCAGGTTTGCCTGACTCCGAGTCTCCGAAGAACTCTATGCGTCGATTGTCCGCGCCGGATCAGACGAGCGGGACATAGAAATGCGACTTCCGCCGCCAAAGCAGTCCATCCTTGAACCGGTAACAGTCCGCAAACTGAACGTCTATGGGAGTGCCGTCCGGCCGGCGGCCGACGAACCGTCCCCAACAGGCACCGGTATCGCTGTCGCGGTCGATCGCGAAGCCCTCGAATTGGTGTTGTCCCCGCATCGTCCGGATCACGCGATAGAAGTGGAGTACCGCCTCCCGCCCCTCGAGCAGGCCGTAGCCTGGCCGGTCGTAGACGATATCGGGGTGAAGGTAACGCGCCATTGCGTCCCAGTCGGATGCGTCGATGGCGCGGAACACGACTTCGAGGTCGGCGCGGGTCATGGCCTGGGCACCTGGGACGGTTCGGGTTTCGACTGCAGCATCAACACGCCGATCAGGCCTAACGCAAAGAACACCACCGAGTAGTGGGCCGGCATCAACTTGTCTCCAGTGACGTGCAGGAGCCAGGTCAAGATAAATGGCGAAAACCCGCCGAACACCGAGGCGCCGATGTTGTACGAGATCGCGAGCCCGGTCGCCCGGACCTCGGTTGGGAAGAGATCCGCTGAGGCGGTCGGCATCGGGCTACTGGTGGCGGCCATCAGGACCGCGAAGACCAGCTCGACGGTCATGACCGAGGTCATCGACGGTGCCTGGGTGATCCACCAGTAGCCCGGATAGACCGAGAGCAGGAACCCGAGCAGGGCCCATCCCATCACCTTTCGCTGCCCGATCCGGTCGCCGAGGAGGCCGAACAGCGGCACCAAGGCAAGCCGCAACAGCACCGAGGCGAGCAACACGGTGAACGGGAGGCCGAGCGGCAGCCCCAGGCTCTGGACCGCGAAGACCGGGAGGTAGGTAATGATGACGTAGGCCATCACGTTGATCGCCGAACTCAAACTGGTGGCGATGAACAACTCGCGCGGGTATTCGGCCAAGACCCGGCGGAGGGGCACCTTGGGCGGCCGGCCGAGTTTTTCGAACGCTTCGGTTTCGGGCATCCGGCGCCGGATGTAGAACCCGACCGGCCCGATCAAAAGCCCGAACAGGAACGGGATCCGCCATGCCCAGGCATCTCGGGCTTCGGGCGTGAAGACGTTCGAGAGCATCGCTCCCATCGCGATGGCCAGGAGCGCTCCCGCGGCCTGGGCAAACATCTGCCAACTGCCGTAGAACGTGCTCCGGCCCTTGGGCGCATACTCGACCAGCATCGACGTGGCGGCGCCGAACTCGCCTCCGGCGGAAATGCCCTGGAGGAGCCGGGCCACCAGCACCAGGATCGGGGCCGCGATGCCAATCTGGCGATAACTCGGCGTGAGCGCGATGATCGCGGCGGCCACGGTCATCATCAGAATGACCAGACTCAGGCCCGCCCTCCGGCCGTGCCGGTCGGCGTAGATGCCGAGGAGCACGCCGCCGAGCGGCCGGACGACAAAGCCCGCGCCGAAGGTGGCGGTGGTGAGCAGCATCGCCGCGTAGGGGCTGTCGCTCGGGAAGTACTGTTTGGCGATGATGATCGAGAGGAAGCCGAAGAGGACGAAGTCGTACCATTCGAGCACGTTGCCGACGGTGGACGCGAGCACGCCCCGCCAATTGCTGCCGGTGGTCACTCGATGCCGCCGTGAATCGACTTGAGCTCGAGGAAGGCCTCGATACTGAACCGGCCGTTCTCGCGGCCGAAGCCCGAGGCCCCGACGCCGCCGAACGGCGCGGCCGGATTGGACGCGGCGCCGTTCACGATCACTTGGCCGGCCCGGATCCGGCGCGCCACGGTCGTGGCCCGCGCGGGGTCGGCGGCCCAGACACCGCCCGAGAGGCCGAAGGGTGTCGAGTTGGCGATGGCGATCCCGTCTTCGTCGTCCTCATATG
The DNA here is from genome assembly GCA_043744895.1 of Gemmatimonadota bacterium. Taxonomy (GTDB): domain Bacteria; phylum Gemmatimonadota; class Gemmatimonadetes; order Gemmatimonadales; family GWC2-71-9; genus SHZU01. Next base: position 49,071 of record JAYTTT010000372.1, on the reverse strand, counting down.
GCATCACCGCCAAGACCGGGCCGAACACTTCCTCCTGGGCGAGCGGGATGGCCGGGGTCACGTCGGCAAATATGGTGGGGGCGACGAACCAGCCCCGTTCGAAGCCCGGCGCCCGGCCCGCTCCACCGGCTACCAGCCTGACACCGGTGCAGAGGGCGGCCTCGATGTGCTGGTTGACTCGGCTGAATTGCCGGGCCGTTGCCACGGGACCGAGCCTGGTGTTGGCGTCCTCTGGGGCGCCGAGCGGCCAATCGACCAGGCCGGCGACGATCCGTTCCAGCGTTTCGGCCTGCCTACTCCGCGGCACCAGCAGGCGCGATTGGGCGACGCAGGTCTGGCCCGAGTTCACCAGGCAGCGCCGAAGCACGGCCGGGATCGTGGCCTCGAAATCGGCATCGTCGAGCACCAGGGCCGCGGACTTACCGCCCAACTCCATCACCGTACGTTTCAAGGCCGGGGCCGCACCCGCCAGGATCCGCTTTCCTACTTCGTTCGAGCCGGTGAAGGTGATCAGGTCGATGGCGGGATGGGAGACTAGTTGCTCGCCCACCCGAGCGTCGCCCCACACCATGTTGACCACGCCGGGCGGGAGGTCGGTCTCGGCGATGGCCTCGATGAACAGCCGCGCCACCCCAGGCGCCATTTCGCTCGGCTTGAGCACGGTGGTGCAGCCGGCGCCGATTGCCCCCCCGACCTTGGCGACGATCTGGTGGAGCGGGAAATTCCACGGCGTGATCGCCGCGATCACGCCGACCGGTTCCCGAACGACGCACGAGGTCCGGATCCGCTCCTCCCAAACGATTCGGTCCAGGCCTTCGATCATCGCCTCGAGATTGGCTAGCGGCATCGGTACCTGCATCGACCGTCCGACCCCCACCGGCACCCCGAGTTCGAACGCCAGGATCTCGACGAACGTCTCGGTGCGCTGGGCCACGGCCCGGTGCAGGCGTTGCAACGCCTCTCGGCGTTGGTCCAGCGAAGTTGAGGCCCACGCCGGCGCGGCCCGGCGCGCTGCCCCAACGGCTTGCTCGACGTCGGCACCGTTGCAGGCGATGAGCCGGCTGATCGGTTTCTCGGTCACCGGGCTTGACTGGGTCAATGCGACGGTGCCGGTGGTCGGGAGCCACTGGCCGTCGGCGAAGAAATGCCGGTACTCGTTCATGCCGGGACTCCTGTGGGCGGGAGCGCACCGCGAATCCGGTTGACCAGGTCCAGTGCGTCGTTAGGCAGCGCATGCCCCCGCCAGGCGACGTGCTGGTCGGGCCGGGAGAGCAGCAGGGCGTGACGGTAGACGGGAGGCCGGTCACGCGGGTCGATGTCGAGCACTTGGAGCGGCACGCCCCGGCGCCGCGCCGCGGCTTCCAACTGGGCCACATCAACGGTCGGATCGAAGCGAAGCAGCGTGTAGTCCGGTCCCATGGCGTCGTACAAAGAAACGCCGCCGGGGAGGCGGAACCAGGGCGTCCGGCACCCCGGCACCGTCGACGCGATGAAGCTTCCCATCTGATAATCCGGTGCCGTCTCGCCGTCATAGGCGATCAACGGCGAGCGATCGTAGAACGACCCGAAGTTGAGTCCGGCGCAGCTGTATTGTTGCACGTTCAGATCATAGGCCCGGCGGCCCACCGCCGCCCGGATCGCGTCGCCCTCGGGCCCGTGGATCTCGATGTTCGGGGGTACGGCGCCGCGCTCTTTCGCCATGTCGTGGGCATGGTTCATCGCGAACCGCGAAACCTGCTCGGTGATCGGCATGCGCTCGGCGGCATAGGCGTCGAGGACGTGGTCGCCACCCCAGCCCTGGAGGCGCGCGGTCAAGAGCCAGGTCAGATTGGCGGCGTCGGCAATACCGGCGTTCATGCCGTACCCGGCGTAGGGTACCCAGACGTGGGCCGCGTCGCCGCAGAGGAAGACCCGGCGATCGCGAAATCGGTCGGCCACCAGCCGGCGGCCGAACCAGTCTTCCTTGCTCAAGATCTGGTACTCGAATTGGTCGTCGACGCCGAGGATGTCGCGGATCGAGCGGTCGCGGTCGACCGATTCGAAATCGGGTTCGGTGTCGTTGAGATAGTTGTGGACCAGCCAACGTTCCTTGCCGTCGATGGCGTAGACGTTGCCCGAACGGCGGGGGTTCAGCGAAAAGGTGGCCCAGGCCGGCGGGTGGCGGAGTCGTCCGAGGAGGCCGGGCGCCCGGATGTAGCTCGATTGGACCCGCTGCACTACCGCGTCGCCTACGAGCGAGGAGCCGATGCCCTTTCGCACCATCGACCGGCCGCCGTCGCAGCCCACCATATAGGATGCCGCGAAGGTCTGGGTTCGCCCGGTGTCGAGTTCCCGGGCCTCGACGCTGACTCCATCCTCGGTCTGCGAGAACGCCGTCACTTCGATCCGATGAATCAGCCGGACGCAGGGCATCGCCGCCGCGTGGGTGGACAGGATCGGTTCGAGGAAGATCTGGTTGATCCGGTGCGGTGGCTCGGGCGTAGGCCATTGGGTGTCGGGCCCTGGGTCGCCCCGAAGCCGGCCGGCTCGGCTCGGAATCAGGATCCGGGTCAGCTCGATGCCGGTGGTGGTGGTGCGGTAGGCGACGTCGTGCGGGTAGTCATCCGGGAGTCCGGCTTCACGGACCGCGGCAGCAACGCCGAGGCGGCGGAAGATCTCCATCGAGCGGGCGGAGACATGGTTCGATTTGACGCTGGGAGGTTCACCTTCGTGCCGGAGCTCGAGGACGGTGGACTCGATTCCGCGCGAGGCCAGGTCCATGGCGAGCGTCAGACCGATCGGGCCGGCGCCGACGATCAGGATCACGATGCGATCCGGTCGACTAGGTCCCGGATTCTGCCAAGACATTCACGACTTGGGCTCGCCCACCAAGTCGGCCACTCGCTGCTTGACCTTCGCCACCCGCGGCTGGAGGTCGGCGTCGGCATCCCGCCAGAGGGCGAGGAAGCGGGTGTAGTACTCGACTGCCTTGGTCTTGTTGCCCTTTCCCTCGTATAACTCGCCGAGTCGCCGCAGCGCGGGTGGCAGGACCAGCTGGCGGCCGGCCGTCCCTGGTTCCGGCAGGGTCGCGAGTCCCTCGTAACTCGCGAGCGCCGAATCGGGCTGATGGAGCTCGTCGAACGCCTCTCCGATCTCGTAGAGCCAGCAAAGAGTGCAGCCTTCGGCGTCCCGGCCCTTTCGGAACGCCGCCACTGCCTCCGTGGGCCGCCCTCGGGCCAGCGCGATCAAGCCTTGGACCCCGAATCGCTGGATCTCCCCGTCTCGAACGATCTGAGGGATTTCCCGCTCCCAGGTCTGGTAGTAGCGCTCGGCGCGATTGGGATCGCCGGCGCGGGCGTAGAGCCTTGCCAGCGCCAGATAGGGTCGATTGGCCGCCGGGAGGGAGTCGATGGGCTCGCGGGTCAGAACCGAGTCCATGCCGCGGCGGGCCGATTCCGGCCGGTCCCGGCCCGATGCATCAAGGTCGAACAACGCGACAGCCTGGTTGATATAGCGGTCGCGCCACCCCCGGCTCCGTGCGAGCTCCATGCCGGCTCGCCACTCGCGGGCGGCCCCGGCGAGATGCCCGGTCACCGTCAGGACGTTCGCCTTTTGCCCCCGGGAATTGAGCTGGAAGTCCGGCTGGTCGCTCTGCCCAAGCGAGTCAGCCCACCCGAGGGCCTTGGGATAGTCGCCCTTCGCGAAGGCGATCCGGTACCCCATCTGGAAGCGGTTCCGGATCTCGGGCGCTTTCCGGCCCAACTCCTGATGGGCCGAGTCGGCGGCTGCCAGCCGTCCCTGGTTGACGAGGGCGTCGATCAAGTTGAACCAGAGAACGCCGGTGTTGGGCGATTTCTCGATCCCTCGTCGCGCCACTCGTTCAGCGTCGGTGAACCGGCGTTTGATACCGTAGTCGATCGAGAGATTGTTGAGCGCTGTCCGGTCGTCGGGCCACCGCTCGAGGACCTGGGTATAGGCCGCGATCTCGGCGTCGAGGTTGCCGGTGATGTCACCATGGTAATAGGCCGTGGCGATCAATCGTTCGCGCTCGGGCAACCGATCGCGGAGCTGGTAGGCCTTGGTCACCGCCTCGATCTGCCGGGACCGGTCGAGTTGCTGGTTGCCGAGGACGACCCCGAGCTTCCGCCACGCCATCGCAAAGGTAGAATCGCGCTTGAGCGCCTGTTCGAGCAACGGTACCGCCTGGTCGTTGCGGGCCAGATCGGACGCCCGCTCAGCCTGGCTGTATTCGCGCAGGGCTTCGAGTGACGTGGTGGTCACGGTCTCGAGCGGCTCACCGGCCCGGATCGACCGGAGCGATTCCCCGAGTCCCTCCCGGAGCTTCCGCGACAACTTGTCGACCGCGGCGATCAGGCCGCCGGCATTGTCGGCGGTTTCCCGTTCGGCGAGCAGGGTTCGGCCGTCGCTCGGCGCAAGGACCCGGGCGGAGAGCACGAAGCCCGCACCGAGCGGGGCAATCTCGCCGGTGACGACCGCCTTGGCGCCTTCCCGCTCGGCCACCTCCCGGGCCACCGCAGCCGTCAGCGGGGTCTCGGGGTTCCGCTCCATCCGGGTCAACGCGGCCGCCACGTCGGCTGTTTCGAGGAGCTGAACGACGGGTGAGCGGGCCAGATCGATCCGGAGGGCCTCGGTCACCGATTGGCCCAGGGTCGAGTCGGGTGACCGATTCTCGAAGTCGGCCACGAGGAGCTGGTCTCGTTCCTTGAGGACGCCGGAGCTCACCAGCGTGGCGAACGGGCCCACCCCGGCGGCCCGAAGCGCCATGAATCCGCCCGCGCCGACGGCCAGGGTGATGAACGCGAGTACGCCGCCGAGGACCGCTCCGCGAAGCCGTTCATTCCGGGCGCCCCACAACACGATCGGCAGTCCGATCAGCAAGAGACCGATCGCGGCGAGAAAGACCCAATCGGGGAGCCCGATCCACCGGACTAGGAGCCAAACGCCGCCCAGCACTACCGCCGCCGCGCCTGCAAAGAGCACCGCGACCCGAAGTGGATGAGCGGGGCCGATTGGGGTGACGGCCGCCGTCGGAACCGCGGCCGCCGCCGCGGTCGGCGCCGTCCCGCCGCTCGGCGTCAGCAGCGCCTCGAGACCGGGGAACAATTCCTCGGCATGCTGCCATCGATCGGCGGGCCGCTTTTCGAGGCACCGCATGATCAGCGCATTGAGCGCGGCGGGGACGGCGGGCCTCTGGTCGGACAGCTGGGCCGGGACCTGCATCACGTGGGCTGCGAGGACCGCCTGGGGGTGCATCCCGGAAAAGGGAGGGTGGCCGGCCAGCATCTCGTAGCCCATTACGCCTAACGCGTAAATGTCGGCCCGGCGATCGACATTGGGGTCGGCGGCGGCCTGTTCCGGCGCCATGTAGGCGGGCGTGCCCAGGGCCACGCCGAGCGAGGTGAGCGAGGAGCTGGCGGCCGACTCGCTCACCGCCTTGGCGACGCCGAAGTCGGTGACCATCACGTGGCGGCCTGAGATCAGCACGTTGTCGGGCTTGATGTCCCGGTGGACCACTCCGTGCTCATGCGCGTACGACAGCGCGTCGGCGATCTCGCGAAGCATCTGGAGCGCCTCACGAATCGGGAGCTCCCCCTGTTTGGCGAGCCGGACCCGGAGCGATTCGCCCTCGATGAAGGGCATCACGTACCAGAGCAGGTCATCCGAGGAGCCGGCGCTCAGGAGCGGCACGATGTGGGGGTGCTGGAGCCGGGCGGCGAGCTGGATTTCGCGGCGGAACCGTTCCTGGTTGACCCCGGCCGACATTTCGGGCGGGAGGACCTTGATGACGACCTGGCGGGTCAGGGCAACCTCTTCGGCCAGGAAGACGCGGCTCATCCCGCCGCCGCCGAGTTCCCGGTCGATCCGATAGGTACCGCCGAGAGCCGAAGCGAGGCGGCTCTGCAGGTCGCTCACACTGTCATCCTGAGGGAGTGGTCGAAGATACGGCCGCTACCCTGGTCCGCAAAGCGCCCCCGTGCCGTGCGACGGCCCGCCCGTTGTTTGGTGACACCGCGGGTTGAGTTGTGACCGCACGAACTGGGATGTTAGGCGAGGGGATTGGCCCACCGGAGGTTTGAGAACGTCGCAAAGTCCCGGTCGGTCGAGCAGAGCTCGCAGTCATGTTCGATGGCCAACGCCGCCAAATGGGCGTCGGTGGTAAGGTTCCCGGTCGTGCCGGCCTCCTGGAGCAGGCCTTTCATGATTCGCCAGTGATCCTCGCCAGGGTGCAGAAGGACCACCCGATGGCGTTGGACCCACTGATCGATGATTCGAATGGCTTGCGCAGGGGCAAGGGGGCGGGACATGACATGACGGCTGGTCACCACCCGTAAGAATCCGACCAGCACCACCCACGGAAGCGCGACGGACTCTTCTCCCGAGAGGACGGCCTCAAGCCACACCTTGGCCCGCTTGTGCACCTCGCTGTCGCTGTTGACCGCGTAGATCAGCAGGTTCAGGTCGATGAGCTTCACCTCGGTTTACTTTCGCCGGTCCAACTCAAACGCCACCTCGCTGTCCTCGAGCGCGGCGGCCAAGGCGAGGGCTTTGTCGAGATTCACGCCCACTTGAGGGGCACCCAGTTGAAACCTCGGGCACCGATAGCGCCGCCGACGTGGGGCGCCGGCCGCCTCGGACAGGCCTCGGCGCAACGCCGAATTGAGCAGGTGTTTGAACGGGACGCCGCGTCGGTGGGCCTCGTGCCGGAGGCTGTTCAGGACTTCAGCGTCGATATCGACCGTGGTTCGCATGATTGATGCTATCGCATCAATATCAAGATGTCAACGCATCACGGTTTCGCTCAGCGCGGGACGTCGTTTCCCGTCGGTAGGATTGGCGGATTCCGGCACCGGACGGTATCGTTGTTGCGGCCCCCTTTTCCGAGGAAGGGCCCTTGATCCATTCGGCAGTTGCGGTTCCCGCGGAGTTCGGCAGTCGCTACCACCTCGAGCGCGAGCTCGGTCAAGGGGCGATGGCCACCGTCTACCTTGCCCGCGACCTTCTCCACCAGCGCGAAGTTGCCATCAAAGTGATGCGGGCCGATTTGGTTGCCATTTTGGGACCGGAGCGGTTTCTGCGCGAAATCCGCATTGCCGCCCAGTTCCACCACCCTCACATCCTGCCGCTCCTCGATTCCGGCGACCTTGACGGCCGGCTGTTTTATGTGATGCCGGTGGCGAGGGAAACGCTCCGGGCCCGGCTCGACCGGGAGCGCCAATTGCCGCTTGAGGACGCGCTCGCAATTGCCCGCGAGGTGGCGGAGGCGCTCCAGTATGCTCATGAGCGGGATATCGTCCACCGGGATATCAAGCCCGAGAACATTCTGCTCGACCGCGGGCATGCGTTGGTGGCGGATTTCGGAATTGCGCGGGCGGCCGACCCGGTGGGCGCCACCAACCTTTCATCTTCCGGCATTGCGTTTGGAACGCCGGCGTACATGAGCCCGGAGCAGGCGAGCGCCGAGCGGACGCTCGACGGACGGGCGGACATTTATAGCCTTGGCTGTGTGTTGTATGAGATGCTGGCGGGGGAGCGGGTGTTCTCGGGGCCGTCGGCGCAGGTGATCGCGAAGCGGCATATGTATGAGAAGGTGCCGTCGTTGGCGCTGTCGCGGCCGGATTTGCCCGGGTGGGTGCAGGGGGTGGTGGAGAAGGCGTTGGCGAAGACGGCGGCGGATCGGTATGCGGATGGGGCGGCATTTCGTAAGGTGCTCAACCCACAATTGCACTTGACAGACGGTCCTGCCCGGGCCCCGGTAGGACGCGGGGCCTTGTTGGCAACACTCATCGTGGCGCTCGCGTTCGTGGCGGCTCGGTGGCTCCCGACGCTGACCAAAGCCGAGCGACCTCCGGTCGGCGCGAGCAGTGTGCCGGCCGACACCGCTCGGTTCCTGGTGTTCCCCTTTGAGCACCCCGCGGGGGCTCCCGCCGACGTCTATGAAGATGAACTGCTCCGGGAGGCCTTCCGACGGTGGAGCGGGCTCACCACGGTCGAGGGTTTCAGGATCCGAGAAGCCATTGCTAGGCAGGGACCTGGTCCGGTTTCCGGCTCGGATCTGCGCCGCATGGCGCGAGAAGCCCGCGCGGGCCGATACGTGAGGGGCGAGATGTTCGTCGCCAAGGACTCGGTACGGTTTCACGCCGTCTTGTACGATGCGGCTGGTGGGCAGATGATCCGCGAGTCGTCGGTGAGCAGCCTCGCCGGCCGCTCGACGATTCAGGCCGCGATCACCCGTCTGGCGGACCAGTTGCTCCTCGGCGGTGATCCGGCCGGGGATGGATCGGGGCGCGGACCGGGCACCACCTCGCTCCCCGCATTCCGGGCCGTCGCCCGCGGCAAGGAAGCGATTCAGCGGTGGGATCTCGCAGCTGCGGACTCGGAGCTCACTCGGGCGACCGCAGCGGATCCCAACTTTGTGGAGGCCAGCCTGTGGCTTGCCCAGACCAGGATGTGGAGCGGGAGCCCGGCAGCGTCCTGGCGGTCAGCGGCCGAACGAACGGCGGCCGGGAAGAGCGATCTGTCGCCCAGGGATCAGGCTGTCTCGACGGCCCTGTTGTCTTTTGCCCAGGGCGATCTACCCAGGGCCTGCGCCATCTGGAGCCGGTTGGCGACGGACAACCTGGCTGATTTCGCGGCGTGGTATAGCGACGGGTATTGCCTTCGCAGCGATGACGCCGTCGTCCGCGATCGTGCCAGTCCGTCCGGTTGGCGTTTCAGGAGTAGCTATCATCGAGCCCTCGTTGCCTATCTTCGAGCCTTCCGGATCCTGCCCGCGATTCACCGATCGCTCCGGAGCCGCTCATACGAATCGGTCCGCCAACTCCTCCTCCTGAGCGGTGGGCGCCTCCGGGCTGGCCGAGCAGTGGCGCCGAATACGGGCTCGTTTTCGGCCTACCCTTCCTTTCAAGGGGATTCGTTGGGATTCGTCCCGTACCCTGATCGGGAGGTGGCCGCCGGCGACCCGCGCACCGTGCCGAGCAGTCAAGCAGCCGCCATCCAGTATCAGCGCAAACTTTTCCATGAGCTCACCCTCGAATGGGTCGGGGCCTTCCCCAGGGATCCCGATGCCTTGGAGGCGCTGGCTGTCAGTCTTGAGATGCTGCGGGACCCTGCTGGGCTGGACACGCTGCGCCGCGCCCGTGCCCTCGCCGCTGACGAGCCCAGCCAGCGCCGGATCGCTTCCCTGGAAGTCTGGATGCGAATCAAATTGGCCCTGCCCGACGATGTCAGCGAGCTGCAAACCGCCCGACGGCTCGCCGATTCGCTTCTCAATGGCAGGATCGGCGACCCAGACCAGGGACCGCTGCTGGCGGGTCTTGCCGCGCTGACCGGGAGAGCCTCCTTGGCGGCACAGTTGAGCCAGGCCCCGGCCTTTCTGGCCGCCGCGAGGGTGCCGGCCGCCTTGGGGCGATCGGTCGCGGGCTTGTTGGCGTTTGCCGCGCTAGGCGGGCCTTCGGACAGCTTGAACGCCTTCGAAGAGCGAGTGTCGAGTTCCATCGACCGCAACCTCGCCCCCGGTGAGCGGGACGACGCCCGGGTGGAGTGGCTCGGCCACCCAGCCTCGATGGCGTTTCCGGAGCATGTCATGCAGGCCCTTCCGGGGCTCGCCGGCAAGGGCGACTACCTAATTGATGCTCAGGCCGCCTGGTTAGGCAGGGATACCGCCCGGGTCCGAGCGGCCTTCGATACCCTCCGGCGGGCGCGGCGGGCGGTCCTTCCCTGGGACCTCACCATCGATGCCCTCTATCCAGAGGCCTCGCTCCTGGCGGCTACCGGCGATTCGGTGGGCGCGCAGGCGTGGCTGGATCCTTTGTTGTCCTCGCTGGCGCAGACTCCGCCCCAGGGGTTCGCCAATCCCTACCGAGCGGGCACGCTTGTTCGGGCGATGATCCTTCGGGCCAAGCTTGCCAGAACCGTGGGCGACCATCGTTCGGCTCAGCGCTGGGCCCGGGCTGTGACGGTGTTTTGGTCGGATGCCGATCCGTTTCTTCGTCCGGTGGTGAAGCAGATGAAATCGCTGCTGCGATGACTCAGCAGCGCCGTGGGCCCCAACCCTACTAACGGGAGGTTCGCATGGCTGCACTGCTCGTTGCAATACGCTGGGTTCGTTGGACATCGGTCGTTGCGGCGATCGCGTTTCTTGGCACGACCGGCACTGCGGGCTTGTACTCCTGGAACCCCTCGTCGGCACGAGCCAGCCTGCCGACCGGACGGCCGGAGTGCCCTCAGGACTCGATTCACCTGCCGGTGCACGCAGACCAGAGCACCACGACGTTCGTCACGAGGATCTCCGTTGCGCCGAATATTGCGAATGTGCCTGAGTTCAATGACTGCCAGGCATTCGTGGACGGTACTGGGAACAAGTACTTGCGGGACCCAAAGGGTGAGGCCGCTTTGTTTGCCATCTTTGCGTCGGAGACCCTGGATCGGCTGGAGTTCCGATTGGACTCGGTGGCGGGCAACCGAAGACTGCCGACCAACTACACCGATATCTATGGTCTATCAGCCGCTGAGATCTACAGCTTCGAGAAGGACTACCCCGCCCTGGGCATCAAGGGTGGGTTCAATTGTCTGTTTCTGAAGCGGTCGTTCGATTCTAACGGGATTGCAACCTGGCACGCCCTTATGGTTGCCGTGGGCAGCGCCGAACCCACCTGTGGGTCGAAATTTGACTCAAACCCGTCCGTGACAACGACCACCAGACTCCAGGTTCGCGTCCGGCCAAATCCGGCCGGATTGTCGTCGACCGACGTGCCCGCCGTTGCCCGCTGGGACTGGGATCGGGAGCGGAGGGAACATTACATCGGGATCAAATGCGGTAGACAATGGTGTGAGGTCGGCCGTGACGGCTTTGTGGCTTCGCAGTTCTATGCTGTCAGCAGTCCGAGCCCGCTGTTTCAACGAACCCGGATGATCAAGGGCTGGTACGACGAACAGCGCTTGGCGGTTCAGCAAGGCACCGGCCCGGCAGAGGTGTCACCACTTCGGGGAACGATCTATCCGGATTCAGCCATTGACGGACTGGAAGGATTTGGTTCCTCCTCGCCCTTTACGAACCACTGGCTGCCAGCGGCGTATGTCCAAATTCATCCGGATCCGACCGCCGCCGCGGCCGCTGCGATTTACGAGGCCAGGTTCAACTTTGCGGTGACCCCTGACGGCACCCAGATGAACTTGATCTACCTTTGTAGTGGTTCAGCGGCGGAATGTTTTAGCCACTACGGCATGAAGCCAACGTCAGTCGCCTTCGTGGACAAATGCGAACAACAGGCTCAAGTTCTTGGCGATGGCCCGCCCTGGTGGGCCCGCGTTGTCCGGGGGGGTGTCGCTCCCGGCTATGTCACCTTCAAGTGTGTGACCCGCCGAGCTCATGGAACCAAGGTGCCCCACATTCCCGGCGCTGCTCGATGGCGTTGGATGGTGGAGGATGAGGGAACTTGGATGCGATGCCTTCAAGGGTGTTGCGAAAAGAACTGAGCCGCCCGGAGGTCACGGCGAAGCGGCGCTTATCGCGCGAGTATTCGCGCGATGAGCGCCTGCGTGTCGTGCGACGGCGCCACCTGAAACTCATCCCGCAGCCGCTGCCGCAACTCCTCGTACACCCGTAACGCCCCCGCCCGGTCCCCGTTCTGATCCAACAACCGGATCAGTCGAGCCGTCGGTACCTCCTCCCCCGGTAGCATCGCGACCTCTCGCCGGGCCCACCGGAGCGCGGCCTGGAGATCCGATACGCCTTCCGCCCGCTCCGCCAGAGTCGTCGCCGCCAGCGCGGCCCGTTGCCGAAGCGCTGCGCGTTCCTCCATGACCCACCGCTCATACTCAGGCCCGGCGTCGGCCACGAAGAAGCCATCAAGGAATGTCCCCTGGTAGACTCTCAACGCTTGCTCGAGTTGTCCCGCTTCGCACAGCGTTAGGAACGTCACCGCATCGCATCCGATCACCGTGCGGTCGAGCCCAACCTCGTCTTCCCCTTGGGTGATGATGGCCTCGTTCCCAACAATCTTGCGCAAATAGCGAAGCGCCTGGCTCAGCGCCCCCCTAGCGTGCTCCTGATCGAGTTCAGGCCAGAACAACGTCACGACTTGGTCTCGCCGCCGGCAGCGACGACGGGGCGCCAGCGCGAGGTAGATCAGCAGAGCCAACCGCTTCGGTTGAACGATTTGGGCCTGCGATTCGGTGCCGTCGCGATTCCGCAATCCCACGGTCCCAAATGTTTGGATCTCGAGCATCCAATGGACCCCACGATCGAGTGGATGGAATCTAGACCGGTGATGTCCGTTCGCGCCGCCAGATCAGAGCTGAATCAGACCAGCGTCAATCCAGCGTCAGGCCGCCGCCCCACCTTGGTGCCGCAATCGAGATGGGCACTCCGTTCACTCGACCATCACCTTAGGAGGCAACATGTTACCTCGATTCGTTGGATTTGGGAGAGCTTCGTTTCTTGGCCTGGCGCTGGCAACGCTGGCGGCCGTCGGATGTTCCGACAACGACCCCAACGGTCCGCCACCGCCACCGCCACCGCCACCGCCCCTGGCCATCGCGCCAAACAGCGTCGTGCTCGCGGTGGGCGGCGGCATGCAGTTGGTGGTCTCGCCGAATGGCCGGGCCTCCGAGGTCGTGTGGTCGACCAGCGACCCGGCCGTCGCGGAGGTGTCGTCAACCGGATTCGTTACCGCTCGCCGGTTCGGTTCGGCGCAGATCAACGGCCGCGCGGGGTCGGACATCGCCACCGCAAGGATTGTGGTCAGCGCGCTGAAGTGCCTTCTCCGTTGCTCATTCGACGGTCGGTAGGCCCGCACGTTGACGGCGCAGGGCCCCGGTGTCCGGTTGGCACCGGGGTCTCGACTCGGGAATTGCGTTTTTCCACGCCGCGCGGCGGTGATTGGTTAGCGAACATGATGGATGCCGAGTTGCATCCCTTCCAGCCGAGGCCCTACCTTATGGCCATGCCTTCGATGCTGCCGCAATACACCGTCGAGGATCTCGACCAATTCCCGGACGACGGCAACCGGTACGAGTTGTTGGACGGAGCGCTGCTGGTGACCCCGGCGCCGATGCCGCCACACGAGGTGGTGGTGCTCCGGATTCGGGATGCCCTGGTTGCCTACCTTGGCAAGGCCGCAATGGTCTTCACCCACGGGGCGGTTCAGGTTCGCCCGCGAAATCACCTGGAACCGGACTTACTGGTTCTGCCGGCGACGGTGCGGGTGGCCCGCCGCTGGGGTGATATCCGGGGGTTCTGGTTGGCGGTCGAGGTGTCCGGTCGAGGTTCCCGACTCTATGACCGCGACTTCAAGCACGCGGCCTACCACTCGCTCGGCGTGGCCGAGGTTTGGCGGGCCGATCTTCGGGACCGCTGCCTCGACGTAAGCCGATCGGACCGGCCGGGTGTCGTCAGCCTGCGAGATCGGCTGGAATGGCGGGCACCCGGGGCTTCGACCAGCGTTTCCTTCGACCTCGACGAGGTCTTCGCGGGTATCGACGACGACGAGTGACCCAAGACCTTCGGGCTACTCCGGTTTCGCCACCACGTCATTCCAGTTGAGCAGCGAATTGAAAATCATGTTGAACTCACCGTGGTTCTGCCACCGATAGATCGGATTGTTCGAGAAGAGAATCACCCGCCCGAACCCGTGATAGGCCCGGGGGATATCCACCGCGAACGGCCGCTGCTTCAATGAGTCCGCCCCGACCATCAGCCCAGACAGCACCGACGCGTTGCCACCGACATACCGCGCCAGCACACTGCCCTCGTCAGCGACCCCGACCCGAAACGGCTGACCTCCGACGTACTTGATCGGGAGGGTCTTGCCGGCGTAGCCATAGAAGATGGGATGCTCGGGCCGGACGATCTCGCCCTGGACCAAGGGCCGCTGCGACGTGAGTCCGCCGACGTTGGCCTTCTCGACCGTCCCGGCCCAGCCGAATTCGATCGGGAGCCGGGCCGCGTCGCCCACTGCGATCAGGGTCCCGCCGGCCTCGAGGAAGCTCCCGAAGGCATCGACGCCTTTCTGCCTGAAGCCGCCGGTGATGTCGGCGCTGGCGCCGTACATGCCGAGGAACTGGTACTTCTCGCTCTTCTGATAGGCCACGACCCGCTCGCCGGGGGGTTGCAACACGGTCTGCTTGCTGAGATTCTGCTCGGCCGCGAGAATTACGTCGTACCGGGCCCGGAGGTTCCCCTGTTCGACCTGTTCCTTGTAGATCAGATCGTACGGGACCCCGAACTTGTCGAAGGTGAGCCGGTACCAGCCCAGATTCTGGGTTCCAGTCCACTGCGAATAGATCGCGATCCGGGGCACCTCGGCCTCGTGCATCGCCACCTTCGGCACCGAGTCGAGCGCGGCACCGGTAAGGCCGAGCTCTTCGGCCGCGGCCCGGACCGCCGCCGCGCTCGCCATGTCGGTGATGATGAATGAGCCGGCGGGAAACTCGGTGCCGCCCGCCGTGAAGCCCTTCTCGGCGATTTTCATGGGCACGGTCTTGAGCCGGTACCGGAAGGTGATCATGTTGTTGGACCCATGGTGCGCCACCGCCATGCCGGCGGTGCCGTTGCCTAACGTCTTGCCTTTGAGCACGACAGTCGTCACCGGGGTGGTCGGTGCTTTGAGAATCGAGGAGTCGGACACTTCAATCACGTCGACGTTCATCGCGAGCCCCACGGTCCAGCCGCTGTCGTCGTAGGTGCTCAAGCGGGCGTCGGGGTACTGCTGGCGCTCGAGGAGGTTCTTGGCAAGCCGGCCATAGGGTTGGTCGCGTTTGATGACGTACGACCCGGCCGGATAGGTGACGCTGTCGACCTTGACCGGTTGTTTGGCGACCCCGACTTCAATGCGCTGAATCCGGAGGATGTTGACCAGCTCGGCCGCCTTGGTCATGTCGCGCTGGACCGGAATGACGAATCCGTAGGGCGCCTTGGTCCTGCCTTCCTCGATCGAGTTGCGACCCTTGACGTAGAAATTCTCGAGCACCGTGGCCGGGAACATCGCCGCCAGTTGGAGGGCCGAGATCACCCCGGTCTCCATGTAGTTGGCGTTGGCTCGGCGAGTGAACTTGGCCGAGTCTTCGACCCCCATTGGGACGCCGCGATACCATTCGCGAGCCTGGGCTCCACCCTGCCCCGTCGGGATGAGGAAGCCGCCCCGGGGGATGGGCGACGGGGCCGCCACCGGCGTTGCTTTCGCCGTCGAATCCTTGGTGACCTTCGCCGAATCGGGCTTGGCCGGCGTGGTCGTGGCGGTGTCGAGATCTCGCCCCGACTGGGTCTCGTACATCTTCATCAGCCCATTGTGATTGTAGGCCACCGAGCCGAGGTACCCCGGCGACCATCCGTCCATGAACGCGTGGGTGTAGACGCCCGGCATCCCGTACTTGGTCATCTGCGCCAGTTCCCAATTCGCGAACCACGGTAACTCTGCGAAGAGCAGGGGATCGAGGTTGGGGTTCTGGGGCGCGGCGCCGCTGTAGGTGTACAGCAGGGGCAGCGCCTCGTGGAGATCGTGCATGATCGGCGGATGCGCGGTGAAGTACCAATCGACGATCGTCCGCATCTGGACCAGGGCGAGATTGATGTCGCGGTTGTTGTCGTGATAGGCGTAGCGGCCCCAATACGGCACCGGGGGTACGATCCGGCTCGGGACCGGCGTCCCGGTTGGCGTGGTCGCGGCCGGCTTGGCGGTGGTGTCCTTGGGTGGCAGCGGCTTCCAGAGGCCGTTCTCGAGATTGCGGTAGAACCAGTCAACGTTCCGGTCGCGGCCGTCGGCATCGGCCACCGGGGTCACCGAAACGTAGAGGTTGTTCCGGATCTGAGAAATGACCGGCGAGGTTTCGGTGGCCAGCCGGTAGACCAACTCCATCAGCATTTCCGAGGGCCCGGTTTCGCCGCTGTGGAGCCCGCCCATGAAGTGGTAGTGGGGCCGGGTCGTGCGAATCAGTTCCGCGATCTCGGCTTCACTGCGACCGCGGGGGTCGGCGATCTTGGCGAGATTCTGGCGGTTCCTCGCCATTGCCTTCATGTTCTCGTCGGACGACACCCAGACCACCACCAGCTCCCGGCCTTCGTCGGACCGGCCGATCGTCTCCACTTGGACGCGGGGGGTGGTCGCCGCGAGGGCTCGATAGTATCGCAGCTGATCGGCGTAATAGGTCAGCTTTCTCGGCGCTCCGATGTGGTAGCCGAGCACGTCTTTCGGGGTTGGGATTCCTGTCACCAGGGGCAAATGATCCACGAGGGGACTGCCGAGTTTCAGGTTCGGCAGCCATTCGCGGTAGTTCTTGGCGAAGGAAGGATCCTGTCTTTGGGTGGGGTCGCGGGTTTCGACGCTCATCTGTTGGGCGACAGCCGAGCCGGACAGGCAGGCGAACGCACAGAACAGGGCGAGCAGAGCCCGGGTCGGGGACGCGACCACTCGGAGAGTCATTCAGGATCCTTAATATGGGCCGGATATAACGTCCCAATATAGGTCGGCCGCGCGGCCTCCGTATAAGAAGAGGCATTCCGTCGCGCGGGTTCAATTGGTGTGAGCGTCGGCCGGGTTCCGAGGTGGGGGCACTATGTGCAGCGTGGCCGCATCGGCGCGCGCCAGGGCAATGAGCTGCCGGGCCGATTGGGCATCCGGCCAACCGGAGATACTCGCGTGGCGGGCCGGCACCTCATCCGCCTCGACCATCAGTGCCTGGGCGGCGTATGCGAAAGCCGGAAGATCGGCTCGCGCATAGAGGGTCCGTCCGCCCGGTTGGGCGACCGAATATTCCCCCAACGACCAGATCTCCGCCGTGCCAAGGCCATGGATCCGGAAGGTCGACAGCGGTTCTGATCCTCGCGGCAGAAACGCTCCCGACTTGGCTTTCGGAGGGGTGTGCTTGAACAATCCGCGGCTGAGGATGAACCGAGCTAGCGGTTCCAGTGAATCAATCGGTTCGATCTTCGGGCCGGGCGCGGCCGAGGGCGCGCGCCAGCCCCGCCAAAGCCGACGGAGGAAGTCCATCTTCGAACTGCTCCATTCCATGAACCTTGTTGGGTCCAAAAATCCCGGCGTAGGACAGCAAGTTCGCGCCGGATACGATTACCGAGAAAAGGCACTTGGTTCCGAAATTCCATTCGAGGGCTATTCCACCCTCCGGCACCACGAAGATGGCCGGAAGTGGCAAACCGGCCGGCAAAGCCTCGAGGAGCCGTCTTGCCTGTTCGAAAGCTGCGGAACGGGCGGGCAGGGCGTCGTAGCCGTCCCAATTCGGCCGATTCGCTTCCTGAACTGCGATGTCAAGGTCTGCCAAGGCAACTGCCGTACGAGCAGTGCATCGGTTGGACTCGTTGATCCGAGTGAGCAACTTCCGAACCGAGCTACCATCGACGCTCTGTGAGGAGTCAGCGGCATGACGGGCCGAACCGAGGATGCCGGGGGGCCGGAGCGCGATGGTCATCGGTACAGCTCCAGGGTCTTTTCGGTGACACTGTCGAAGAAGGCCTGATTGCGTAGTTCGTGTAGCTCCCCAAGCAGCGGGGCGATTTCATCTCGCTCGAACCCAGTCTCGCTTCCTTTGAACACTTCGATGTCGAGGATCACGGTAATTGAGTCGCCCTTCGTTGCTGGATCCAGCGCCTGCGTGATCATGGCACTCAGGCCGCGCGTTGGGTCCTCGACGACCACGCGGCCGACAAAGCTGCTGATTCCCTGCGGCAATCCCAGTGGTACGGTCGGTGGTGCCGTCAAATAATCGCCGAAATCGCCGATCGGCAGTTTCAAGCGAAGATGATTGATGCATCGGACCGCGACCTTCGAAATCTGCTCAGGCCGAACCATGTTTGCATACGAATTCCAATGGGTCAGGGCTTTTGGCAGCATGGCCTCCCAACCAACATACGGGGGCAGTCGGTTGAACGTGTAACCATTTCTACGCATTTGAATGATCTCGGTGTCGTCGGCCGTACGGAAGAAAAAGCCATCCAGGGCCACGGTGGCGCGACGTTCGTCGATCGTCGGGAACGCGGCCGCCAAGTCGCCACGGTGCAGGCTCCGAAGCTGCTCGATCGCTAGGTCCATCGGAGGAGTGACCTGGATGTCGATCAGGGCCTCCGAAATTGGAGCTCGTGAGAGATGGCGCGTAGGTACCATTGCGTTCGAGGACTCCGCGAGTCATCTCCGTTGAGGGACACATCGGGCGGCGGCAACTAACGTGGTTGCAGTCGAACGATAGGGGGTTGCCTGAAGACGCGCCAGAACCGCGGTTCGTTCGCCGGTCCGTCCTGAGGGAGGTGGCCGGTGGTCGTGGGGAGGATTAGAATGTTGCTACGCTCCGACGGCCTCTCCCTCTACTCCGGCGCCCCTCACCCATGCGATTCCCGATGAAGTACCTCCTGGTTCTGCTGCTGCTGCCCGGTCTCGCTCGATCTCAGGCTCCCTTGGCCAAATCGGTCACCATCGGCAAGGTGGACTCGGTGTGGTCGGCCACCTTGAAGGAGAACCGGCCGTACTTGGTCTACACGCCGCCCTCCTACGACGATACCACCTCGACGCCCCACAAGTACCCGGTGCTGTATCTGCTCGACGGCGATGCCCATTTCCATTCGGTGACCGGCCTGCTCCAGATCCTCGGCACCGGCGTCAACGGCACGTTCGTCGTGCCGGAAATGATCGTGGTGGCGATTCCGAATACCGACCGGACCCGGGATCTGACGCCGACGCATGTGGCGGCTGGTTTCGACGGAAAGCCCCAGCCATTCTTGAAGACCAGCGGCGGGATGCCGAACTTCTTCACCTTCCTCAAGTCCGAATTGATTCCCCGGATCGACGCCGGGTACCGGACCACATCGTACCGGGTGTTCGTCGGGCACTCGCTCGGTGGGATCACGGCGATCAATGCCCTCTACACCATTCCGGAAACCTTCAACGCCTATGTGGCCATTGACCCGAGCCTTTGGTACGACAACAAACTCCTGCTCCGTCAGGCCAAGAGTTTTTTCAGTACCGCCAACCTCAAGGGCAAGTCTCTCTATGTCGGCCAGGCCAACACCATTAATCCGGACGACACCACGAGTAACGCGCACTTCGAGTCGATCGTTCAGTTCAACGGCATCGTCGAGGCGTATAGCCACGCCGGTCTTCGTTACGGGTACAAGTACTATCCCAACGACAGCCATGGTTCGGTGCCGCTGATCGCCGAGTATGATGCGCTCCGGTTCATCTTCGACGGGTACACCCTGGACTTGGGCCGGGTTCTGGCCACGCCGAGCCTGCTGCCTGAGCACTTCCGCACCGTGTCGGCCAAGTTAGGCTCGACGTTCGCGCCGTCGGAGGGGATGATCGCCATGCTGGGGCAGTTTGCGATGACCCAGGACACCGCCAAGGCGATTGAGCTCTATCAGATCGGCCTCGACCTCTATCCGGATAGCTATCGGGGGTACGATCGGATCGGCGCCGCCTGGATGGCCAAAGGTGATCGGAAGAAGGCTCGGGGCTATTACGAGCAAGCGTTGGCAAAGAACCCGAACGACCAGACCGCCAAGGACATGCTCAAGAAGATGAAGCCCTGATGCGGCTGGTGATCCGCCGGCCCGACGACTGGCACGTCCACCTGCGCGACGGGCCGATGCTGGCCGAGGTGCTCGACTATACCGCGCGCCAGTTTGCCCGGGCGATCGTGATGCCGAATCTCGATCCGCCGGTGACCACGATGGCGGAGGCCCGGGCCTATCGCCAACGGATTCAAGGGCAGTTGCGGCCGGGGCGGGTGTTCACTCCGCTGATGACGGCGTACCTGACCGATAGCACCGAGGCTGCAGATCTCGCGGCCGGCTTCGGCGAGCGGGTGTTCACCGCGGCCAAGCTCTATCCGGCTCACGCCACGACCAATTCGGCCAAGGGCGTGACCGAAGTTCGTCACATCCATGGCGTGCTGGAGACGATGCAGCGGATCGGGATGCCGCTCCTCGTCCATGGCGAGGTGACCGATCCCGGGGTCGACATCTTCGACCGCGAGGCGGTTTTTCTCGACCGGATTCTCGGGCCGGTGGTGGGTGATTTCCCGGCGCTCAAGGTCGTCTGCGAGCACATCACGACGGAAGAAGCGGTCGGGTTCGTGCTGGGGTCACCAGATACCGTGGCGGCGACGATTACGCCCCATCATCTCCAGTGCAACCGCAACGCGATGTTCCAGGGCGGGATTCGTCCCCATCTGTACTGCTTGCCGGTACTCAAGCGAGAGAAACACCGGCTCGCGCTCCGGAAAGCCGCCACGTCCGGCAGCCGGAAGTTCTTCTTGGGGACCGATTCAGCACCCCATGCGGTCGGCGCCAAGGAATCGGCTTGCGGCTGTGCCGGGGTGTTCAATGCGCCGGTGGCGCTGGAATCCTACGCGACCGTGTTCGACGAGGAAGATGCGCTCGACAAACTCGAGGCCTTTGCCTCGGAGCACGGGCCCCGGTTCCATGGCCTGGCGCCGAACGAGGGACGGGTCGCACTCACCCGGGCCCCGAGTCTGGTGCCCGAGCGAATCGGTACCGTCGTTCCATTTCACGCCGGCGCGACGTTGGCGTGGCGGTTCGACGGCGAGACGGACAGCGAGTAGCCTCGTCAGCGCGGGCTGGTGACCGGGACCGGGACCGCGACCGGGTTTCGGACCAATCCCACGACCTTTCGAACCGCCGCAATCACGATGTCCGGCCGGTCATTCTGGATATAGTGAGTCGCGTCCGGCACCAGAATGTGCTCGCTTTGGGTCGACCACGACACCTCGTCGTCGTGCATTGTCGTCCAGGCGGCCTGGAACCGCCCGCTCTCCTCCTGGCTCATCTTCAACGCCCTCAACGCGGCGGTGTCCTGCGGCGCCATCGCGGTCAGCACCACCAGCGGCCGATTGCCCAGCTGGCGGAACGACCCCGCTTCGGCCATCGTGGCATCGATCGCGTCCAGCTCCTCGAGCATCGGGCCGAGCGACGTCGCGGCATAGGCGGCCGTGGTCCGGGCCACCTTGTCTTGACCTCCTCCGGGCACGGCAATCCGGACGATGCCGGTCCAGGCGAGCGCCGCCGCCGCCCGCATGGTCCCGACCGGGGGCTCGATCGTCCGGCCCAGGACTTCTTTGAACCGCTGGATCTGCTCAGGGTGCGAGGCGTCGACGAAGACCAAGCCGGCCACGTCTGCCTGATGGCGCTTGGTGAAGGCCATGATGTACGGCCCGCCCAACGAGTGGCCGACCATCACATAGGGTGCCTTCTCGCCGGCCGCCGTGAGCGCGGCAGAAAGATCGGCGGCGACCGCGGCCGCGCTCTGCTGGCCCGGGTTGTCGTCGCTCCACATTACCCCGGCGCGGCTGTAGCCGCAGGTTCTCGTGGTGACCGCGATCGAGTCATGGACCTTGGCCCACGCCAGCGAGCCGTTCATGTCGAGGCCCGCTTCGAGCACCACCACCGGCGACCCGCTGCCCCGGCAGTCGAGCTGGATCTTCCGCCCGCCGACATCGACGAGCCGGCCCGGCACCGGGTAGTCTCGGGCTACCTGACGGCGCATCCGGGCCTCGTAGCCGGCGCCGATCATGACCGCGACGGCGACGAGCGCCAAGACGGCAATGGCCAGCCGTTTGATCCAGAGCTTAAGCGACTTCATCGGTTGCTCCCGGGGGTTGGAAAGGTCACCAGTGATTCGCTGCCGTCGGGGCCGACGCTGGCCACGCCGAACAGGTGGTCGTCGATCAGAATGCCGTCGAGCGTGAACTGGGTCACCGACCCGACGGAGCGCGACTCGCCCCACAGCGGATCGGTGGTGTCTCGCCAATAGATCTTGTAGCCCGCGGCACCAGGCGCCTGCTGCCAGCTCAAGGTGGTGGATGCGCTGACTCCGCCGCGAAGCCGCACGGCCGTAGGCGGCGGCGGCGCCGACGCCAAGGCCGCAAGGGCCGCCACGTTGATGCCGGCGATCCGGGCGGCGTACGGAAAATCGGCCCGCTCCGGCACATCGCCGTAGGCGATCCCGTTTTCGGTCCGGACGTTCTGATGCTGGCGATTGTAGTTCTCGAACGCCTCGGTAATCCGGACCGCCGCGAATCCGGCATCGTTGAACGCCCGGTGATCGCCGCCTCGCCCGAACCGATCGAGGCGGTACACGAGTTTGGGGCGCATCATCGGCAACACCTGCCGCGCCACCGTGTAGACGTACCGAGCCAACTGTCGCGAGGGCCCGTCGACCTCACCGCCGGTGACCCGCCGGCCCCGCCGTTCGTCGTCGGGCTCGGTTACGGCTGTGGGCTCCGAGAAGATCCGGAAGGTCAGGTTGTCCACCTGCCCCCCGATTCCTTCGCTGTTGCCCACGATATCGTTGTTGAGGACGCCCTCAACTTGCCAATTTTGTTCCTTGGCGTATTTCGCCAGCTGCTGCCCACCGAGGAGCCCCTGCTCCTCGCCGGCCAGCGCGCCATAGACGATGGTCTTGGCGAACTTGGACTTCGACAAGAGCCGGGCGGCTTCGATCACCGCTGCCGTGCCGCTCGCGTCGTCCACCGCGCCCGGGGCGTCCGATGTGGCATCGTTCGGATCGCCGGCCCGGGAGTCGTAATGGCCGGTGATCAGGACGTACCGGTCGGGGTAGAGCTGACCCCGCTGGATCGCGACGACGTTGACGAGTTCGACGTCCTTGGTGATTCGGGTGCCGGGGCCGGCCGTGAGCATCCCGCGGTCGTACCGGACCTCGAGGCAGCCACCGCATTGCTCGGCGATCCGGTCGAATTCCGACTTGATCCATCGCCGCGCCGCCCCGATCCCGCGGGTCGTCGAGACGGTATCGGACAGGGTATGCCGGGTCCCGAAGCTCACCAGTTTCCGGACGGTGGCCTCGGTGGCGGACGCCGGAATGCCGCGGGCGAGGTCGTAGAGCTGGGGCGGTTGCGTTGCCAGGAGCGCCAAGAGTGGGATCATCATGGCCCAAATGTACCTCGCGCGGGGCAATCCGCATCCGGTTGCCGGATGCCCCTATCTTTGGCCAATGAACGCCCCGTCGCCCGACCATTCATTGCCCGATTTTGCCGACGCCGATCTCGCCATCGTTCCCGTGGAACGATCCGAGACGGCGCCGTCCACTTGGTACGTCGACTCTCGGTTTCATGCCGTCGATCGCGACGCGGTGCTGGCCCGGACGTGGCAAGGGGTCGGGCATGTCTCGATGGTGGACCAGCCCGGCGCCTATTTCCTGGCGACCGTGGCCGACAATCCGGTGATCGTGCTCCGGGACAAAGACGGCGTCTTGCGGGCGTTCTACAACGTTTGTCGCCATAGGGGCGGGCCCCTGGCCCTCGAGCCCGCCGGCTGCATCAAGGCCCTGACCTGCAAGTACCACGGTTGGACCTACCAATTGGACGGCTCCCTTCGGGGCGTGCCCCAGTTCGACCGGACCGAATTGTTCGACAAGAAGGACTTCGGATTGGTGCCGGTAGCGGTCGATGTCTGGGAAGGCTTCGTGTTCGTATGCCTCGAACCCAACGAGGCGCCGCCACTGGCCGAGGTTTTTGCCGGGATCTCCGAGAGAATCTGGCCCAACCGCTTGACCACCAAGCGACTGGTCCGCCGGGTCGACTACGAGGTCGAAGCCAACTGGAAACTCTACGTCGACAATTTCCTGGAAGGCTATCACATTCCTCACGTCCATCCGGAACTCAACAAAGCCCTCGACTACCTCGCCTACCGGACCGAGCTCGGGCCCTGGTACAACCTCCAGCACAGTCCGTTGAAGGATGACAACGTCTACACCAAGGATGCCGGCGGCGAGGCGTTCTACTATTGGGTCTATCCCAATTTCATGCTGAACGTCCTGCCGCACCGAGTCCAGGTCAATCTGGTACTGCCCAACGGGCCCGATCGCTGCCGGGTCACATTCTGGTACTACTACGATGAGCCCGACGAGGCGGGCCGGGCAGAGCAGATCCAGGCCGACGTCGACTACAGCGACCTGGTGCAAGCCGAGGATCGCGAGATCTGCCAGAAAGTCCATGGCGGACTCAAGTCTCGCGGCTATCACCGGGGGCGGTTCTCGCCCGACATGGAGTCCGGGGTCTACCATTTTCAGTGCCTGCTGAAGCAGTCCTACCGCCGGTGGCGCGACCACCGCTAACGCCTGAGGCCCATGCCCGACGAACTCAAACCAGAGCTAGGCCTCCTCGACGCGACGATGATCAACGTCGGCACCATGGTCGCTTCGGCGATCTATCTGGTCCCGGCCTCGATCGCGGCCTATTTCAGCGGCGTGTTCCCGACCCTGATGGTGTGGGTCGTCGGCGCGGTGGTGTCGCTGGCCGGTGCGCTCTGCGTGGCCGAGCTTGGCGCCGCGATGCCGGAGGCGGGCGGGCAGTTCGTCTACCTAAAGCGGATCTACGGCCCGGTGTGGGGCTACCTGTACGGATGGGGCAGTGCCCTCATCGTCAATCCCGCCTCGATCGCCGCGATCGCGGTCGGGTTCGCGACCTATCTCGGGTATTTCATTCCGATGGGCGGCGCCGGCATCAAGGTCGTCTCGGTGGTGTCGATCATCGCGCTGACCGTACTCAACTGTTATGGGCTCAAACTCGGCGCCCTGACCCAGAACGTTTTTACCATCGTCAAGATTGCCTCGGCGGTTGCCTTGATCGCCGTCTGCTTCCTGCTTCCCGGTGGCTCGGCCGCCAACCTGCAGCCTTTCTGGACGACCGAGTCGATCGGGAGCCTGGCGGCGCCCTTCGGCGCGGCGATGGTCTTGGTGCTCTACGCCTACGATGGTTGGATCGAGATCACCTACGTCGGGAGTGAAATGCGGCGTCCGAGTCGCGACATGCCGCTCTCGATCATCATTTCGACGGTGCTGGTGGCTCTCCTATACATCGGCGTGGCCGTGGCGCTGACCTACGTCCTCGGCCACGCCGCCGTGGGCAAGTCGGCTCGCGTGGGGGCCGACGCCATGACGGTCGTGATGGGGACGACGGGTGCGTCTTTGATTTCGGTCGCCATCTTGATCTCGACCCTGGGCGCGAATAACGGGATCGTCTTTACCGCCGCGCGGATTCCCTACGCGATGGCCAAGGACGGCCAGTTTTTTCGGTGGGCCGGGCAGGTGAGTCCCAAGTACGCGGTGCCGGTGACGTCGCTGTTGGTGCAGGGGGCGTGGTCGTGCATCTTGGCGCTGAGCGGCACCTACAATCAGCTGGCCACGTACGTCGTGTTCGTGAGTTTCTTGTTCTACGGGATGTCGGCCGCCGGGGTGATGATCCTCCGGCACCGGGAACCGAATCTCCCCAGGCCGTACCGGGCCTGGGGTTATCCGGTGACGCCGATCGTCTTCGTCATCTTTGCGGGCTATCTGATCTGGGACACCATCAAACAGCAACCGGTCGACTCGGCCATCGGCCTCGGCTTACTCGCGATCGGCCTGGTGCTGTACTACGCCATGGGCTGGCACCGCGCACCGGCTACGGAGTCGTCGCCGTTAGTGCCTTGATCGCCTGGTCGATCCGTTCGGCCGCCGCCGGGTTTTCTGCCTTGAAGGCCTCGAGCACCGCCCGGGCCGAGTCGACGGAGCCCGCTGCTTTGTAAGCATCGGCGAGCAGGAACGCCTTCCGGAACTTGCTCCGCCGGTTGTCGCCCGGGTCGAAGGTGTGGAGCGCCGCGAGTGCGGCCACGGCATCGTTCCGGTCTTTGATCAGCGACTCGATGGCCGTGAGCTTTGCGGTCGGATCGTCAGGCATCCGCCGGGACAGCTCGTCGATCAGCCGGGCCGCGCCCTCTTTGTTGCCGGCCGTGCGGTCGGCCATCGCTCGGTTGTAGAGCCCCGCGACGAGAAGCCGGGTGACGTCGGTGGTGTCGCCCGACCGAAGCCCGGGCCCGCCTGCATAGCGGTAGACCAAGTCACCGCCATGCTCGGCGGCTTCGAACAGGGCGAACGCCGCGCCGATCCCGATGACGCCGGATGCCGCGCGGACCAGCCGGGCCGCCTTCTGTCGGGTGAGGAACACGCCGACTAACTCGAGGGTACCGACGAGCAGGAGGATGTTGCGGGCCCGGTTGCCCCACTCCTCATGCTCTTCGACGGCCGCGATTGCTCCGGGAATTCGTTCGATCGGCCCGTGCGCTTGGTGGCCCGACTCAGCGGTGACGTACCCGACCGCTCCGGCGCCGATCAACAGCGCGGCGGCCGCCTGGTTGGTCCAACCGGCCTTGCCGGTCAGCGACACCAGCCGGAAGAGGACCCCGACGATGCCAAGGACCACGGCAAAATGAACCAGTTGCGGGTGAAAGATCGCGATGTCAGGCATGGTGTTCCCGGTCTCAGAGTCTACTGCGGTGGGCCTCCCGGACCTCGACGCTGACCCGGCGGCGTCTTGATCCGGTCCGGCACTTGTTGCCACTGCTCAGCCGTCAAGATAGTCTGGACCTCTTTCAGGGCCCAAGCGCTGTTGGCCCGGACCGATTCGAAGACCGGCCGCATCGACGCGAACATCGATCCCGGATCGGGGTTCGGTCCCGCCTTGGCGAGTTCCTTCTGGGCCCGGTCAGCCACGGCCTTGGTGAGGCGCTTGAGCGAGTCCGAGGTGCGCTCCAGTTTGGTGACCTGCTCGTCCGTCAGGTTGAGCGCGATCCGGATCGCAATCACTTCGGCCGCTGGATTCGGCAGCGCGCTGGTGAGCCGCGTCACCATGTCGGGGCCGCCGGCAGCTCCGCCCCCCCGCTGCCCTCCGCCGGCGAATTGACCCCTGAACTGGGCCATCAGGTCGGGACCGATCGTGTAGCGACCCTGAATGCCGAGCTGGAACGGCTGCCGGACCCCGATGGTGTTGGTGCCGTTGGCGCCGAATCGCTCGTTGACCGCATAGGTAAACGACTGGGTAGTGGGATTGAATCCCTGAACCACCAGCAAGGTCGGATCGGGCCGGACGGCCTGCCCCCAGCCTTTGAGACCGTCCCGGCCGTGGAACAATTGATCGACGCCGATCAAGAAGTTGGTGGTGACGAGCGACATCGCAAGCCGGCGGTCGAGGCCGAGAACGGCCGGCCGAAAGTTGACCTGGAAGTCCATCGTGGTTTGCCAGGGACCTTGGCAGCTGTTGCGGTCGGCGATCCGGCCCAGTTGGGCAGTTAGGCATTGGGCCGCCCCTCCCGATGTTGCGGCGAGGAGTCGGGCCATCCCGGCGGCCACCGTGGGGTCGGCCGCTCCGGCGCCGTACACGAACGCGCGATCGTTGCGCAGGCCGTCGCCGTTGACGTCCGATCCCACCACCGGGGTATAGGGCGACCCCGCGGTCAGTCGAGTGATGGTGGTCAATTCGAGACTCCGGGTCACCGGATAGGTCATCGTCAGGAGAACCGAATGCTTCCGTTCGAAGTCCGAGGTGGCCCACTCCCGGACGTTCGGATCCCCCGCCGTGGTGGCCCCGCTCAATCCCCGTTGCGCACCGCCGAACGCGAACGAGGACTGATCGCGCGACCGGTTGAAGGTATAGGACGCGTTGAAGAAGGCCCCGTTCCGGGTGATGCCGTTGGCCGAGAGGGTCAGCTGGGTCGTCCGCGATTTGAGCTCGGAGTCGAAGACGAGGACGTTGCCGTAGTCGGTCACCTTGCGCGACGCCGCCAACGGAATCGATCCGGTCCGCGGGTCGATCGCCTGGATTGGGACGAACACCGGCCGATTCTCAGCCCCCAGGCTGAACTGGCCGGCGCCGAGGTTCAGGTCGCGGACCCCGAACTGGCTTCGGCCTAACGCATGACTCAGCTCGACGCCAAGGTTGATGAGCCCGAACCGTCGCTGGACGCCGAGTGAGGTTCGGATTGCCCGCGGGGCGGTGAAGTCCGGGTCGAATCCGGTGATCGACGGGCTCCGGGTTGGCAGGACCGGGCCGGGCCCGCCGAGGCAGGCGGTGGGAATCGACGCGGCATTGGCGCGATAGGCATTCCAATCCGGAGTCGGGGATGCGGCGCCAATGCACACCAGTTGCGACTCCGAGCCGGAAAAGCCGGACGCGGCCTGGGCCGAAGAAAAAAGGCCGGCCGGGGCGGGGCTTCGGAACTCGCCGATCCCACCGCGGAGGACCAGTTTCGGGGGGCCGTCTTCGGAACGAATGAACCAGGTGAAGCCGATCCGGGGGCTCACCCGCCACTCGGTCGGCCACCGGTCGGTCCGAACGCCGAACAGCGACTCGGCGGCGGTGTTGCGGGCCGGGGCGCCGCCGTAGCTGGCCCCTTCGAGCCGGGCGCCGTACGTGAACTGGAAGGCATCGGACAGCTGCCAGGTGTCGCCGGCGTACAGGGCCATCGCGGTCTGATCGGTGGCTCGAATCGTCGGGGCCAGGGTTCGCGTAAAGCTCGCCGGCCGTCCCGATTCGAGATCGGCCAGTGAGTTGTACGCGAAGGTTCCGAACCGATTCTGGGTCGCGTCGTTTTCGCTCATGGCCCGATTGACCAGGCCGCCGATCTTGAGGCGATGCGCGCCGTCGCTCGAAATCAGGCTTAGCTCGTTGGTGGCCTCGAAGCCCGAGCCGCTCGATCGTTGGGGCAGGCCGGCCAACCCGCCGAAGGTCAGGTTGGTGGCCCCCCGCCCGTCGTCGAGTTCCGACACGACCTGGACCCGGCCGGCCGGCAATGCCGTTTCGAGCGGCGAGCTGGCGGTCGAGGACGACCGATAGGCTCGGAACTCGTTGATAAGGTTGGCACCAAACCGAGAGTTGGCGGTGAGCATCACGCCGCCGCTGTTCTGCGACGAGCGGGAGTCGAACGCCGGCACCGAGAGCTGCCCGAACCGGGTCGGCTCCTGCCGATTGCCGCGGTAGTCGCCCCGAAGGGTGATGGTGTGACCCTGGGTGACGATCCAGTCGAGCCGGAGCAGCGACGAGACATCGTCGGTATTCCGGTTGCCCCGGGCCAGGTCGGTGTTGACCGGCACGCCAAGGGGGCCGAGCAGTCCCAACAGCCGGTCGGCGGAGTCGGGAGCGACCCCGAACCGTTGCAAGGTGGTCGGGGTGGCCGACAGGAGGGTCTGCAACTCGTCACCCCGAAACCGGCCCAAGCCGGAGCCGAAGGCGAACAGCTTGTTCTTGATCAGCGGGCCGCCGAGCCCGAACGACACCTGGTGTTGGATGAAGCCGGTCGCGAAGGCGTCGTCGCCCGACTGGACGGTCAGGTCTTGATCGCGGAGTCCGTAGTTGATGGTGCCCTGGGTTTGGTTGTTGCCCGAACGGGTCGTGCTGGCCACCAGGCCGCCGCTGAACTGCCCCCGGGACGGATCGTAGCTTGAGGTGATGACCCGGGTGTTGCGGATCGCATCCTGGGGAACCGACGCGCCGCCGAACGTCAGGCCGTCGAGGGTGACGTTGTTGGACGTCGGCCGCTGGCCCGCCACCGAAAACCCGCCTGGGGTCGAGTCGTTCCCGGTGACCGACACCACGCCCGGCGCGAGGGTCGCGAGCAGGGCCAGGTCGCTGGCGTCGATCGGGAGGCGCTGGACTTGATCGGTGGTGAGGTTCCGTTCGGTGGCCCCGGGGCTCGGCGCCTGGTTGCCGGGTCCGAGCGGACGCCGGGCCGATACCCGGAGCTCCTGGAGCTGCACCGGGGTTGAGCTCAGCTTCACGTTCGCCACGATCCGGTCTTCGTCGGCCTGGCGGACGATGGTCCGCTGGACCGGGATCATTCCGATGAATCGGACCGTGAGCCGGTATTGGCCGCTGCCGTCGGGAAAGAGAATGGTGTAGCGCCCCCGGGCGTTGGTCTTGGCAGAGCGGGTAACCTGGGTTTCGACTGAAAGGATGGTGACCACGGCGTCGGCCAGCGGCTGGCCGGATTCGTTGGTGACGAGGCCGGTAATGATGTCGGTCGAGGACGCGGCCTGGGCCGCCAGCGGCGACCCATAGGCCAGGGCAGCCAACCAGCACCGGGCGATTCTTGACATAGGTGTCGTAGTACGAGCCCCGGGGCCGGTTCGTTGATCAGTCTTGACCAGCCCGGGCTTCCGGTCCTAATTCCCCGCCGGATGTCACCCCCGCTCGAAGTGCTCGATGTTCGCCGTAGTTATGGCGCCGGCCGCGGATTGGCCGGAGTCAGTCTTTCGGTGGCCGCCGGCGAAATCTACGGACTGCTCGGCCCGAACGGGGCCGGCAAGACGAGCCTGGTCCGGGCCATCACCGGCCGGCTCCGGCTCGACGGAGGCAGCGTTAGGCTCTCCGGCCGCGACCCCGCCGATGCCGCGGCCCGGCGCCGGCTGGGATTGGTGCCCCAGGAGATTGCCCTGTACCACGACCTGTCGGTCCGGGAGAATCTCTTCTTCATGGGCCGGCTGGCGGGGCTGGCCACTGGAGCGGCGAAAGCGGCGGTGGCCGACGCGCTGCAATGGACCGATCTGGCCGGCCGCGCCGACAGCCTGGTCGGCACGCTGTCGGGAGGGCAGCAGCGGCGGGTCAATCTGGCCGCCGGCACTTTGCATCAGCCGGGGCTGTTGGTGCTCGACGAACCGACCGTCGGCGTCGATCCGCCGGCCCGGGAAGCGATTCACCGGATGCTGCTTGAGCTCAAGACTCGGGGGACGGCGATCCTCCTGGCGACACACGACCTCGAGCAGGCCGCCGAACTGGCGGACCGGGTCGGGGTGCTGGTTCGGGGCCGGCTGACCGCGGAGGGCTCGGTGCCGGCGCTGATCGGGCAGTGGTTTCCGGCTGGTTCCAAGGATCTGAGTTTGACGTTAGGCGGGGCGCCGTCTCCAGCTGCGGCCGGGGTGCTGGCGGCGGCCGGCCTCACCCCGGACTCGGCCCGGGTCCTCTGGTCCGGCCCGCTGCTCGGCGGGGTCGACCGCCTGCCCGCACTCCTGGCCGCGCTGGCCACGGCCGAAACGCCGGTGGCCGACGCCCGGATCCGGGAGCCGGGCCTCCGTGGGGTGTTCTTCCGGGTTGCTGGCGAGGAGCTTTCCGGATGATCGGCGTCGTGTTCTGGGCCATGGCCCGGGGGTTTCTGCGCGACCGGGGTGCCCTGGTCATGAGCGTCGTGTTGCCGATTGCGGTGTTCCTGGTGTTCGCCGCCATCTTTGCGGGAGCCTCGGGCCAGCAGCTGCAAATCAAAGTCGCCCTGGCCGACGAGCAGCAGACCGACGAGTCGAAGCGGCTGGTGACGGCCCTGACCCGCGACTCGGCCTTGGTCGCGACGGTGCTCGGGTCGGCCGACTCGGTCCGGGAGCGGGTCCGCTCCGGGGCGGCCGATGCCGGATTGGTGGTGCGGAGCGCGGGTCGCCCGCTCACGGATCTGACCGGCGACGGCGAGGCGCCGATTCTGATCGTGGCCGATCCGGTCCGGGCCGTGGCCGGCAAGATCCTGGTCGGCCAGACCCAGCGCGCCTACTTCACCGCGTTGCCCGACGTCGCGCTCCGAAGCACGGCCACGCTGATCGGTGAGGGATTCATCACTTACACCGCGGCGCAGCGCGACAGCCTCGATCGCCGGTTTGCCGAACTGCGCCAGGATCTCAAGGACTCGGAATCGGCCTCGACGACCGATCCGGGACCCTTCGATGGGCTGATGGTCCAGGAGGCCGTGCGGGCAGCGTCATTGGGCGCCAGCCATGTGGCCTACTATGCCGGTGCCGTCGCGATCCTGTTCCTGTTCTTCTCGGCGGTCCACGGCGCGCTGACCTTGGTGGAGGAGCGCGATGCCGGGCTCCTCGACCGGCTGCTGGCGGGCCCCGGCGGGATGGGCGCTGTGGTCGGCGGCAAGTTTCTCTTTCTCGTGGTCCAGGGCGTCGTTCAGGTTACGGTCATTTTCGTGGTGGCGTGGTTGCTCTATGGGGTTGACCTTCCCGGGCGGCTGCTGCCGTTCACCGTCGTCACAGTCGCGGCCTCGGCGGCCGCGGCGGGCTTGGCCCTAGCGCTGACGGCCGCCAGCCGGACCAAGCGGCAGGCCCAGACCTTGGCCAACATCGTGATCCTGATCGTCTCGGCCATCGGCGGGTCGATGGTGCCCAGGTTTCTGATGCCGCCGCTGATCAAGTCGTTAGGTTGGCTGACGCCGACCACATGGGCGGTCGAGGCCTACAGTGGCCTGTTCTGGCGGAACGACCCGCTGATCGATCTGGTCGTGCCGGTGGCGCTGCTGGCGGCCTCGGGCTTCGGGGGCCTGCTCCTCGCCCGGGTGTTTGCCCGCCGGCTCGAGCGGGTCTAGAATTCCCTCGTGCTGATCGGGATCGCGGTGTTCGTGGCCACGCTGGTGGCGATGGAAGGGTTTGCCCACCTGATGCACAAGTACGTGATGCACGGTCCGCTCTGGTTCCTTCACCGATCGCATCACGAGCCCAAACACGACCACCTCGAGTTGAACGACCTCTTCGGCATCGTCTTCGCCATCCCGTCGGTGGTGCTGATCTGGTTCGGCACCCACGGCCATCCCCTGTTGCTGGCGGCCGGCGCCGGGATGGCGGGCTACGGGGTGGTGTACTGGGGGTTCCACGACGTCCTGGTTCATCGCCGGATTCCGCATACCTGGCTGCCGAAGGGCGGCTATCTCCGCCGGATCGTTCAGGCCCACCACGTCCATCACGCCACCCGGACCCGGGACGGCGCCGAGTCGTTCGGGTTTCTCTACTCGCCCGATTTCAGCCGCAAGGATCGCTCGGCTACCGAGTAATCCGCCGGACGACGGTGTCGACCAAGCTCCGGCCGACCCAGAAAATCTTCCTCCCGCCCGACACCATCGCGCGCTGGTCCCACGCTTCGGTCCCTCGGCTCCTGATCACGGCCCCGATGTCGGAGTAGATCCCCCGGGCCGCCGTGATCGACCAGGCGCACCGGAACGGCAAATGATCGATCCCGTCGTCGCCGCTTCGATAGTAACGCTCGGCCTCGTCCAGGAGCCGCCGAACGATGCCGGCTACCGTTCCCCGGTGTTCGGGGCGGCCGACGTCGGCGGTGGTCAAGCCGGCTTCCCGGAGCCAGGCCAGCGGCAAGTAGACCCGGCCGACCCGGGCGTCGTCGATCACATCGCGGGAAATGTTGGTGAACTGCATGGCGGTGCCGAGGTCTTCGGCCCGCTGGAGGGTTTCCTCGTCCTTGATCCCCATGATGTGGGCCATCATCACCCCGACGACCCCTGCCACGTGGTAGCAATAGACCCGGAGGTCGTCGATGGTCTCGTACTGGCGACCCTCGATGTCCATTTCCATGCCCCGAAGCAGCTCGAAGGGCTGGTACGCCGGAATCCCGTGCTGTCTCACCACCCGGGCAATGCCTTGGAACACCAGCTCGGAGGTTGGTTCTCCCCGAAACGCGATCTCAGTTTCGGCCCAGAGCATGGTCAACTGTTTCCGCTGCTCACCCGGATCGACGATCTCCTGGCCGTGGCCCATGGTCTGGCCGTCGATCAGATCGTCGCAGTACCGGCACCAGGCATAGAGCTGGTATGAGCCGGCCCGAATTGACGGGTCGAGCAGACTGGCGGCCTTGGCAAAACTCCGGGAGCCCTGTTCGAGAATGACCCGGCAGTGTTCGATGACGGCATCGGTCATCGGTGCCCCGCCGCGAAATCTTCGAGGACCAACGACGCGGTCGCCTTAGCCGAATTCACCACGCCGGGCAGGCCCGCGCCGGGATGGGTGCCAGCCCCGACGAAGTAGAGTCCACCGATATCCGGGTCGCGGTTGTGGACCCGGAAATAGGCGCTTTGCCAGAGCACCGGCTCGAGCGAGAACGCCGAGCCGAGATGGGCGTTCAACTCGGTCTTGAAATCGGCGGGCGTGAACAAGCGGGTGGTGACGATTTCGCTCCGGAGGCCCGGCAGCAGCTTCCGCTCGAGATACTCGAAAATTCGGTCGGCGTAGCGGGGCCCCACGGTGCTCCAGTCGAGCTCTGCCAGCCCCAAGTGCGGAACCGGCGACAAGACGTAAAAGGCTTCGCAGCCGGCCGGCGCGACGCTTGGATCCGTCACGGTCGGCGCGTGGAGGTAGAGGGAGAAATCGTCGGCTAGTTTTCCGGTCGAAAAAATATCGTCGAGCAGGTCCCGATAACGGGGCCCGAACAGTATGGTATGATGCGCGACGTTGGGATACTTCCGCTTGGTGCCGAAGTACGCGACGAACAACGACATGCTGTGCCGCATCCCGGCCAGCCGTTCTCCGCGCACCGCGGCAATACTGCTGCCCTTGAGCAACTGGCGATAGGTGTGGACCACGTCGGCGTTGCTGACCACGAAATCGGCCGGCAGTCGTTCGCCGGTCTTACCCGTGACCGCGGTGGTGCGGCCGTTGGCAAGCTCGATTCGGTCGACCTCAAAGGCAAGCCGCACGGTTCCGCCCAGTTCTTCGAACAGTCGAATCAGCCCTTGGACCAGAGCCCCGGTCCCCCCACGAGGGAAAAATACTCCCCCGCTTCGTTCGAGATAGTGGATCAGGGTGTAGATCGACGAGGCCGCGAACGGGTTGCCGCCGACCAAGAGCGAGTGAAAGCTGAACGCCTCTCGCAGGTGGGGGTCTCGGATGTACTTGCTGACCATGCTGTAGACGGTCCGATACGCTTCGAGCTTGATCAGTTGGGGGGCGACTCGGATCATGTCGCGGAAGTTGAGGAACGGCACGTGAGCGAGCTTGGTGTAACCCGCGTCGAAGACGGCGGCTGAATACTCGAGGAACCGTTGGTAGCCGGCCACGTCGTCCGGGCTCTTAGCCCGGATCTGGGCCAGGGTCGCCTCGAGGTCGTTGTTGTACTCGAACTGGAAGCCGTCGTCCCAGAGGAGCCGGTAGAACGGGTCGATCGGGATCAGATCGACGTAGTCGGCCAGCGTGCCACCCGAGAGCGTGAACAACTCGGCCAGGCAGTCGGGTGCCGTGATGACCGTTGGTCCGGCGTCGAAGGTGAACCCTTGGTCGTGGTAGACGTAGGCTCGTCCGCCCGGCCGGTCGCGGCGTTCCACGACCGTGGTCTGGATTCCAGCCTGCTGGAGCCGGATGGCCGCGGCCAAGCCGCCGAACCCGCTCCCGATGACGACCGCCCGTTTCTGGTCCGTCATGACTCGGTTCGTTCGAGCACGCAGCCGATGGCCCGCCGGATCGGCACCGGCGGCCGGCCGGTCAGGAGGCGGGCCTTGTCCATCAGGGTAAGGCGGTCGGCGTAGAACCGGGCGATGGTCGGCTCCGGCAACTGATAGAATTTCTGGAGCACCCGGTACCGTTCTGCCGGTTCGGCGGCTCGAAAGAGGAGTCGGTTGAGCATTCGGAGAAAGTGTTGCCGTTCGAACGTGTTCCGGGCCAGCGCCGTCACGACCGGGTGGAGGGCCGCCGAGGTCAGGACCGGTGCCGTGGCGATCAGGTCGGCCATGCGGGCGGCGTAGGGAAGAGAATACCCGGTGGTTGAATGGATCAAGCCGGCCCGAACCCCGATCGTCGGAACCCCGGGTTCGTGGCCGGCGGTCAGGTCGGCGTATCGCCCGGCGAGGGGAATCGGGAGCGCGCCCCCCTCGCGGCGGAGTTCCGACGCCACGATCCAGCCTCGGCTCGACAGATACCGTTCGATGGCGCGGCGGGAAAGGGCTTCGTCGTGAGCCGCCTCGTTCCCGTAGACGGTGTCCTCGATCAACACCACATCGGGGCCGAACGGGAGGACGTAGATGAACCGGTAGCCCCCGTCTTGGGGCACGGTGGCGTCCATCAGCAGGGGGGTGGTCAGACCGTGGGGGGCGGTCAGCCGGAGCTCGAGCCCGAAGAATCGCTGGTAGCCAATCGCCATCCGGATGGCTGGGTTCCATCCCCGGCCGTCGATCACGGCGCCGGCGGTGATCACCGACCCGTCGGCGAGCTCGACGGTTGTCGGGGTGATTCGGCGGACTACGGCGTTGACTCGAATCCGATCACCGAACCGGGCGGTGGCTCGGGCTGCTAAGTCGGCCGAATCAATGCTGTGGTAGGAACCGGACAGTTGTCGGACAAATCCGGGGAACTGGACTTCGGACGCCGGCCAGGATGCCCGGGCCAGCGGCTCGACCCAGTCGCGGCTGGCGGGGGCCAGATCGGTTCCGTGGAATGACCAGGTGTGATTGCCCCCGACCGCCGGGCCCTGCTCGAGCAGCAGGAAGGTCGCCTCAGGCCGCAGGTCAGTCAGCCGCCAGGCAAGGAGCAGGTTGGCAAGCCCGGCGCCCACGAGCGCGACGTCGATCGTCACAGTTGGTCTAAATCGTTGTCTGATGGAGTCATACGTGCTACTCGCGGATCAGGGGTTTCAAATGATAGGCCAGGGATAGCTAAATGATCCCGAAATGAGCCCTCCTGAATATCTAGCTACCGTAACCCGATTGCGAACCCTCTTCATTTCTGGAGTAAACCATGAGGTTGACGACGATTCAGGCCCGGCTCTTTGGGGTGGTGACGGCGGCCGTGGTGGCCGCAGCGTGCGGCTCGAGCGAAGGTCCAAGCGGTGGCGAAGGAACGATTTCGATTGGTGCGACACCGGCCAGCCTGTCGGTCGTCCAGGGCGGCAGCGGCTCGGTCACCGCCTCGATTACCCGGGGTGGAGGCTTTACTGGGACCGTCAATGTGGTCACCGAAGGGGCCCCGACCGGCGTCACGGCGGTGGTTTCGAACGTGGTCACGACCGGAACTACGACGTCGGGGACCGTGACCGTGACGGTGGCGGCCTCGGTGACCCCCGGCAACTATACTCTCACGATCCGGGCCAGCGGTTCCGGCGTTTCGGATGCGACGACGACCTTTACGCTGACCGTCACCGCCATTCCGGCCATTGCCCTCAGCCTCAGTCCGACCACGGTCAGCATAGCGGCCGGCAGTTCCGGGCTGGCCACGGTCACGATCGCCCGGACCAACTTCACCGGCGACGTCACCCTGACCCTCGAGGGTGCCCCGGCCGGGGTAACCGGAACATTTAGTCCGGCGGCGGCCAATGGCACGACATCGACCCTGACCGTCCAGGTTGCCGGCTCAGTAACGCCCGCCACCATTCCGCTCACGATCCGGGGAACCGGGACCGGCGTCACCGCGGCCGCGGCGGCGCTCAGCGTAACCGTCACGGCCGCACCAGGGCCGTCGTTCGACATCGCCCCTCTGACCCCCGATCCGAAAACTCTGACCCAGGGGACTTCGGGTGACGCGACGGTCACGCTGACTCGGTCCGGCGGGTTCGTCGGCACGGTCAACCTGACGCTCGAAGGGGCCCCCGCCGGGGTGACCGGCGTATTCGCTCCGGCCGCCGTCACGGCGACGACCTCGACCCTGACCCTGACCGTCGGCGCCGCGGTGCCGGCGACGAATTACCCGCTTACGGTTCGGGGCGCCGCCCCCGGGCAGACCGACAAGACCCGGACCTTCGTGCTTACGGTCGCGGCGGCTCCGGCCAGCTACACTCTCACGACCACCCCGGCGGGACCGGTCACCGTGCAGCAGAACGGTGCCACCGTCAACGTCACCGTCAACGTGAACCGGACCAACTTCACGGGCCAGGTCAACCTGGGTGTGACCGGTAATCCGACCGGCTTGAGTGCCGTTCTGACGCCGAACAACACCACCGGCAACACCGTGACCTTGGCCTTGAGCGCGACCACGGCCGTTGCGGTAGGCCCCCAAACGCTGACCATTACCGGTACGGCGACTGGCCTCTCGAACCAGATCACGACGCTGGGCGTCAACGTCACGGCGGCCGCGGGCGGCAGCGGTAACGTGAGCCTCGATTTCTCCGGTTGTCAGGTCGACCAGCGTCCCACTTGGCTGGCGTACCAGAATGGCACCGGACCGTGGACCGTGGCGACACCGACCGGCAATGTCTACAGCTTCAACATCACGGCCGGCAAGGGCGGGATCGCTTGGGTTCAGGATCCGGCGGGCACCGGCAACGCGGTGCTCGTGGCGTACTATAGCCAGACGGAAATGACCGGGTTCAGCGCCGGCCAGTTCTGTGGTGTCCAGCCCGCCACGAAGTCGCTCACCGCTCAGACCGCCAATCTCGGCACCACCCAGCAGGCCTTCCTCTCACTCGGCGGCGGGAGCGGCTTCGCCAACTTTGCCCAGACGCTCGCCACGATCAACGGCGTGACGAACGGGACCCACGACCTCGTGGCCTATGCCAAGGACCCGCTATTGGCGGGTGGGGGCGACCGGATGTTCATCAAGCGCGACGTCAATACGACGGCGCTGACTCCGGGTGGATCGGTCGGCTTCCTGGTCGATTTCGCGGACGCCACGAATTCATTCGCACCTGCTACCGCCGTGATCACGCTCGCCGGAGTAGTTGGGGGTGAAGTAGCGACCCAGGCCATGTTCTACCGGACCGGCGCCAGTTGCGAGTCCGGCATCCTCTACTCGGGCATTCTCAACACCACGTCGTTCACGGCTTACGGGGTTCCCTCCGGCAAGCAACGAGGCTCGGACTTTCACGGCTTGAGCGTCACGGCTGCCACGGGATCGACCTCGTTTCGGACCGTGATCCAGTACTTCGCGGCGCTGGCCGATCGGACCATGACGCTCTCGAGCGCGATCCCGGTCTTCGCACCGTCGGCCGTGGCCGGACCGTACAAGACGCTGCGGTTTCAGTTCACGCTGCCCACCGATCTCGGCAGCGCGGCCACCCTGTCCTACAGCGAATCCGCCGTCGCCAAATCGGCCCTCATTGCGGCCACGAATGCCTGGCTCGGCGGGACGGCGGTTGATATCACCATGCCGGCCCTCTCGGGGTTGGCCGGCTGGGACGACTCGTGGATGCCGGCATCCGGTGCGACGGTGCAGTGGAGCGCGAGTGCCGCTGGGTCGTCACTGACGGGCGCCTGCGCGGCTGGATCGGTAAGTTCGGCGACCCGGACAGGCTCGCTCTAACCAACCCGTTCGGCGGGCGGGCAGATGCCCGCCCAAAGCCCCCGAGGCGGATTCGCCTTGGGGGCTTTCGTCACGGGCCGTGCTATTTTTCGACTGAGCGACTTCCACGGGGTGGGCACAATGCGACAGTTGACGAGTCGGTTCTTGGCAAGCCTGGTTGTGGCAGTAACCGGCGCCACGGCGTGCGGATCTGATCCCGGAGACGGTCCCGGCCCCGGCCCCGGCCCGACCCCGACGATTTCCATCACCGTCAATCCGACCGCTCTCGCTATAGTCCAAGCGGGCAGCGGCCCGGTCGTGGCCACGATCACCCGGGGCGGCGGGTTCGCCGGCACCGTCACCATCACCACCGAGGGCGCTCCCGCCGGTGTCGCGGCGGTTGTCTCCAATGTCACGACCTCCGGCACGACCACCACCGGCACCGTCACCATCACGGTCGGGAGCGCGGTGGTGGCCGGGATCTACAACCTGACCATTCGCGCCGCCGGCTCGGGCGTCGCAGATGCCACGGTTGCCTTCCAACTGACCGTCACCATTCCGCCGTCGATTTCGCTCACGGCCGACCCGATCTCGTCGACCGTCACCAAAGGCGGCTCGGCCGCGACCCTCGTGACCATTACCCGGCGGAGCTTCGAAGGCGCGGTGACCCTTGCCGTCGAGGGTTTGCCGGCGGGCACCAGCGGTTCGTTCAGCACCTCGCCCACCACCGGCAATTCGTCGGTCCTGACGGTTCAGACTTCGGGATCGACGGCGGCCGGCGTCTATCCCTTGACCATCCGGGGAACCGGAACCGGCGTGACGGCCGCCACGGTTCCCTTCGAACTCCGGGTCAACGATCCGGCGTCCTATACTATCCTGGCCATCGAGCCAAGCCCCAAATCGATCCCGCAAAATGGCACCAGCATGGTGACCGTCACGCTCTCCCGGGTCAACTTCACCGGGCCGGTTGCCTTGACGCTCGAAGACGCGCCCAACGGCGTGACCGGGACCTTCAATCCGGCTTCCATCTCCGGGAACTCCACCACCCTGACTCTCCAGGTCGGCGCCGGCGTCGCCACCGGGGACTATACCCTTACCGTCCGAGGCAGCGTGGCGAACTTCGCCGATCGGACCCGGACGTTCGTGCTGACGGTAACCGGCGCGGTGCAGGGCACCTACACGCTGTCGACCGTACCCGCGACCCAAGCGGCGGTGCAACAGAACGGCAGCACGAACGTGACGATCAACGTCAACCGACTCGGCGGATTCACCGGATCGGTAGCCCTTGGCGTCTCGGGCACGGTGGTCGGACTCACGGCGAGTGTCAATCCGCCGAGCACCACCGGCAACACGGCGACCCTCACTTTTCAGGCCTCCGGGACGCTGCCGGTTGGGAACTATCCGGTGACCATTCGAGGAATCACATCGGGCCTCAACGATGTCAGTCTCGGATTGACCGTCAACGTGACCGCCGCGACGGCCGGTGGTAACGTGGCGTTGAATTTTGCCAACTGCGGGGCGGCCTCGAAGCCGATTTGGCTGGCCTATCAGGACGGAACCGGCGGCCCGTGGACCCGAGTGGTGGGCAATGCGGACAGCTACTCCTTCACCATCGCCGACACCAAGGGCGGCGTCGCCTATGTGTTGCCCAGCGGGGCCAATGCGACCGTTGTGTTCTTCACCTTCTCCTCGCGGACCGAGTTCCAAACGTCGAACTCGGGGCTCTGTCCCACGTTACCGGCGACGAAGTCGTTGACCGGCACCGTCGCCAATATCGGCCCGGCTCAACAAGCATTGATTTCGCTCGGGGGTGGCGTTGGTGCGGCCGGTCTGGGGCAGACCGGGTTTACCCTCTCGTCGGTGAAGAGCGGAGCCTTCGATCTGATCGGCTACGCTCGCGGCATCGCCGCGGTCGGGAGTGGGGACCGGCTCTTCCTCCGCCGCGGAGTGAACACCGCCCCATTGGCGAACGGTGGGTCGGTTGGCCCGGTACTCGACTTCACCGGTGGGGAAAGCGCCGTACCGCAGTCGGGTTTGATCACCATCGCGAACATTGCCGGCGGTGAAGGGATCACCCACGGGATGTCCTACCAAATCGGGTCGAGTTGCGAATCGGCGACGTTGTATGCCGGTGCATCGGCCGGGCCGGTCTCGTCGTTCACCGCCTATGGGGTTCCCCCCGGCCTCCAGCAGGCCGGCGAGACCCACGGGCTATTCGTGACCGCCGCGACT
Organism: Gemmatimonadota bacterium; assembly: GCA_043744895.1. Classification (GTDB taxonomy): domain Bacteria; phylum Gemmatimonadota; class Gemmatimonadetes; order Gemmatimonadales; family GWC2-71-9; genus SHZU01. The sequence goes on along the minus strand of JAYTTT010000372.1, from coordinate 8,080 downwards.
GGGCTGACCGCGACCCGGAGCGCGATCGAGTATTTCAGCCAGTTAGGACCCCGGTCGGTGACCTTGCCCAGCGGGATGCCGGGCCTCGCTCCAACGGTCCTGGCCGGTCCGTACAAACGGCTCCAGTTCCAGTTCGCGCTCCCGTCCGATCTCAATTCGTCCGTGTTCATCTCGTACGCGGATGCCGGCAGCCAGCGGGCCGTCGCGATCAATGCAACGGTCGGCGGCTACCTCGGCGGCCAGACGGTCAACCTCGCGGTGCCGGACCTATCCGGCCTGTCGGGCTGGGATAACTCCTGGGCCCCGGCGCCCTCAACGACGGTCGACTGGAACGCGGTCGGCAGCGGGGCGACGGTTGTGAACTGGTGCGCTCCCGGCGGCCGGGTGACCGCCGCCACTCGGTCGGGCTCGGCTTGAACATGCTGAGATCGGGGCTCAGCGACTGACCCGTTCCAGGGCCCGGGCAAACTGGCCCTCCAGGTTCGGGATCGGCGTCCCCTGATAGGCGGTCCGGAGCCGGCCTAACGCCACCTCGAGCGCCCGTTTCAAATCTGCCGCCGCGGCCTGTTTGGCAGCGGGCATGGTGCTGCCCTTCTCTCCGATCCAGATCGGCGCCGTATGGCCGAAGGCGTAGCTGTCCATGGCGGGCCACGTAGTCGTCTTGCCGCCTAACGCCCGGGCCGCCACCCACCCGCCGGCCGGAAGCTTGATCCGGCCCTCATAATGCGCCGAACCCGGCGTCGTCAGGCCCGGTCGGGTGGCCACGACCGACCCGTTGACGACAATCTGGACCGAATCGACGCCGACCGCGCTGTGGAGATCGAGGGTCCAGGTCACGTCCGACTTGGTCCGCGGCACGATGTCGCCGGGGGCTTGGCCTTGGATCGTCAATTCGAGCATTGGACCGTTGGTGACGAACGACCGGCCGGCCTTGAGAGCCGCGAGATAGCCCCGATATCCAAGCGCGGGATCGCTCTTGACGTAGACGCGGGTGGTGCCGACCGCCATGGTCCGGTAGAAGTTGTTCATTACGTCGGTGCCGGCCGACGGCGCGATGACCGATCCGAAGTTAAGGAGCCGGTACCAGAGCGCCATCGACCCGATCTCGTCGCTCCACAGACAGGCCAGTTCGATGGTGTCGAATTCGCCCAAGATGCCGTCGGCCACCATTTCGACCGGAATCCGGGCCAGGCCCGCCTCGGTAAATGGATCGCCGCCGACGATCGGATGAACGTAGCTGCTGACGCCGCCCTGCCGCCGGGCATGCGCCAGGACCTCGTGATTGGCCCGGTCGTCCCGGCCATGGACCTGATAGCCGGGCCCCCAAATCCACGGCCAGAACAACTCATCGGTGCCCACCAATCCGATATGCCCCAAGAAGTGCGAGCGGACTTCCTGGCCCCAGGCAATGAACGGGGGCTTGGCAGCGTTTCGCCAGCCAAACCGGTCCTGGTCCTCGAACCGGGAATGGAGGTTGGCCAGGAGCGGCGTCAGCACGTCCATGCCCTCGGCCCGCGCCATCGGCTCGAGGACGTTAGGCAGGAGCCAATAGGGTCCGCCGTAGTTGAGATGGAAATGATGATCGCCCGCCATCCAGCCATTGGCCCGGGCATCCCAGACCGGGGCGAGGGTCAGCTCCACGGTCCGGCCCCCGGCCTCGACCCGGGCAGTAGCGGCCGCCGTTGGCGTCGCGAGCCCTTGGACGGCTTTGACGGTCACCTCGCCGACCGGCGCCGTGATCAGGGTGCTCCCTTCGCTGTAGAAGAAGGCCAGGCCGTTCTGGCCGTCGAACCGGGGCTGGCCTTCGTCGGGCAGCAATGGGTGGCCCGCGGCGTCCGCGACATGGACTCGGGCCGCGGCCGGGCCGCCGCCGGCCAGCTTGGTATCGATCCGGAGCTGCCCCATCGGGGCGCCCCAATTCCAGGTCACGACCGAGACGACCGACCCCCGGCCACCGTCGGCCGAGATCCGGTGCAGCCGCATCCGTTGGACCTCATCGGCCTCGGCGTAGTAGATCGATTTCCCGTCCGGATGCCAGGCCGGTGTCAGGGGCATTCCTCCCGCGAGCTTCACGGTGTAGGCCGAGCCGTCGATCGAAACCAGCCGGAGCTCCCAGCTCTTTTCGTCGCTGCCGGGCCAATTGAGCGCCACGGTCCGCCCATCGGGGCCTAACGCGATGCGGAGCATCGACAGGATCGGGCCCGACAGAATCGTCCGTTCCTCGCCGGTGTCGAGGGTCCGAATCCTCAAGTCGTCACCGCTTCCTTTGGCGATGTAGAGGATCCGTTTGCCGTCGGGCAGGGGAATCGGCTGGAGCTCCTGTCCCGCGGCCGTGGTTATCCGGGTCTTGACGCCGGTGGCCAGGTCGAGGGTCCAGATGTCGAGGTCGCCGGCCACCGCGGAGCTGTAGTAGAGGGTTCGGCCGTCGGCGGCATAGGCCGGATCCAGCTCGATACCGACGTCGCCGGCCAGCACGCGTTCCTGTCGGGTGGCCAGATCGAGCTCGACGATCGACGTTTCGCGGGTGTCGTCGCGGACGAAGGCGAGGGCCCGTCCGTCGGGCCGCCACGCCGGCCGGGAGTCCATTGGGCCCCCCGTGGTGACCCGGGTGGCGGCTCCACTGGCGATGTCCATCGTCCAAAGCCAGCCCCGACTGGCGAACGCCAGCTGCTTCCCGTCCGGCGAGACGGCGGGATCGATCGGCCCGATCGTCAGCGAGGGGAGCTCGAATCCTTCGAGGTACACGTGGTGGCTCATCCCCTTGATCTTGGGATACCGATTGGTCCATTGGGCACCGAGGATGCCGGCGGCGCCTAACGTCATGAGCGCCGTCGCGGTCAGGGTGTTTCGGATCGTCATCTCAGTATCCTGAGTTCGGGTCGACCACGGTCCACGGCGTCTCGCTTCGTTCGACGCTCTCAAGCGAGCTCAGAAACCCGTCCGCGGTGGCTTGGGTAGTACTCGGGCCGCTGTTGTGGGGCGAAATCACGACCTTGGGATGATCCCAGAGGGGCGAGTCGGCGGGCAACGGCTCGGTGGCGAAGACATCGAGGGCCGCGCCCCGGATCAAGCCCCGGTCGAGGGCCTCGGGAATGGCCGCCTCGTCGATGACGGCACCCCGGCCCACGTTCATCAAGTACGCGCCTCCGCACTCGGCCAAGCGGTCGCCCGACAGCAAACCGATCGAGTCCTCGGTGAGGGGCAGGGCCACGATCAGCCAGTCGGCGCCCCGCACGGCGGCCGCGAAGCCGGTCATCATCGACACGGCGTCGAAGTCGGGTCGGGCGGCCCCGCTTCGAGACAGGCCGGTGACCCGGCTGCCGAGCGCCCGGAAAGCCCGGGCAATTCCGCTTCCAACCGCTCCGGTGCCGAGGATTACCACCCGCTGACCGCGGAGCACCACCGGCTCCTTGCTCCGGTCCCAGACGTGCCCCGCCTGATCGGTGGCCAAGTCGGTGAGCCGCTGGTTCACGGCGAGAGCCCGACAGACGCACCACTCGCCGATGGCGGGCCCGAAGTCTTCGCCGCTCTTGGTGAGGAGGATCCCCGGGGGCAGGGGCTTGCGGAACACCAGTCCGTCGACCCCGGCGCCGATCGAGTGGATCCATTGGATCTTGCCCCAGCCCTCAACCGCGGGTTTTCGAAAGCCGACATAGACTTGGGCCCAGTCAAGATCGGCGGCGTCGATCTCGGCTAGTCGTTTCATCCGGAGGGTCAGGTCCGGGCGGGCGGCGGCAATCAGGTCCCGGATCTCGCTGACGTGTTCGCCGACAAGGAGGACCCGCTCAGGTGTGAAGCGCATGATTCGGCTCGCGATGGCTGGAATGGGAATGTAATTGGCGATAGCTTATGAGCTACTTCGAATATCCCTTCCCAAGGTCCTTGCACCGAGGTCAGGCATGACCAGGATTCTCTCGCTGGCCACCGGCGGCTTACTGCTCGCCGCGTCGGTCGGCCGGACTCAGACGATCGATTCCAGCTATTTCCAGGGCAAGACCTGGCGAAACATCGGCCCCAACCGCGGGGGCCGGTCGATTGCGGCGTCCGGGAGTCCGAGCCGGCCTAACGAATATTACTTCGGCGCCGTCGGGGGAGGGCTCTGGAAGACCACCGACGGCGGCCGGTCCTGGAACCCCGTCACCGACGGCCAGATCAAGAGTTCCTCGGTCGGAGGGGTCGGGGTCTCGGAGTCGAACCCCGATGTGGTCTACATCGGGATGGGCGAAACTGAATTCCGCGGGAACATTATGCAGGGTGACGGCGTCTACAAGAGCGCCGACGGGGGCAAGACCTGGAAGCACGCGGGGCTCAGCGGAGTCCAAGCGATCGCCAGGGTCCGGGTCGATCCGATGAACCCCGAGCTGGTCTACGTGGCCGCGTTCGGAAAACCGTACGCGCCCAGCAGTGAGCGGGGCATCTATCGGTCGAAGAACGGCGGCACGACCTGGGAGCGGGTCCTCTTTCGGAACGATTCCACGGCGGCCGTGGATCTGAGCATCGATCCCCGGAACCCGAACGTGCTCTACGCCTCGCTCTGGCAGGCCTACCGGACCCCATGGACCAGCTCGAGCGGCGGGATCGGCAGCGGCCTCTTCAAATCGATCGACGGCGGCGACACCTGGACCGAGCTGACTCGCAATCCCGGGATGCCGAAGGGCCTGATCGGCAAGATCGGTGTGACCGCATCGGGCGCGGCGCCGAACCGGGTCTGGGCCATTGTCGAGAACGACTCCGGCGGGGTCTTCCGGTCCGACGATGCCGGCGCGACCTGGAAACGAGTCAATCAGGAGCGGAAGCTCCGGCAGCGGGCGTTCTATTACTCCCGGATTTACGCCGACCCCAAGCTTAAGGACCGGGTCTACGTCCTGAACGTCGACTTCCACCGCTCCGATGACGGCGGGGTCACCTTCAAGAACTACGACGCCCCCCACGGCGATTACCACGATCTCTGGATCGACCCGAACGACAACCAGCGGATTTTGAACGCCAGCGACGGCGGCGGGTCGGTGACCATCAACGGCGGCAAGACCTGGAGCTCCCTGGCTTTCCCGACGGCTCAGGCCTACCGGGTCGCCACGACCAAAGACTTTCCCTATCACGTCTGCGGTGCCCAGCAGGACAACAGCACCTTCTGCGTGGCGCCGGTTGGCTGGGAGCAATTGACCGGCCTCCTCCCATCGGCCGGCGACTACCTGTACGACGTCGGTGGCGGCGAGAGCGGCTACATCGCGCCCGATCCCCGGAATCCGAATGTGTTCTTTGCGGGAAGCCAAGGCGCCTTGCTGACCCGGTACGACCGGAGCAACGGTCAGATCCGGGATGTCCAGGTCTACCCCCGGTTCTTCTCGGGCGAGCCGGCCAGCGCGTTACCGGAGCGGTGGCAATGGACCTATCCGATCGTCTTTTCGCCGATCGATCCAAACATCATCTATACGTCCTCGCAGCATCTCTGGAAAACGACCAATGACGGCCAGTCGTGGGAACGGATCAGCCCCGATCTGACCCGGGCCGATCCGGCAACGTTAGGCTTTTCGGGTGGGCCGATCACCCATGACATGAATGGGCCCGAGGTCTACGGGACCATCTTCACCATCGCCCCGTCGTTTCACGACCTCAATACCATCTGGACCGGATCCGACGACGGCCTAGCCCAGCTCACTCGCGACGGCGGCAAGACCTGGAAGAACGTCACTCCCAAGGATCTGCCGGCGTTTTCCCGGATCAGCCTGATCGAGGCCTCGCGCCACGAACCGGGCGCCGCGTATCTCGCCGCCAAACGCTACCAGCTCGATGACCGGGCGCCCTACATCTTCAAGACCACCGACTACGGCGCCACCTGGAGCAAGATCGTCGACGGGATCCGGGCCGACGCCTACGTCCACGCCGTCCGGGAAGATCCCAAGCGAAAGGGCCTACTCTACGCCGGCACGGAGCATGGCATTTATGGGTCCTGGGACGGGGGAGCTCATTGGCAGTCGCTCTCCCTCAACTTGCCGGACGTGCAAGTGCCCGACTTGGTCGTCGAGGAAAACGACCTGGTCATCGCCACCCACGGCCGGTCGATGTGGCTCCTCGAGGATGTCGGCTTCCTTCGGGAGCTTTCGCCGACCGCCGCCAAAGAGCCGGTCACGCTGTACCAGCCGCGAGCGGCCGTTCGGGGCGTCTATCCGGTTTCGTTCCACTACTACCTCGAGCGCCCCGCTGACTCCGTCCGGCTCGACGTGCTCGATCAAGCGGGTAGCGTCATCCGATCGTTCGCGGGCCTTGCCAAGGTCGATAGCAGTGTGATCCGGGCCGATTCCGTTGAACTGGCCCGAATCGGGTGTGACGTTCGGCCCCGCGCCCAGCCGATGCCCCCCGCGAAAGCGGGCCTCAGTCGGTTCGTGTGGGACGGCCGCTACCCGGGTTCGGCGACGTTTCTTTGCCTGATCATGTGGGGCGCCCGTTCCGAGGCCGGCCCGATGGCGCCTCCGGGAACGTACCAGGTGCGGCTTACCGCGGGGGGCGTGACCAAGACGGCGCCGTTCGAGATCAAGCGCGACCCTCGCCTCATCGGCGTCACCGACGACGACCTCAAGGCGCAATTCGCGCTGGCCTCGAGCATTCGCGACCGGGAGAACGACGCCCTGAACGCCGTCATCCGGATTCGGGCCCTGAAGGATGCGATTGATGACCGCGTGGCCAAGGCTCCGTCCTTAGGCGCGGCCGGGGCCGGCCTCAGGCAGAAGTTGACGGCGGTGGAAGACGAACTGTACCAGTCGCGGAGCCGCTCGAGCCAAGACCTGCTCAACTTCCCGATCCGGCTCAGCAACCGGATCGCGGCCCTCCGCCGGAGCGTCGAGAGCGGCGATTCCAAACCCACCGACGGGGCCCATCGGGTCTTCAAGGAGCTCTCCGCCGAGTTGGCTCGCCAGCTGTCGGTGCTCGACGGCATCGTGGCGAAGGATCTCGAGGTGTTCAACCGGCGAAAGCCCTAACCCAAGGTCCCTGTGGAATCGACCACTGGAGTAGTTTCCCGCCGCGAGATCCCCGTGACCAAGCGGGAGATCTTCGGCTGGGCGATGTTCGATTTCGCCAACTCCTCGTACACTACGGTGGTCATCACCGCCGTCTACAGCGCCTTCTTCGTCGGGTACATCGTCCCGAAGGACTCGGTGGCCCGGGACTCCTACTGGTCGATCGCGATCCTCCTCTCGATGGTGGTGGCGCTGATCATTCAGCCCCTGGCCGGGGCGATCATCGACTACAGCGGCAAGAAGAAGGCCTATCTCCTGGCCAGCTGCATCGTCTGCTCGCTCGGAACGGCCGGTCTCTATTTCGTGAGCCCGGGCCAGATTTGGCCCGCGATCGTGCTGGTCGTCATCGGCAACGTCGGTTTCATGCTGAGCGAGTCGTTCTGCGCGAGCTTCCTGCCGGAACTCGCCACCAACGAGAACATGGGGCGGATCTCGGGCCTCGGCTGGGGCATCGGCTACCTGGGCGGGCTGGTGAGCGTGTTCATCGCTTCGCAGGTAATCATCCAGGCCGACCCCGCCGCCGACCTGGCCCGCTATGTCCATGAGAACCAGCTGGCCATGCTCGCGATGGGGGCCTTCTTCATTGTGGCCGCTCTCCCGACCTTTGCCCTGGTCAAGAACCGGTCCCTCCCGGCGCCGGGATACGAACACGCCTCGCTGGGCCGGCTGGTGCAGGCCGGCGTGATGGAGTTTCGGCAAACCATCAGCACCGCCCGGAACCACCGGATCCTGTTCCAGTTTCTGATTGCGTTCATGGTGTACATGGCGGGGCTCGACGCAATCGTCAAATTCGTCGGGATCTACGCCCGCGAAGAGATCCATCTGTCGGGCGGAGAATTCGTGCTCTTGTTCCTGGCCTTGCAGCTATCCGCTGTGGCCGGCGCGCTCGGGTTCGGATTCCTCGAGGGCAAGCTCGGTCCCAAGAAGACCGTGATGCTGACGCTGTTCTGGTGGATCCTCGGCATTTTCGGGATCTACTTCCTCGATGCCATGAGCGCCGCCACCGGCGTGGGCCCGAAGCAGTTGTTCTACGGGCTCGGTCTCTTTGCCGGCGCCGGCATCGG
>JAYTTT010000371.1:0-19409 GCA_043744895.1 Gemmatimonadota bacterium | reverse complement strand
CCTCCGGGCGAGCTGGACCGAGCTGTTCGCGCAGTACCGGAAGGCTCACCCCGACCTTGCGGAACAATTCGACCTAACGCAGCGGCGCCAGCTCCCCGACGGGTGGGACCGGGAGCTGACCTCATTCCCCGCCGACCCGACCGGCGTATCGGGTCGGGACGCCTCGGCGACGGTGCTCAACGCCATCGCGCGGAATCACCCCTGGCTGATCGGCGGCTCCGCCGACCTCGCCCCCTCCACCAAGACCCGCCTGACGTTCGCAGGCGCGGGGGACTTTTCCGCGACCGAACCGTCGGGCCGCAACTTTCATTTCGGGATCCGCGAACACGCCATGGGGTCGATCCTCAACGGGCTCTCGCTCTCGAAGGTCCGAGCCTTCGGTTCGCAATTCCTGATCTTCAGCGACTACTCGCGCCCCACGCTCCGCCTCTCGGCGCTGATGGAGCTGCCGGTGATCTACATCTATACCCACGATTCGATCGGTGTCGGCGAAGACGGTCCAACCCACCAGCCGGTAGAACAGATTGCCTCGCTCCGCGCCATTCCAGGACTCAGGGTCTTCCGTCCCGGCGATGCCAACGAGGTCGTGGCGGCATGGCGCGCGATCATGCCCCTCCGTCACGAGCCGGTGGCGCTGATCCTCTCTCGTCAGGCGATGCCGACGCTCGACCGAACCCGGTACGCCTCAGCCGACGGGGTGCTTCAGGGCGGCTACGTCCTGGAGAGCGCGCCGGGCGGCCCCCCCGAGGTCATTCTGCTGGCGACCGGTAGCGAGGTCGGCCTCTGCGTGGCGGCACACGAGCGGCTGCTGGCGGAAGGGATCCGGAGCCGGGTCGTGAGCCTCCCCTGCTGGGAGCTGTTCGAAGAGCAGAGCCAGGAGTATCGCGACAGCGTCCTACCGCCGGAGGTGACGGCCCGGGTGGCGGTGGAGCAGGCGAGCACCTTCGGCTGGGAACGGTACACCGGCTCCGTGGGGCACATTATCGGGATGCGGTCGTTCGGCGCCTCGGCGCCGCTCAAGGCCCTGCTCACCAAGTTCGGCTTCACGGTCGAGGCCGTCGTCGCCGCCGCCAAGGAGATGGTATGACCGCCGCCCCGCTGTGGGACCGCTACCGCCGGCACTTCTGTGTCGTGGCACCACTCGGAGTGACCCTCGATATCTCGCGGATGCGCTTCGACGACGGCTTCTTCGCCCGGATGGCCGTACCGATGGCCGGCGCCTTTGACTCCATGCAGGCGCTGGAAGGGGGGGCGATCGCGAATCCCGACGAACAGCGCCAAGTCGGGCACTACTGGCTCCGGGCGCCGGAGCTTGCGCTGGCGCTCGCCGAGACGATCGGTGCGGCCCAGCGCCAGGTGCGGGAGTTCGCGGCTGCCATACACGCGGGCCGAGTCGTGCCGGAGGGGGGCGGGAGATTCGAAGCGCTGCTGGTCATCGGCATCGGCGGGTCCGCGCTGGGTCCGCAGTTCCTGGCCGATGCGCTGGGCAGCGCCGGCGACCGGCTGGCGCCGCAGTTCTTCGACAACACCGACCCGGAGGGGATGGAGCGGGTGCTGGCGCGGCTGGGCGAGTGCCTCGCGCGAACGCTCACGGTGGTCATCTCCAAGTCGGGCGGCACGAAGGAAACCCGGAACGGGATGCTGATGGCGGAGCGAGCCTATCGGCAGGCGGGGCTGAGCTTCGCCCGGCACGCCGTTGCGGTCACGGGCGCCGACAGCGAACTCGACCGGTCCGCGAAGGAGGGTGGCTGGCTCGCCCGCTTCCCGATGTGGGACTGGGTCGGGGGCCGCACGTCCGTATTTTCCGCGGTCGGGCTCCTGCCCGCGGCGCTGCAGGGAATCGACATCGACGCGATGGTGGCGGGCGCCGGGGAGATGGATGTCGTTACCAGAAACCGTACCGTGGCGGCCAACCCCGCCGCACTGCTGGCACTGATGTGGCACCATGCGGGCGGGGGCCGGGGGACGAAGGATATGGTCGTGCTGCCGTACCGGGACCGGCTGTTGCTCTTCTCGCGGTACCTCCAGCAGCTGGTGATGGAATCGCTGGGAAAGGAGCGGGACCTCTCGGGGAAGATCGTCCATCAGGGGATTGCGGTGTACGGCAACAAGGGCTCCACCGATCAGCACGCCTATGTGCAGCAGCTCCGCGACGGCGTCCCCAATTTCTTTCTCACCTTTGTGCAGGTGCTGCAGGACCAGGGCGGTGCGCCGCTCGAGGTCGAGCCGGAGATCACCCCGGGCGACTATCTGCACGGCTTCCTACTCGGGACCCGGGAGGCGCTCTATCAGAACGAGCGGGAGTCGATCACGCTCACCGTCCCTGACGTCAGCGCGCGGTCGATCGGCGCGCTCATCGCGCTGTATGAGCGGGCGGTGGGTCTCTATGCGACGCTCATCAACGTCAACGCCTATCACCAGCCGGGCGTGGAGGCGGGGAAGAAGGCCGCGACGGCGGTGCTGGGCGTTCAGCGGGCGGTGCTCACCGAACTCCGCGCCGGTGCCCATGCCCGGACCGCCGAAGAGATCGCCGCCGCCGCGGGAATACCCGACCAGGTAGAGACCATCTTCCAGGTCCTCGAACGGCTGGCCGCGAACGGGCGGGTGCGCCGCAGCCCCGGGCCGACTCCAACCGAGGCCACCTATTCGCCGGGTGGTGGCACGTGAAGGTCGCGGTCGCCGCCGACCACGCCGGCTACCCGCTCAAAGGCGGGGTGCTGGAGGCGGTCCGGCTCCTCGGGCACGAGGCGATCGACCTCGGCACCTGGTCGACGGCGCCGGTGGACTATCCCGATATCGCGCGGGCGGTGGCCGTCGCGGTGGTGAGCGGCGCGGCCGACCGCGGCGTGCTCCTCTGCGGCAGCGGGGTTGGTGCCGCGATCGCCGCGAACAAGATCAGAGGGGTGCGAGCCGCGATCTGCCACGACACCTACTCCGCCCACCAGGGCGTCGAGCACGACGATCTGAACATCCTGACCCTCGGCGCCCGGGTCCTTGGTCCGGCATTGATCCCCGAACTGCTCCGCGCCTATCTGGGTGCGACTTTCAGCGGCGAGGAGCGCCACCTCCGGCGGCTCGGCAAAGTGGCGCAGCTGGAAGACGAGGCCGCCGGCTTAACGTCCCCTCATCCGATTCATCATCCCACCACGGAACCGGCCATGTCTCATCCGCTCCTCGTTATGCAGCAGCTCGGCCAGTCGCCCTGGCATGACAACATCCGCCGCGATCTGCTCACCAGCGGAGCGCTGGCCCGGATGATCGCCGATGGTGAGATCACGGGACTGACCTCGAATCCGACGATCTTCGAGCAGGCGATTGCCACCAGTGACGCCTACGACGCGGCACTCCGCGCGCTGGCTGCTCAGGGGAAGGGCGCCGAAGCGATCTTCGACGCGCTCGCCATCGAGGACATCCGGAACGCCGCCGACCTCTTCCTCCCGGTGTATCAGCGCACCGGCGGGGGCGATGGCTACGTCAGCATCGAGGTCTCTCCCCGGCTGGCGCACGACACCGAGGGGACCCTGGCGGAGGCGCGGCGCCTGTGGGCGGCGGTGGCGCGCCGGAACCTGATGGTGAAGATCCCCGCGACGCTGGAAGGGCTGGGCGCCATCGAGGCATCAATCGCCGACGGCATCAACGTCAACGTGACCCTGATCTTCTCGCTGGAGCGGTATGCCGCCGTGATGGCCGCCTATATCGCCGGCCTGCGATCGCGGGCCGCGGCCGGCCGGGAGATCGGCGGGATTGCGTCGGTGGCGAGCTTCTTCGTCAGCCGGGTGGACAGCGCCGTGGACAAGCTGCTCGAGGCAAGGCTCGCGGCCGGGGCGGGCAATGCCGACGCCCTCACGGCGGCGCTTGGCAAGGCGGCGATCGCCAATGCCCAACTCGCGTACCACGACTTTCAGGAGACCTTTGCGAGTGCCGAGTTTGCCGCGCTGGCGGTACGGGGCGCGCGCCGGCAGCGGCCGCTCTGGGCGAGCACCTCTTCGAAGAACGCCCGGTACCCGGACATCTACTATGTGGAGGCGCTGGTGGGGCCCGACTCGGTGGATACGATGCCGCCGGCGACGATCGCGGCGTACCGGGACCATGGCAGGCCCGAGGTCCGGATCGACCGCGGGCTCGAGGCAGCGCGACGGACCATCGCCGGCCTGGCGGAGCTCGGAATCGACTTCAACGGAGTGCTGGCGCGGCTGGAGGTGGAAGGAGTCGCGTCGTTCGCGAAGTCGTACGAGTCACTGCTTGAGGTCGTGGGGCGGAGGGCGCGGGCGTAGGATCGCCGCGGTGGAGTCCGGACCGAGATCGAGCGGCACTGCGCCGAGACCAAGCGGGCGCGGCCGGTTGACCCCGAGAGGATTGCTCGGGCGGGGTCGAGTAACCAGGTTACCTCGTCCTTTACAGAGGTGGTCAATGAGTGGGGCTCTGGTGCTCGCGATGTTGGCCTGCCTCGGCCCGGCGGCGGTCGTGGCCCAAGACCGAGCGGATTGGCCGCTTCCCACCGGGCAACTTCCGCGGCCCCTGGTCCGGGTGCTCCGCGATTATGAGGTTGCCTGGAAGGCGGGGGACGGGGTTCGTCTCGCGGCGCTGTTCACGGCCGACGGCTTCATTCTTCCGAACGGACGGCTGCCCGCTCGGGGAACCGTCGCGATTCAGCGGTCGCACCAGCAACCAGGCGGTGACCTCCAACTGGTTGCGTTCGGCTATGCCACGAGTGACACGGTCGGCTATATCATCGGCGGTTATCGCTACCCGGGCGCGCCGGGTCCGGGGGGAAAGTTCGTCCTGGCACTCCGGAGGGATAAAAAGGGTGTCTGGCGGATCGCGGCCGACATCGAGAACGGGAGCGAGCGGCCGTGAGGGTGACCGAACCCAGTCCTACCTAGCCTCGGTCGTTGCCGCCGGGTTGCCAGAGTTGGATCGGGTTGCCCTCAATTCAGCGTTTGTTGCATAATGTTACGTCTGCGGGCCTCCAGGAGCCACTGGTTTCCGAGGGTAGGAGGATCCGCGAACGGTGAACGGCGCCGCCGAGAAGTGCGCCCGATGAAACTAAGGAGGGATGTAACCATGGTGGAATCCGCTCAGGTCATCTTCCGTATCGGCAACAAACCGCTCCGACTTAGAGGTCTGCTCCTTGGCGAGTCGTCGATCTGCGACGAGGACGACACCGGTTCCTACACGCGGGTCCGCCTGTTTAAGAGCGAGGGTGGCAGCCTGGTTTGGGCTTGGGATCTATCCGATAGTGACGAGCCGACCGACGAGGAACTCCAGCGGGCGGACGCGCTCGTCGTCGATGCCAGCGTAAGTCACCAGCTGCCCAACCTCGACAATGCGAAGGGCCCGGTCGGGTTGCGCTCGGCGACGCCGACTGAGCTGGCCCAGATGGCGTGGGAGAAGCGACCAAGGGAGAACGCCAGACTCGTTGAGGCGAGCACCCGGGCCTTTCACGCGGCGGCCAAGATGGACGCCGCGGTAGCGGCCGCGTTGTATGAAGAGGTGAAGTAAGGACCTTAACCTCGTGGCGGGGAGGGTTGAGCCCTCCGGTCCTCTCCCGTCGCGATGTTTCTTCACCGCTGGCTTGGGGTCTTGGCTCCACCCGGCCGGCCCAACCCCCGTCATGCGTGAAACCTCATGAGGAATTTCAGGATTACGACCGCCATCGCCGCTCCCGCCGAACGGGTCTGGCAGGTGATGAGCGACATCGACCGATGGCCCGAGTGGACCGCGTCGATCACCAGCGTCAAGCGGGTCGGCGATAACCCCTTCGCGGTCGGCGGCAGGGCATTGATCCGGCAGCCAAAGTTCCCGCCGGCACTCTGGACGATCACCGCGATCGCGCCCGGCCGGAGCTTCACGTGGGTGAACACCGCGCCCGGGCTTCGGGTCGTCGCCCATCACCAGGTCGAGCCAGCCGCCACCGGAAGCCAAGCGACCCTAACGCTCGACCTCGAAGGAGCCCTCGGCGGCCTTCTTGGGCTGATCACCAAAGGGATCGCCGAGCGATACCTCGGCCTCGAAGCGGCCGGGCTGAAGGCCCGGAGCGAGAACCCGATGTCATGAAGAGACCCTCGTGGCAAGCGCGCGTGGTCAGCGGATGTTCCCGCCTCATCATCCGCCGTCGCGATTGGGGCGACACCCCCGCGCTGACGCGGCGCGCCCGCCGCTTGTTCGGCGCGCCGCCACCTTACCAACACCTCGTCCTCCGGGGAATCCGGCCCGAGGCCGTACTGGATGGCGGTCTTTCCCGGGGCGAGTGGTTGACCCCGCCTGATTCGGGCGCCGATTCAGCGCGCGGTGTGGTGCTCTATGTCCACGGGGGTGGCTACGTGGCCGGCACGGCGGCCACCCACCGGCCGGTCACCGCGGAGCTTGCCCGGATGACGGGGTGCCGGGTGTTTGCCGCCAATTACCGGCGGGCGCCCGAGGCACGCTTCCCGGCCGCCTATGACGATGTGGTGGCCACCTACCAGTGGTTGGTGACCCATGGGGCCCCGGGCGCACCGATCGCGGTGGCCGGCGAGTCCGCGGGCGGCGGGCTGGTTCTCGCGTTGGCGGTGCATGCGCGGGATCACGGGTTACCGGCGCCGGCCTGCGTCGTCGCGTTGTCGCCGTGGACCGATCTCGCGGGCACCGGGGCCTCGCTCCGGGGCAACGACGGCCGGTGCGCCATGTTCCGTCCCGAGAATATTCCGGCGTTCGCGTCGGCCTATCTCGGCGGCGCCCCGGCCGACGACCCGCGGGCCTCGCCGTTGTACGCCGAGCCGCGTGGGCTCCCGCCGGTGCTGTTCCAAGTGGGGTCCACCGAGTTGCTGTTCGACGACGCCCGGCGGATGCACGACCGAATCGTCGCGGTCGGCGGCTCGAGCCGGTTGTCGGTGTATGAGGATGTGATGCACGGCTGGCAACTGCTGGCGGCGTTCATGCCGGAGGCTCGTCAGGCGCTCGCCGAGGTCACCGAGTTCATCCGCGGCCAGTTTGCCGGTGGTAGGTTCGGCCCATCCGAGGAGGTTGCGTGACGGCTCCTGATATCGCGACGCTGTTCGACTACGGCTACTGGGCCAACCGGCAGCTGCTCGATGTTGCCGGCCGTCTCGCACCCGACCAATTCACCGCGGTGGTGGCCGGGAGCTACGGGTCGGTTCGGAACACCCTGGTCCACACGATGAGCGCCGAAGCCGGCTGGCTCGAGCGGGCCGGCGGGCCCGCCCGCGGACCCAAGTTCCGAGCGGAGGATTTCCCGACGGCCGCGGCGGTCGTGGCAACCTGGGGTCCGATCGAACACCCCGTTCGGGCGTTCGTGGCAGGCCTCACGGACAGCGACTTGACGCGGGTGATGGCGTTCACCCTCGAGCCGTTCGGCGCGTTCTCCTTGCGGTTAGGCGACATCCTGCGCCATGTGGCAAATCATGGCTCTCATCATCGCGGGCAGGTCGCGCTCTTGCTGAGGGCGCTGGGTCACCCACCCGGTAACGTCGACATGCTGTTCTATTTTGCCGGTCAGACTATTTCGGCTTTGCCGGAGCCGCGGCCGGCACCGGCCCGCCGTTGGTGACGCTCCAGTGGATCTTCCAGCTGTTGTCGGCCTGGCGCTGGGCCAGAAGCATGTAGACCCCGGCCCGGTTGACGGGACCTTTCGGCGACGTGGCCGTGATCTGGTACCAACCTCCGTCGAGGGCCCACCCGCCCGGAAGCTCAGTGGTGGAGACATCGTGAATGGTCAGTTGCGGCGACCCCTGGGCCATCTGTTTCGTGAGATAACCTTCGATCGCGGCTCGGCCATTCGCCTCGGTGGTATCGGCGAAGGCGGAGTGGGCGCTGTCGGTATAGAGGCCGGCCACGACCGACGCATGGCCGAGGTTGTAATGCTGGACGAAGGCGCCGACCAAGTCTTTCAGGGTGCCACCGTCTGGGGGCGGCGCGGTCATCGTGGTATCGCGCGGGGTACCGGCCGGGGGCGGTGCGTTGTAGTTGGAGACCACAGTCCCGATTTTCCAGACTCCGTTTTGGCGCTCGTACGCGGTCAGGTAGTGCCCGGGCAGGGTGACGGCCGCACCGCCGGGCGGTGTCATCGCGATGGTGTACGACCCGCGGGTGAGGGCCCGGTCACCGAACACCTTGGTCTCAGCCGGTGAGAGCGTGATGGTCGGCTTGGCCGCCATCGTCTCTTCCATCCCCTTCAGTATCGCTGTCTTGCCTTGGTCGATCGATCCGTCGGCTCCAAAGTAGCCGGCCGAGTCGGCGTAGAGGTCGGCCACCACCGAGGCGTGGTGGAGGTTGAAGTGGGTGGCGTAGTCCGTGTGGAGCTTGGCGATCGCGGCTTGCGCGGCGGCCTCGTCAGCCGCGGGGTCGGGGGCCTTGTTATCCGCCTTGTCGCCGGCACATGCAGTTAGCAGGCCGGCGGTCACGATGAATCCGAACCGAGTTGTCATAAGTCTCTCCGAGGTTTGACTGAGGGGGGCGTCGTGAAGCTATCGCTCGCGGGGGTGGATGGCTAGACGCGGGCCTCGGCAAAGGCATTCGCGAGCTGGAGCACCCCGAAATCGTCCCGGTGACGGCCTACGATCTGGAGCCCGATCGGCAGCCCGTTCGCACTGAACCCGGCCGGCACCGAAATAGCCGGGCACCCGGTGGCCGAAATGAGATAGCAGGACTTCATCCAGTCGATATAGGTCGTCATCGCGACGCCGTTGATCTCCCGGGGGTACTCGGCCTCGACGTCGAACGGCATGACCTGGGTCACCGGCAACACCAGGAACTCGTACCGCTCGAAAAACCTCCGGACCCGGTGATAGAGGACGGTCCGTTGCAGCTCAGCCCGGCCGATATCGAGACCGGACAGCGCCAGCCCTTGCTCGATGTTCCAAATCACCGTGTCCTTGAGGCTCCCTCGGTGCTGGGTCCAGGTCTCTTGCTGGGTGGTCGCGAAGTGCCAGGCCCGGAGGGTCTTGAAGACCTCGTCGGCCTCGTCGAGATTCGGCTCCGCCTCCTCGACCACGCAGCCTAACGCCTCGAAGACCGGGCGCCGGGCCTCGATCCGTTCCGGGATCTGGGGGTCATAAGGCAGACCGCCGAACCGGGGCGCCCACGCGACCCGGACCCCGCGGAAATCTCTGCCTAACGGCCTGGCGAACCGGGCGCCCGGTTCTTCCAGGGCGATCGGCGACCGAACGTCGGGTCCCGCAATCGCCGCCAGCATCAGGGCCGCGTCACCCACCGTTCGGGCCATTGGGCCGGCAACGCCGAGACTCTGGTTGGCGAGCCGGTCGGGCCAGCTCGGCACTCGTCCGGCCGACGGCCGCAAGCCCACCACGTTGCAGAACGCCGCCGGGTTCCGGAGCGATCCGCCCATGTCGCTGCCGTCGGCGAGCGGCACCATCCCCGCCGCCAGTGCGACCGCCGAGCCGCCGCTCGAACCACCGCAGGTCTTCGCGTGGTCGTAGGGATTCCGAGTCGGACCGAACACCGGGTTGAAGGTTTGGGAGCCGGCACCCCACTCGGCGGTGTTGGTCTTCCCGACCGAAATCGCGCCGGCCGCCTTCAATCGCTCGACGATCAGGGCCTCCGTGGTGGGAACATGGTTCGCGTAGAGCGGCGAGCCGTAGGTGGTCCGGACGCCCGCGGTGTCGAAGAGATCTTTGTGGGCCACCGGAAGCCCGTGCAGCAGGCCTAACGGTTCGCCCCGGGCCTGCCGCTCGTCGGCCCGTTCTGCCTCGGCCATTGCCTGGTCGGCCACCAGGGTCACGATGGCGTTGAGGCCGGGATTGACCCGCTCGATTCGTTCCAGGTGGGCCCGCATCACCTCGCGGGCCGAGACGTCGCCGGCCCGGATCAGGTCGTGCAGTTCGAGGGCGGTCAGCAGACAGAGATCGTCTCTCATCGGTCGAGGTAATCCTGATAGGTCAGCTGCGAGAGGGCCCGGCCGAGCCTGACGTCGCGGTCGGTGTAGGTGCCGCGGCTCGAACTCGGGCGGCCGGCCCGGAGGTCGTAGACCAGCGAGCCATCCGGGGTGACGATCCCGAAGCCGGTCTCGAAGCCGTAGTAGGCAAAGGGAGACGGGTTCGGGTCGAGCAGCGAGCCGCCGTAGGGGTACGGTCGCTTCGGGATGAGCCCCACGGCCCCGAGAAGGGTCGGCGGGATGTCGGTTTGCGAACCGATCCGGTCGGACACGGAATCGGTGACCGCGAGAGCCCCGCCAAGCCAGAGCATCGGAATCCGAAACATGGCATAGGCGTCGCGCGATGGGGCCGTCTCCATCGGCGAGACTCGGCGCCCGTGATCCGCGACAATCACGACCAGCGTCTTGCTCCACCACGGCTTGGTGCGGGCCCGGGCAATGAACTGGCCGATGACGTGGTCGGTGTAGGCCAGGGAGTTGTAATACTGGCTCTGCCAGTCGGTCCCTTTGATCCGGGGCGGGTCCGGGGTCTCAAACGGCTCGTGGCTCGATAAGGTGAGCCAGACTGAGAAGAACGGCTCGGTCTCCCGGCCGAGGTCGTTCTGGAGCCGGTCGGCCACGGCGCCGTCGTGGGCGCCCCACATCGAGGTCCAGCTTTTGGCCGGGAACCCCTCTTTGCCAACGACCCGCTGATACCCGGCGTTGACCAAGTAGGCCTTGAGCGAGGCGAACTCGAGTTCGCCGCCATAGTAGAACGACGACCGGTAGCCGGCGGCCCCGAAGTCGGCATTGAGAAACGGCAACGCCCGGGTCTTGCTCGGCACCATCATCAGGGAGCCTCGGGGCAGGGCGGGGAACCCGCTCAGAATCGCGGCGACCCCTTTGTCGGTCCGGTCGCCGGCCGCGTAGAACTGGCGGAAGAGGAGTCCCTGCCGCGCCAGGCTGTCGGTCATTGGGGTCACCCCTGGCTGCCCGCCTAACGAACCGAACGCCCGGGCGCTGGCGCTTTCCCAGATAATGACCAGGACGTTAGGCCGCGGAGTCGTAAGCAGCCGGCTTGGCCCCGCCGCCGCGGGAGCCGGCCGGATGGTGAGTTGCTCGGCCTCGGCGGGGCTCATGGTCACGAACGGGTTGGTCCGGTCGTACATTCGCCGGTACATCGAGTCGAAGAACCCCCAAGCGGCGTTCTGGGCCGCCTGATTGAGGAACGGCTCGGCCGATGTGTAGGCGCTGCTGCCGGTCAGTGGCCAGTTTTGCACCCCACCGCGCGCCGGGATCACCAAGACGCCGATCAGCAAAACCAGCGGGGCCATGAAGAAGGCGTTGATCGGTTCGAGCCGCACCAGGTCCGGGCCGACGAAACGGCGGAACGCCGCCACGGCGCCGGTTGCCAGCGCAATGGCCACCGCCACCAGCAGGAGTCGCGGCGACCCACCGGTCGAGGCCCACGCTTCGGCCGGGGTCTTGAGATACCAGACCACCGAGGCGTCGATCCGCTTGTCCCACTGGGCGAAGAGTTCGAGGTCCGCCGCCACCAGGATCGAGACGCCAACCGCCGCCACGATGACCCAGGTGGCGATCAACCGGCGGACCCACGGCAACAGCACTCGAATCGGCGACAGCACCAGCAGGGCCGCCGGCACCGCGGTCAGGTACGCGGCCCCGGACGCGTCGAGCCGGAACCCCGAGCCGAACCCGCTCAGGACGTCGGCCGGCGAGAGGCCGGCCGCCCGATGGTAGTGGTAGGCGAGAAAGGCCACCCGGGCGACCCAGAAATAGAGCAGCCAGAAACCCATGATCTTGAGGAGAACCCTGACGCGGTGGCGCATCGTGGAGCTAAACTACCGGGGTGACGACCACTTTGCAGGGCCTCGACTCGGGTGTCGAGCCGATTCACAGATCCGTCGGTATGTCGTTGACATTTCGCCGTAGTGATGGTGAATATTACACCACATGACGGACCGCGATCCGCTCCCCCGACATCTCGAGACCGCGGTCCGGGCCGCGATTGATCGAGCGACCCCCCGAGCACCTCGGCACCTTGCAGTACTCCGCCGCCACGCGGGTAGCAGCGACCCTCCTCCTTGGACTGTTCGGCGCACCGCACGAGGCACTTGCTCAGTCCCGCACCGATGTTATTGTCGGCGCGGGCTATGCCCGGGCGTTCGGGGGCGGCGGTGTTCGCGGTTCGGCTGGGGTCGCGAGCCGCCGGGCAACTTTCGGAAGCGGATTCGACCTCAGTTTGAGGCTCGGCCTTTCGTACTCAAGAACGGCCCTCGGGTCGATCAAGGTCGGCCCAAATAGCCGGACTCTCCTTGGGGTCGCGGTCGGTCCGTCGATGCCAAAGACAATCGGCGGCGCCTGGTCAGCGTTCGCCGGGGCCGACCTCGAACGCCCAGGTCTTGCGAGCCCCGGGGCAGGGCGGGGAACCCGCTCAGAATCGCGGCGACGCCTTTGTCGGTCCGGTCGCTGGCCGCGTAGAACTGGCGGAGCAGGGGCCCGAAGTGGCAGCAGCCCGATGCGAGTTTTCGAGGGGGGTTGTCAGGCGATCTCGGTGACGTTAGGCCGCCACGACCCGCATCCGCCCGCGGCGCCGGGAGCGAGGCGGGCTCTTGACGACGATGTCGACGTCGCGGCCCAGTGCGGTCAGGAAGCCCAGCAGTCGGTCGGTCGAAAAGCCGGCGAGCTGGCCCCGCAGCAGGTGCGAGACTTTGGGCTGATCGATGTCCAGCTGCGCGGCGGCGGCCTTCTGCGTCATCCCGCGGGCCCGAATCAGGCGGGCCAGCGCATGGGCCAGGGCGGCCTTCGCGAGCCGCTCCTCGGGGTGAGGAAGGCCCAGATCGGCGAAGACGTTCCCACTGCCCCGGATCACTTTTTCCTTGGCCATGCCCTCATCCCCTCTCCCGATAGTGCTCGGCGTGGTGTGCTTGCGCCCGCCGATACCGTTCCTTGATCACCTGGATCACGTGGCGCGGGGTCGCGATCCCCTTGGTGGCCTTTTTCTGGAAGGCGTGGAGCACATAGATCACGCCCGCCAGTCGGGTCGTGTACACTGCCCGATACGTGTTGCCGTCCCAGTCGTCCACGATCTCGACCAGCCCCTGGAGTTCGCCCTTGAGTCGCTTCGCGGCCGGATGGTGGTCCCCGCCCTGCGCCACAAACAGCGCATACCCTACCACGTCTTGGACCGCCTCGGGGCAGGCCCGGAGTTCGTCAAGGGCGGCGCCGATCCACTCGACGGGTTTGAGGGGCCGAGACGACATGCGGGAACATGCCACTTCTAGCATGGCACGTCAAGCCCGGACACGCCGTCACGCGACCAGCTCGGCATGGACTGCGGCCGCGTTGACATTTCACCGTGTGATGGTGAATATTACCCCACATGACGGACCGCGATCCGCTCCCCCGACATCTCGAGACCGCCGTTCGGGCCGCGATGGCCGACACGCCCGTCGTCTGTCTCGTGGGCCCTCGGCAAGTGGGCAAGACCACGCTGGCCGCCCTCGTTGGCGCGCGGCACGGAGCGTCGTTCTTCTCGCTCGATGATCTTACCGTCCGGGCGGCTGCCGAGGCCGATCCGGCCGGGTTCATTGGGGCCATCGACGGTCCGATGGTTATCGATGAAGTCCAACTGGTGCCCGGCCTGTTCCCCGCCATCAAACTGGCCGTCGATCGCCGGCGCCGGGCGGGCCGGTTCCTGCTCACGGGATCGGCCAACGTGCTGACCCTGCCGCGGATCTCGGAGTCGCTGGCTGGCCGGATGGAGGTATTGACGCTCTGGCCGTTCAGTCAGGGCGAGCTGTGGCAACACCGCGATGGATTCATCGACCAGGTGTTCGGCGCCCGGCTCCCCCCGCACGCGCCCCGGTTGTCGAGTCGGCGAGACCTGGTCGCCACGCTCCTCAAGGGTGGGTTTCCGGAGGTTCAGACGCGGGGCAGCGCCGAGCGACGGTCGGCCTGGTTTCGGAGCTATCTGACCACGGTCCTGCAGCGGGACGTTCGGGAGGTGGCGGACGTTGAAGGGTTGACCGCGCTGCCGCGCTTGGTCGGATATCTGGCCGCGCGCGCCGGATCGATCGTCAACGTCGCCGATATCGGGCGGGCCGTCGGGATCCCTCATACTACACTGACGAGGTACCTGGCTATTCTCGAGCAGGTGTTCCTGGTGTATCGAGTCCCGGCCTGGTCCGGCGACCGAGCCCGCCGGATGCTCAAGTCGCCGAGGCTGGCGTTGGCGGATGTCGGACTGCTGTCACACCTGGCCGGGCTCTCGGAGGATCGGTTGGCGGCGGAGCCCACGTTGCTCGGACCGCTGCTGGAAAACTTCGCTACCATGGAGCTGATCAAGCAGTCGGGCTGGTCGAAGCAGGCCGCCTCCCTCTGCCACTATCGAACCTACGGCGGGCGCGAGGTCGACCTGGTTCTCGAACGGGCCGATGGCAAGGTGGTCGGGATCGAGGTCAAGGCGGCTGCCAGCGTGACCGCGGCCGACCTCACGGGGCTCACTGCGTTCCGGGAGGCGGCCGGCTCACGGTTCGTCCGGGGGATCGTACTCTACACCGGACGGGCCGCTGTTCCCTTCGCACCCGACCTCGTGGCACTACCGATCGATGCCCTGTGGCGAATGGGCCAGGCGTAGCTCCAAGCAGCAGAATACTAGTGAGGCACCATCGCCGTCACCTCCGCTCATCCGGCTTGAGAATGGCTAGCTTGCCGTGCGACGTGCTTCACCTATGATATCACATGGTCTGGCGGGTGGTGCTCGACACCAACGTGATCGTTTCGGCGCTCCGCTCCCGTCGCGGTGCGTCGTCGGCTCTCCTCGTCCAGGCGGGTACCATGTGCTTGAGCTGGCGGTGGCCGCCCGGGCTACGGTGGTCACGCACAATCAGCGGGACTTCGCCGGAGCCAGCCGGTTCGGTGTTGATGTGATCACTCCGGCGGAATGCCTCCGCCGGCTTGCGATGGAGGACTAGCGATGAGTGCCATGAGCCTGCGGCTTCCCAACT
Source organism: Gemmatimonadota bacterium (assembly GCA_043744895.1). Lineage (GTDB taxonomy): Bacteria > Gemmatimonadota > Gemmatimonadetes > Gemmatimonadales > GWC2-71-9 > SHZU01. The sequence continues at coordinate 4,508 of JAYTTT010000371.1, read as the reverse complement.
CCCTCCATGAGGCTGCCAAGGAGCTGGCAGTGCGGGAGGGCATTTCGGTGAATCAACTCGTCGCGTCGGCGCTCGCGGAGAAGCTCGCCGCGATCATGACCGTCGAGTATCTGGACGCCCGGGCCAAGCGGGGCAGCCGCACGAAGTTCCTCGCGGCCTTGGCCCGGGTTCCGGACGTGGAGCCGGCCCCGGCCGACCGGCTTCCGAGTGGGATGGTGCCTAACAAGCGGATGCAGCTGCCGAAGCCTAAGCGTCGCCGGCGAGCCGGCGGCAGGCCTCGCAGCTGATCCGCAAGACGGTATACCGCGGCTCTGGGTCACGGTGCCCCCCAGAGTTGCTGGGACCCTGCTGTTTGGCTTGCCTCCGTGGAGTCGCCCCAGACTAGGAGCTCCCGATGTCGAGTTCACCCCAGCTCAAACAACGGATCCTCGAGGCCGTGGACAAGTTGCCGGCGGACGCCACGATCGAGGACGCCATTGAACGCCTTGTATTCATCGCCAAAGTGGACCGCGGTCTTGCCCAGGCCGAAGCCGGTCAGCTCATTCCGCAGGCCGAGATCGCCAAGCGCTTTGGCCGGTGACGGCCGGCCTTCACGAGAGTGAGCGGGTAGCCTCCGGTCCCACTGAGGGGCCCGAGCCCGTCGTTCGACCCGACGAGGACGGTGTACGTCCCGCTCGCTGGTGCGGTCGTTATGATCTGCGCCGCCCCGAAACGCTTGTCGTTTCCAATCGTGGCACCCCCCGACGCCACCGGCCGAATCCAAGGGCCACCAGGATCGAGACGCCGACCGCCGCCACGATGACCCAGGTGGCGATCAACCGGCGGACCCACGGCAACAGCACTCGAATCGGCGACAGCACCAGCAGCGCCGCCGGCACCGCGGTCAGGTAGGCGGCCCCGGACGCGTCGAGCCGGAACCCCGAGCCGAACCCGCTCAAGAGGTCGAGCGGCGAGAGGCCGGGCGCCCGATGGTAGTGGTAGGCGAGAAAGACCACCCGGGCGACCCAGAAATAGAGCAGCCAAAAACCCAAGATCTTGAGGAACACCCTGACGCGGTGGCGCATCGTGGAGCTAAACTACCGGGGTGACGACCACTTTGCAGGGCCTCGACTCGGAATTCCCGCTCATTCGTTCGGCCGCGTACTTGAACCATGCGGCCTCGTCGCCGCTCCCGCATCGGTCGGCGGAGGCGCTCCGCCGTTATGCCGCCGACCGGGAGCGGCTGGTGCATCTCTATCAGGCCGGCCGGCAAGACTTCGATTGCCGGGCCCTCGAAACCAAACTCTGCCGGCTGCTCGGCGCGGCCCCCGGGTCGGTGGGCTTCGTCCCTACCACCACCGACGGCGTCAGCGGGATCCTGAACGGGATCGATTGGCAGCCGGGCGACAACGTGCTGGTCCCGGCCAACGAGTTTCCGGGGGTCCTCTATGCGGGCTTGGCCCTGGCGCGCCGCGGGGTGGAGGTTCGCCAGGTGGCGGTCGATGGGCACCTCACGTTGGGGTCGTTGTTTGCCCGGGCCGACCGGCGGACCCGCGCGGTGGCGGTGAGCCATGTCCATTGGCAATCGGGCCACCGGATTGATTTGGCCGAGTTGGCGCGGGAGTGTCGAGCGGTGGGGGCGCTTTCGATCGTGGACGCGATCCAGAGTGTTGGGTCGGTGCCGGTCGATGTCACGGCGGCCGGGGTCGACGTGCTGGTGGCGGGGACGTACAAATGGCTGATGGCGGTTCCGGGCGCGGCGGTCTTATATGTCAGTGAGGCGGCGGTGACCGCGGTGGTTCCGGATCGGGCGGGGTGGACCAGCATGGAGACGTCGGTGCATGGGGCGCCGAAGCTCGCGTGGGCGCCTGGGGCGGCGCGGTTTTCGGTCGGGGGGCGGCCGGATCCGGTGTTGATTGCGCTGGAGCAGTCGGTGGATCTGTTGCTTGAGCTGGGCGTCGGGGCGATTGCGGCTCACACGACGCGGCTGATCGATCGGTTGGTCGCGGGTGCCCGTGCGGCTGGTGTCGTGGTGCGGTCGAGTGCCGAGCCTGAGCACCGCTCAGCGATCGTGTCGATCACCACCGGGGATGCGGCTCGAGATGAAGCGCTCGTTGGGGAGTTGGCCCGGCGCGAGATCATCGTGGCTCGGCGAGGGGTGGGGATTCGGGTCTCGCCGCACTGCTACAACACGGCCGAGCACATCGATCGGCTGCTCGGCGGCGTCGCTGAGGTTACCAGTTCGATCCGGGGCTAAAACGGGTTGCGCTTTGGGGTTGACGGGCCGCGCCTTGGAGTCAGCGGGCTGGGCTCCCGGCATCCCGGGCCCGACCTTGGGGCCGATGGGTCCCGCTTTCGTGCCCCCAACTATTGGCGATTATCAAGGCGCGCCGCGACATGATCGCCGTCGCTGCGAGCTTGCAAGCGACAGCTGGCAATGGCCTGCGTTAGTTCTAAGTGTCAACCGCCAGCATACGGATGAATGCAGCTAGCCGTTCTGCCTCCGCTTTGGAAAGGTCGTGGGGTAAGTTCGTCAACGTCACGACGACACCGGGCCGCACGGGTACGGAAGAGCTATAGGTCGACCGGGTCGGGGCTGTAACGTCGGCAAAGTGGTTGTCGCCGCCGTCGGCCGCCTCTCCGCCCTGGTCCCTTTTCCGCGCAGTGCCTGTCGTTCGGGTCTTGACCGTGAAGTTTGCGGGATCCTCTCTCCACTGAAGAAACAGGGCGACGGCACGGTGAACGCGCCTCCCGTACTCCTTCAGAGAGGAGGGAGTGAAGTCCTTTGCTCGCTTGTTATTGAATCTCTTGATGATCGCATCGAGATTCTGGCTGCGAAGGTCCGTTCGTTCCTGCTCACCTAAGACCCCCATGACATTTCTTGAGGCGACCGCTAAGGCCTGGGCTGTGGCGGCAGGCATTAAGCCACGGTCGCTGGCATGGTCAAGGAACTCTAGCAGATCCTCTACAGAATAGGCATTTGCCATATCAAGCCTCGATGGTATATTGTCCCTTGGGAGGCAATATAACATTTGACGATGCCTACTGCAAATGCAGGCTATCCCAGGTCCCTACGGGCGACTATCGAGATGGACCTAGCGCTCTATCCTGTCGTCGCCGTGATGGGGGCAAGGCGGGTCGGCAAGAGCACGCTGTGCCAAGCAATCGCGAGGCAGAGAGGGTTTGCCCGTAGGACGCTCGACGATGCCGACGTCCGTGATCAGGCAATCAAGGACCCAGCCGGTCTCCTGGCGAGTCTCGGGGATACCGGTGCCTTCCTTGACGAGGCCCAGCGAGCTCCAGATCTGATTCTGGCGATCAAAGCGGTGGTGGACAGGGATCAACGCAAAGGCCTCTACCTACTCAGCGGGTCGAATCAACCGAGGATGGGAAGGGCCGTCGGAGATTCCCTCGTGGGCCGCGCGACATATCGGACCCTTAGGCCTCTGACGCTGAGCGAGCTTCGTTTCGACGAAAGTCATCCGGGTTGGAGTTTTCTGTTCAACGACGACGATAGGGTTGTCCTGGAGGAATTGGAACGGCGGGCGGCTGCCAGTGGACCATTGGACTGGCGCCAAGTGGTTCACACTGGTGGGTTCCCGCGAGCAGTCGCAGCACCACCGTCGCAGAGACTCCGACTCTTGGACGATTACGTGGAAGTCTTCTCGAACCGGGATGTTCGAGAGATTCTCGCGGTCGAGACCGCAACTCGACTGGAGGCGTTTGTACGTTTAGTCGCTGCGAGAACGGGGCAAGAGCTGAACGGGTCAACCATGTCGAACGAGCTCAGTGTTCCGGTCACCACTATTCGGCGATGGCTCGAAGCAATACAGCGAAGCTATTTGGTCGAACTTGTCCCCTCGTTTTCAAGAAATGCGGGGGCTCGAGTCATTCGGGCGCCGAAGGTGTATGCGGTAGACCCTGCCCTCGCGCTCGCCGCCGCACGGGAGCGAAACCCAACTGGCTTTCATCTCGAGACGCTCGTTGCGGGCGACCTCTTCGTTTGGAAAGATGCGGACCCTGCTCGAGAGCTCTACCATTGGCGACTGAGCTCCGGAGCGGAAGTCGACTTCATCCTTGAAGAGGCTGGAGCGCTCATACCAGTGGAGGTTAAGGCAGCACAGTCTGTCGACGGGTCTGACGCCCGTCACATTCGCATTTTTCGCGCTCAGTACGGCTCCTCTCCACGTGGTGTTCTTCTTAGCTGCGACCCTGCGATCAGAATGTTGGCCGACCGAGTGGTGGCGTGCCCATGGTGGGCGGTGATCTGACGGCCCGCCTTGAGGGCAACACGATTCGCCTGGATTGGTAGGGCTTACTCAAGTCAGCCCAACGCACGGAGATGCCGAGTCTTCATTGCTCGCGCTACCGCCCGACCTCTGACCAGTTGGCCGCGTGCCGGCGCTGGATCCCTTCCTGGCCCGCAGACGGCCCCCCTCTCTGTCAATATGAGTGAGACACCGAGTTCCTTGGAGTTTAGTGTAGGAGGGTGAGGAAGCAGTCCCATGGGTTCCCCCATTGCTGTTGGT
>JAYTTT010000370.1:0-5006 GCA_043744895.1 Gemmatimonadota bacterium | reverse complement strand
GCCGTGAGTGGCCCACCGGGTGTGCCCGACCCCGACCGTGCCGACCGGCATGTCGTTCTTCAGGGCGTCGACCAGGATCCCGAGCTTTCCGGCAGCCTTCCGAATCTTGACCCCGTTGCCGTTGAGGATCGCAATCCCGGACGAGTCATACCCCCGATATTCCATCCGCCGGAGCCCGTCCAGCAGAATAGTGGTGGCTTGCCGAGGTCCGACGTATCCGACGATTCCGCACATACGTTAGGCCAAATCCTGACAGGTTGCGATGAGTTCCTTCGCCAGCGCCTCGGTTGGCGCTTCCGCGATGTACCGAATGATCGGCTCGGTCCCGGAGGGCCGGACATGGACCCAACGATCGGGCCACGCCAGGCGGAGACCGTCCCGAGTGTCGGCCTCGGCCCCCAGAAATCGACGCCGGAGGGCCCCGTAAAGCGCCTCTAAATTCGTTCCCCGGGGTGACTTAGCCTTGACAATCTGGTAACGGGGAGCGCCAGCGACAATCTCACTGGGGCGCTGCCCCGTAACTGCCAAATGCTGCAAGATCAGCGCCACGCCCAGCGGTGCGTCGCGCCCAACATGAAGCTCCGGGAGAATCACCCCCCCGTTCCCCTCCCCCCCGATCAGCGCCCCCTCCGCCTTGATCGTGGCCGCCACGTTGGCCTCGCCCACCGGCGCCCGAACAAACCGAGCCCCCCCCTCCCGAGCCGCGTCCTCGACCACCAAAGAAGTCGAAAGATTCGCCACCACCACCACCGGCGGCTCAGCCGAGTGCCGAGCACCGAGTGCCGAGCGCCGAGAGCTCAAAACCGCGCGGACAGCGAATGCCAACGTATAATCCTCCCCGATCGGCCGCCCGGTCTCGTCCACCACGGCCAGCCGATCGACGTCCGGATCGACCGCCAGACCGACTTCGGCCCCCGACTCCCGAACCAGCCGCCCCAAATCACCGAGGTTTTCGGGAATCGGTTCCGGCTCCCGCGGAAATCGGCCGTCAGTCTCGAGGTTGATCGCGGAAACCCGACAACCGAGCCGTTCGAGCAGGTCTGGAATGACCGCCCCACCGGCGCCCCGAACGCAGTCGAGCGCCACGTGAAAACGCCGGCCCTGAATTCGCTTCACGTCGATCCACGGCAATCGGAAGATCTGGTCGAGGTGCCGCTCGGTGGCCTCGGGATCAAAGCGAACCTGGCCGATCTCGTCCCATCCGCCCCGAGCCACGCCTTGCTCCGCCATCGCTCGGACCGCCCCGCCCGCGATCGCGTCGAGAAAAATTCCGTCCGGCCCGACGAACTTGAGGGCGTTCCAGGCCACCGGGTTGTGACTCGCGGTGACAATCAAGCCGGCCCCGGCGTGGTGATGCTCCACCGCCAACTGAACCGTCGGCGTCGGCACGATGCCGAGGTCGATGACGTCGACTCCGACCGACATCAGCCCGGCAAGGGCCGCGTGGGTAAACATCGCCCCGCTGGTCCGGGAGTCGCGTCCCAAGACCACCAGGGGCTGTCCGTTGCCTTTGGCCCAGGCGCCGAGCGCGGCCGCATGCCGGGAAATCAACTCGGGCGTCAGGTCGGTGCCGACGAGGCCTCGCATCCCGGACACGGAAACCATCAAGGTCGCAGAGGTCATGAGATCTCGATCGGGAGCTTGCTCACGTCGGGAAAGGCCCGCTGAAAGGCGGTAACCACGTCGGGATCGAACTGGAGGCCGGTGCACCGCTGCAGTTCGACCATCGCGTCCTCGGGGCGGCGGGAGGGGCGATAGGCTCGGTTCGTGGTCATCGCGTCGAACGCGTCGACCACCGCCACCAGCCGGGCCACCATCGGGATCGACTCACCCCGGAGGCCGTCCGGAAAGCCGGAACCGTCCATCCGTTCGTGATGGTGGCGGACGATCTCGAGGACGACGGGATTGTCTTTCCGAAGCGGCTCGAGGATCTCGACCCCTTCGGTGACGTGCTTCTTGATCTCGTCGAACTCCTCCCGGGTCAGGGGGCCCGGCTTGTTGAGCACCGCGTCGCGGGTCCCAATCTTGCCGATGTCGTGGAGATCACCACCCAACCGGATCTGGTCGAGGACCTGCCCGGTGAAGCCGAGCATGACGGCCGTCTTGGTGGCATACCGGCTGACCCGCTGAGAGTGACCTCGGGTGTAGACGTCCTTCTTTTCGAGCATCCGTACGGCCATCTGGATCTGGCCGAGGAACTGTTCCCGGTTCTTGAGGTCGAGTTCCCGCAATTGGGCCTCGAGTCGTTCCTGATAACTCTGTTGGAGATATCGGTTCTCGAGTACCAGGCGACGTTTTTCGAGGGCATTCTCGACCCGGGCTCTGAATTCCTCGATCAAAATCGGCTTGGCGAGATAATCGACGGCCCCGAGTTGGAGGGACTCGACCGCCGTCGTGACCTCAGCCACACCGGTCAACATCAGGACGGCCGTGTCGGGGAACCTCCGGTGAATCTCCTTGAGGAGGGTCAGCCCGTCCATCTCGGGCATGTAGATATCGCTCAGGACCAGGGGAAACTCGCCCGCCTCTTCGAGCAAAGCGAGTGCCTCACGCCCGTTGGCCGCCTCGGTGGGGCTGATCCCGATGGCTTTGAGCACCCGGCAAAGGGTCCGGCGGACTTGCGAATCATCGTCGACGACCAGCGCCCGGGAGGCGTCGGCTGGCCGAGTTGGGACCCCGATGAAGTCAGACATTTGTCACCGTAAGTTATTCACCTGGAACAACTTCTTCAATTCCAGCTTGCCGGCAAAGTCGTCCGGAGGTTAGCTTGATCCACCTCCTACATGCAAAACCCATGACCCGTATTCGCCAGGGTGACAAAAGCCATCGGACCGGGACCCGCGCCGTTCATGCCGGCCGGATCGACGACCTCTTGGCCGGGGCCATCATGCCCCCGATTTACCAGACCTCCACCTACAAACAGATCGCCCTCGGCGAACATAAGGGCTACGAGTACGGCCGGACCCACAATCCGACCCGGGAGGCACTCGAGCGGAACGTCGCCAGCCTGGAGGGGGCCGATTTCGGGTTTGCCTTTGCCTCCGGTCTGGCCGCCCTCGATACCATCCTCAAACTGCTTCGGGCCGGCGACCACGTGATCTGTGGCGACAACGTGTACGGCGGCAGCATGCGCTTGATGGTCCGGGTCTACGAGCAGCTTGGCCTCACCTTCTCGTTCGTCGACATGCGCGATCCCGAGAACGTGGCGCGTGCCCTCACCAAGAGCACCCGGATGGTGTACTGCGAAACCCCCACCAATCCGATGATGTTCCTGGCCGACCTCCAGGCCATCGGCGACATCTGCCAGTCCCGCGGCGTCTTGTTTGCCGTCGATAACACCTTCGCCAGCCCGATCTTCCAACAACCCCTGTCCCTCGGCGCCGATTTGGTCATCCATTCGACCACCAAGTATCTGAATGGCCACAGTGATATGGTCGGCGGAATCCTGGTAACCAATCGCGAGGACCTGGCGGAACGAGTCGGCTTTCTCCAGAATGCGGCCGGGGCAGTCCCAGGTCCGATGGATTGCTGGCTGGCGCTTCGCGGCGTCAAGACCCTGCCGCTCCGGATGAAACAGCACGATCAGGGCGGCCGGAAAGTCGCTGCGTGGCTCGCGACGCAGAAGAAGATCGAGAAGATCTACTACCCGGGGCTGCCCTCCCATCCGCAGCATGAACTGGCCAAACGGCAAATGTGCGGATTCGGCGGGATGATCTCCTTCGACGTCGGGAACGTGGACCTAGCCCGGCAGATCCTCAACGGCACCAAGATCTTTGCCCTGGCCGAATCGTTAGGCGGGGTGGAAAGCCTGATCGGGCATCCGGCGTCCCAGACCCATGCCTCGGTGCCGGTGGCAATGCGGCAGGCCATGGGCCTCACCGACAGCCTGGTTCGGCTCTCGGTTGGGATCGAGGAACCCGAGGATTTGATCGAGGACTTGGCTCAGGCGATGGCCTGAGGGACCTTACGGAGGGATGCCGTGAACCGTCGCCTGATGCTGGTACTGGGAAGTCTGTGGGTGGTTGGGCCTGCAACGGCAATGGCTCAAGTCGCCCCGAACACACCGATGGGTTTCTCGACCGAGATCCTGAGACAGTTCGATGAGTCGATGAAAAAATTCATCGCGCTCGCCGAGGCCATGCCGGCCGACAAGTTTGGCTGGAGTCCCAGTCCAGGCACCTTGACGGTGGCGAAGGTGTACGGGCACGTGGCGCGGTACAACTACCTCTACCCCGCGACCAGCCTCGGGGTACCGGCGCCCGATGGCCGGGATGGCGACGCGGCCGAAGACCTTGGCGATAAGACCCGGCTGGTGGCCCGGCTCAAAGAGTCGGCCGAACACGTCCGCCTGGTGGTCAAGGGACTCTCCGACCCGGGAACCCAGACCGAGCAGTACGGACGGCAGGTACCCCAGTGGTCGGTCCTGCTCCAGCTCGTCGCCCACATGAACGAGCATCTCGGGCAGTCGATCGCCTATGCCCGGATGAACGGGATCGTGCCGCCCTGGTCGCGATAGGTCGGTGGTCTACTCCCGCGGCTTCCGAACCACCCGCCCAGGCCGAGCCGCGGTCACGACACCGTTCGCGACCACCGATTCGCCGTTGACGAAGACCCACGGAATCCCGATCGGGTAGTGATGCGGATCCGTGAACGTCCCGACGTCACTGACCCGCTCGGCATCGAATAAGGTGAGATCGGCCACACAGCCCGCCCAAACACACCCCCGATCCGCCAGTCCGAGGCGCGCCGCCGGCATCCCGGTCATCTTGTGGATGGCCTGCTCCAGGGACAAGACGTGTTCTTCACGAACATACCGGCCCAGCACCCGCGGGAAGGTCCCGTAGTTCCGCGGGTGCACCACGCCCTCGCCGAATTTGGTGAGGGCGCCGTCACTCGCAATCATCGTCTGCGAGTGGGCCATGATCCGCCGGACATCGGCCTCGTCGATCACGTGGAACACCATCCCGGCCTCGCCCCTCTGCACACCCTCGAGCACCAGTTGAACG
>JAYTTT010000369.1:0-5082 GCA_043744895.1 Gemmatimonadota bacterium | reverse complement strand
GTCAGGCCATCCATCGCCCGCCCGAAGCATTACGAAATCGTGGGTCCGGTCTGCGAAACCGGCGATTTTCTCGCCCTCGATCGGCCACTGCCCGGGGTCGAGCCGGGCGAGTGCCTCGCGATTCTCTGCGCCGGCGCCTATGGGTTCGTGATGGCGTCGAACTACAATACGAGGCCCCGGGGGCCTGAAGTCCTGATCGATCGCGGCCGCTACGGAGTTATCCGAGTCCGCGAGACCCTGGATGATCTCCTCCGGGGCGAGACCGAGAACCCCTTTCACCATCGAAGCCCGTGACCAAGAACGCGATCCTGATCCTCGACTACGGCTCTCAGTTCACCCAGCTCATTGCCCGCCGGGTTCGCGAGGCGCACGTCTACTGTGAGATTCACCCGCCGACTCGTTCGATCGGGTGGATTCGCGAGTGGAGCCCGAAGGGGATCATTCTGTCCGGTGGCCCGAACTCGGTCTCCGACGACGGCGCTCCCACGGCACCGGCCGAACTGCTGGAACTCGGCGTCCCGGTCCTCGGTCTCTGTTATGGGATGTACCTGGTGACCCAACTGGCCGGCGGAACCGTGGTGGCCGCCGGCCGGCGTGAATACGGCCGAGCCCAAGTGTCGGTGCACGGAGGCCGGTTGTTTCAAGGTTTCGATCCGGGCGAGAAGACCACGGTGTGGATGAGTCACGGCGACCGGGTGCAGGACGTTCCCCCGGGCTACCGAATCACCGCGTCGAGTGAGAACTGTCCCATTGCCGGCATCGAGCACGGAACCCTGCCGATTATGGCGGTTCAGTTTCACCCGGAAGTCGCCCACACGGCGCGGGGCGGGGAAATCATCAACGCCTTTCTCTTCGACGTCTGTGGTGCGGTTGCCGACTGGACCCCGGCCCATTTCATCGAGCATGAGATCGCGAAGATCCAGGCGCAGGTCGGTCCGACCGCGCGGGTAATCTGCGGGCTGTCCGGAGGCGTCGACTCGGCGGTCGCGGCCGCGTTGGTCCATCGGGCGGTGGGCGATCGGCTGACCTGCATCTTCGTCGATCACGGCCTGCTGCGGCTCCACGAGCGGGAACAGGTCGAGCAGACGTTTCGCCGGTACCTGGGCATCGACCTTCGAGTCGTCGATGCCAGCGATCAGTTCATCGGCCTGCTGGCCGGTGTTTCCGATCCGGAGAAGAAACGAACGATCATCGGGCACACCTTCATCGATGTGTTCGAGGTGGCCGCCAAGGACGTGGGGACCGGGGTCGGTTTCCTGGTGCAAGGAACCCTGTACCCGGACGTGATCGAGTCGTTTTCGCCCCGCGGCGGGCCATCGGTCACCATCAAGACTCATCACAACGTCGGCGGACTTCCAGAGCGACTTCCGTTCAAGCTGATCGAGCCCCTTCGGGAGTTGTTCAAAGACGAGGTCCGGGCGGTGGGACGCGACCTCGGCCTGCCCGAAGAGATCGTTGGCCGCCACCCCTTTCCGGGACCGGGGCTGGCGATTCGAGTGCTCGGAGAAATTACCCGGCCCGCGCTCGATACATTGCGGAAGGCCGACGCGATTTACCTCGAAGAGATCCGGTCGGCCGGCCTCTACGACGAGATCTGGCAGGCCTTCGCCGTCCTCCTTCCGATTCGATCGGTCGGGGTGATGGGTGATGGCCGGACCTACGACCAGGTCATCGCGCTCCGGGCGGTAACCAGCCGTGACGGCATGACGGCCGACTGGTACCCTTTTCCGCCTGAGGTCATGGGGCTGATGTCGAACCGAATCGCCAATGAGGTCCGGGGGGTCAACCGGGTGGTGTACGACGTCAGTTCGAAGCCGCCCGCCACGATCGAGTGGGAGTAACTAGCCGGCCTTCTGGTCGAGCAAGTCGAAGAACTGCTCAGCTGTTTCAAGGCGGGCTAGGTGTTCGGGGGTGTCCGCGTCTTTGACCAATTGGGCGATCCTCCCGAGCACGGGGAGGTACTGATTGGCGACTTCCATCGGCGGGGCGGCGATGAGGAAGACGCTGGTAACCGGCCGGCTGTCGATGGCCCCATACTCGATACCGGTACGATGGCGCCCGAACGCAACCCGGAGCCGGCCCACGGCAAGCGAGCGACAATGGGGGACCGCGACCCCTCGTCCGATCCCTGTCGAGCCCAGTTCCTCCCGCCGTTCTATCAACCGGAGCAGGGTCTGTTGGGAGCGCTCATCGACCCGAAGGAGCCCGACCATCTCGGCCAGAACCTCATGCTTGGTTCCGCCGCAAAGCTCCAGGGCAACGGCATCGGGGTCAAAGAAATCGCGAAGGCGCATGAGGGCGGAAGTCTAGGGTTCTGGCTGGGAAACCGAAAGGGGAACCGGCGCAACGCCTCGGGACAGGGTTGGCCTCTCCAGGGGTGCGCAAGTAGCTTTCGGCTATGCGGTTACCGTATGCCCCTTCGATCGAGGTCCCTCTCATCCTCGCCCCCATGGCTGGGGTGTCGGAGGCTCCGTTCCGGCGGATCTGTCGGCAGCACGGTGCCGATGTCCTGATGACCGAGTTCCTGGCGGCCGAAGCGATCCGGCGGGGGATTCGGAAAACCCTTGAGGGCGCCGAGTTCGACGAACGGGAACGACCGATCGGGATCCAGATCTACGGGGCCGAACCGGAGGCCATGGGTCGAGCGGCCGCGATCGTGACCGAAGCCTACCAACCGACGTTCATCGACATCAATTTCGGCTGCCCGGTCAAGAAAGTGGTCCAGCGGAACGGTGGGTCGGGCTGTCTTCGCGATCTCGACCTGGTGGTCCGGATCATCCGGTCGGTCGTGGCGTCGACCCATCTCCCGGTGACGGTGAAGACCCGGAGTGGCTGGAGCGAGGACACCAGGCAACCAGTGGACATCGCCCTTCGGATGCAGGACGCCGGCGCGAAGGCCTTCGCCCTCCATGCCAGAACCCGGACCCAGATGTTCACCGGCCGGGCCAATTGGGACGAGATCGCCGCCGTGGTGGCGGCGCTCGACATCCCCGTGATCGGCAACGGCGATATCGAGACGCCCGAGGACGTGGTTCGGATCCGGGAGCACACCGGGTGTGCCGCCGTGATGATCGGCCGGGGTTCCTTCGGCAATCCGTGGATCTTCCAGGAGAGCAGGGCCTTGCTGGCCGGCACCCCTCGGCCTCCGCACCCCGAGGCGGGAGAACGGTTTACCGTGGCCCTGGAGCATGCCGCCCTGGCGGTGCGGCTTCAGGGCGATAACCGGAAGACCGTGATCGAGTTCCGCAAACATCTTGGCTGGTACGCCAAGGGCTTGCCCCAAGCCAGCGCGCTGCGGGAGAAGCTCTTTCAGGTCGAGACCATGGCCGCGGCCGAAGCGATTTTCAGGGACTACCTCGCCACCCGACCGGTCACGGTGTGAGGGAGCGACTCGCCGAGGTGCTGGAGGCGGTCGCGGCCGGCTCGCTCAGTCCCGGAGCCGCCCTGGAGCGGCTCCGGCATTTCCCGGAGGAGGACATCGGGCTCGCGAAGGTGGACCACCAACGCGGTCTCCGCTTCGGTCACCCGGAGGTCGTGCTGGCCGGCCCCAAGACGGTCGTCCAGCTGATCGCGATCACCGAGCGGCTGGCCGCGGCCTCTGGGTCGTTCCTGTGCACCAGGGTCACCGGGGAACAGGCCGAGGCGCTCGCGGCCCGGTTTCCCGGCGTGAGGCTCCATCCCGAAGCCCGAACCGCTTGGCTGCCGCCGGATACCGCCGGGCCGACGTTAGGCACGGTGGCGGTGGTGACCGCCGGAACCAGCGATATTCCGGTTGCCGAGGAGGCCGCGGTCGTCGCCGAGGCCTTTGGGGCCTCCGTCATCCGGGTCTTCGATGCGGGAGTTGCCGGCCTCCACCGGATTCTGTCCGCCCGGCCGGATATCGAACGGGCCGATGTGGTAATCGTCGTCGCCGGGATGGAGGGCGCCCTGCCCAGCGTCGTCGGAGGATTGGTCGGCCGTCCGGTCATAGCCGTGCCGACCAGCGTGGGGTACGGGGCGTCATTCAACGGGCTGGCCGCTCTCCTTGGGATGCTCAACTCCTGCGCCGAAGGGGTGACGGTCGTCAACATCGACAATGGTTTCGGGGCCGCAGCGGCCGCCGCTCGGATTCTTCGACTGGGCCGAAAGGAGTAGCCGGGGTGCGCCAAACCGTGGTTCGCAACGACCCTCCAGGTCTTACCTGGATCGACGTGGTGGCGCCCGAGCGCGACGAACTGACCGCCCTGGCGACCGAGTTCGGCTTCCATCAGATGTCGGTTGAGGATTGCCTCGACCCGTGGCACCTGCCGAAATACGAGCGGATTGGCGACACGACCTTCGTGATTCTCCGGGTATTCGACTCGGGGTGCTCAGCGGAGGCGTCGAGCGTGCAGGAGACCACCCGGAAGGTCGCGGTATTTTTTCGGGCCGGCCTCGTGGTGACCGTGCATCGGGGCGATCTCCCGATGGTCAAAGCAGCCCGGACCCGGTTCGGCGACGGGGTCAAAGAGCCCTGTACCGAGACCGTGGTCCTCGGGGCGCTCTTTAACGGCGCCCTCGATTCGTTTGACGCCCCGCTCGACCAGGCCGAGAGCATCGCGGGCGAGTTTGAAGAGGCGGTGCTCGATGAAACGCGACGCTCGCCCAATCTCAATGCGATCCACAACCTGAAGCGTCGGGTCAACCTCATCAAGCGGATCCTCTGGCAAACCAACACGGTGGTCCAGCGGCTAGTTCCCCCGCAGGAACGGATCGGCGCCGTGTTCCAGGATGTCAAGGAGAACGCCGAGAGCTACTATTTCTACGCCGACCAGCTGCTCGAGGAGATCAACAATCTCCTCGGAATCCATGTGGCGCTGTCGAGCCATCGGACCAATGAAGTGATGCGGGTGCTGACCGTCTTCTCGGCCTTTTTCCTCCCCCTCACGTTCATCGTGGGCGTCTACGGCATGAACTTCCGGTTCATGCCCGAGTTGGAGCGGCGCTGGGGGTATCCTGCGGTCATCGCGCTGATGGTCTCGGTCTGTGCCGGGATCGCGTGGTGGTTTCGGAAACGGGGTTGGCTCGGCGGCGACGGTTCTCAGTCATAAGATATTGCGGGGT
>JAYTTT010000368.1:0-5087 GCA_043744895.1 Gemmatimonadota bacterium | reverse complement strand
TGCCACTACGGGATCGACACCCCCAATCGCGACGAGTTGATTGCCGCCAATCATTCGATCGAGGAAATCACCAACTACCTCGGCGTCGATTCGCTCGGCTACTTGTCTCTCGAGGGCATGGTGGCAGCCGCAGGCACCCGAAACGGCTTTTGCGACGCTTGCTTTTCGGGCCACTATCCGATCGAACCGGCCGCTGACCTGGTGCCGATCCGCCACCATTCGCCTTTTGTCGGGAGTCTGCCGTGAGCGATAATGTGACCCAGCCCCTGGTCTATTTCTTTGGTCAGGGTCGCGCGGACGGCACCTCCGCGATGAAGGATATTCTAGGCGGCAAGGGCGCCGGCCTGGCCGAGATGACCAACCTCGGGATCCCGGTACCTCCCGGCTTCACCATTGCCGCCACCGTCTGCGGAACGTATCTGGCCACCAAGCAGTTTCCACCCCGCCTCAAGGCCCAGGTCGAGGCCTCGCTCCAGCGCCTCGAAGCCGCCAATGGCAAACAATTCGGCGGCAGTGAGAACCCGCTGCTGGTCTCGGTTCGGTCCGGGGCCGCCCTCTCGATGCCCGGGATGATGGAGACCATTCTCAATCTGGGCCTCAACGACGACACGGTCAAAGGACTCGAGAAGTTGAGCGGCAACTCCGGCTTTGCCTGGGATTCGTATCGCCGCTTCGTGCAGATGTACGGTGGCGTCGTGTTCGATGTTCCCAAGAAGCGGTTCGAAGAGCGGCTCGAAGCCCGGAAGCACCGGCTCGGGGTGGCCCGCGACATCGACCTGCCCGTCGACGAATTCAAGGCCCTGGTCCGGGAGTACAAGGACCTGATCGTGGCCGAGACCGGGAAGCCCTTCCCCGAGAATCCAGTCGATCAGCTCTGGGGCGCCATTGCCGCCGTGTTCGAGAGCTGGAACACCCGCCGGGCCATCGACTATCGGAAGCTCCATGACATTCCCGACACCATGGGAACCGCCGTCACCATCGTCGCCATGGTGTTTGGGAACATGGGAGAGGATTGCGGCACCGGCGTCGCGTTTACCCGCGACCCTTCGACCGGGGAGAACCGGTTGTACGGCGAGTTCCTGATGAACGCTCAAGGCGAGGATGTCGTCTCCGGAACCCGAACCCCCGAGCATATCGAGGCCCTCAAGGGCCTGGCACCGGCCATCTTCAACGAGTTGGAACGGGTGGCCCGGACCCTGGAACGCCACTTCCGCGACGTCCAGGACCTCGAGTTCACGATCGAGCGGGGGCAGCTCTACATGCTGCAGACCCGCCGGGGGCAGCGGTCCGGTCAAGCGGCCGTTCGGATCGCCGTTGAAATGGTGGCTGAGGGAGCCATTTCTGAGGAGGAAGCGGTCGCCCGGATTCCCCCCAACGACTTGAATCAACTCCTCCACCCGACCATCGACGCCAATTCGCACCTCGACCACCTGACCACCGGGCTGCCGGCCTCACCCGGGGCGGCGAGCGGCACCGTCGTCTTCACTGCCGACCGGGCCGAAGAACTCGGCAAGAAGGGCAATCCGGTCATCCTGGTGCGCCGGGAGACCAGTCCAGAGGATTTCCACGGCATGGTGCTGGCCCGAGCCATTCTCACGGCGCGGGGCGGCATGACCTCCCATGCCGCCGTCGTGGCGCGCGGCATGGGCAAGCCGTGCGTGGCCGGCGCCCAGGACATCGAGGTCGATGAGACGGCGGGGCACCTCACGGTCCGGGGCCGAGCGGTGGCCGAGGGCGAGTGGATCACGGTCGATGGCAGTACCGGCAAAGTGTTTGTCGGCCAGACCAAGCTGATCGCGCCCGTCCTGAGCGAGCATTTCACCAAGCTGATGGGGTGGGCCGACGGGATGCGTCATCTCCGGATCCGGGTCAACGCCGACACCCCGGCCGATTCTCACCGGGGCCGGGACTTCGGGGCCGAAGGGATCGGGCTCTGCCGGACCGAACATATGTTCTTCGAGGGCGAACGATTGCCCGCCATGCGCGAAATGATCCTGGCCGAGGACGAGACCGGCCGGAAGAAGGCGCTCGCCAAACTCCTCCCGATGCAACGGGCCGATTTCGAAGGGATTTTCCGGGCCATGGAGGGCTATCCCGTAACGATCCGCCTCCTCGATCCTCCCCTGCACGAATTTCTGCCGAAAGAAGCCCAGGAAATCGCCGAGTTGGCCGGGCAGATGGGTAAGACCGTCAAGGACGTCCAGCGGATCATCGATCACCTGAGCGAAGTGAACCCGATGCTCGGGCTGCGGGGCTGCCGGCTCGGCATCATGTACCCGGAGATCACCGCGATGCAGGCTCGGGCCATTTTTGAGGCGGCCTGCACGGTAGCTGAGCGCAAGGGCCGGGTCCAGCCGGAGGTCATGATCCCGCTGGTGGCCCACGTGATCGAGTTCCGGAAGCAGGCGCTGATTGTGCGGCAAGTGGCTGAAGAGGTCTTTCGGGAGCGCCAGATCACCGTGCCTTACCTGTTAGGCACCATGATCGAACTGCCGCGGGCGGCACTCACGGCCGACGAAATTGCCCGGGAGGCCCAGTTCTTCTCGTTCGGCACCAACGACCTGACCCAAACGACCTGGGGCCTGTCCCGCGACGACGCCGGCGTCTTCCTCCCGTCATACATCGAGCGCGGCATCCTCGAGGCCGATCCGTTCCAGGAGCTGGACCTTGCCGGGGTTGGCAAACTGATGAGCATGGCCGTGCAACTCGGTCGGGGCACCCGGCAGGATCTCAAGATCGGGATCTGCGGCGAACACGGGGGAGAACCGAAAGCGGTCGCCTTCTGTGAGGCCCAAAAGATGAACTACGTTTCCTGCTCGCCGTACCGGGTTCCGATCGCCCGCCTCGCCGCCGCCCAGGCGGCTCTGGCGGAGCGCGGCACGATGGATCGAACCCGAGGCACGCTGTGACCGCGACCTCGCCGCTGGTCGGCATCGTCATGGGCTCGGCGTCCGATTGGGATGTCCTCCAGCACGCCGCTCGGCGGCTCCAGGACTTCGGCGTGCCCCACGAAACCCAAGTCGTGTCGGCCCACCGAACGCCCGATCTGCTGTTCCAATATGCCGAACTGGCGGTCGCACGGGGCCTCCAGTGCATCATTGCCGGGGCCGGCGGGGCCGCCCACCTTCCCGGTATGCTCGCCGCCAAGACCACGATCCCGGTGTTAGGCGTTCCGGTCTCGGGCAAGCACCTGCAAGGACTCGATTCCCTGCTCTCGATCGTTCAGATGCCGGCCGGCATTCCGGTCGCCACCTTCGCCATCGGCGAGGCGGGTGCGCACAACGCCGGGCTCTTTGCGGTGGCCATCCTCGCCCGCCACGACCGGGCTCTCGCCGAGCAACTCGACGCCTTTCGCCGGTCGCAAGAGGCGGCCGTCCTGGCCGCGACCCTCCCACCCCTCTCGTGATTCCGCCGGGGAGTACCCTCGGCCTGCTGGGCGGCGGCCAGTTGGGCCGGATGTTCACCCAGCGGGCCCGGGATATGGGATACGAGGTGATCGTTCTCGAACCCGACCCGCTGTCCCCGGCCGGCGCCGTCGCGACCCGGCACCTCCGGGCGCCCTACGATGACGTCTCGGCCCTCGGGGAATTGGCCCGCCACGCGGCGGCCGTCACCACCGAGTTCGAAAATGTTCCAGCCGCGACCCTCGAGTTTCTGAGTCGCCATACGACCTGCCGCCCCGGCGCCGCCGCCGTCTCGACGGCGCAAGACCGGATTACCGAGAAGTTGTTTCTCCGATTGGCCGGCCTGGCCACCGCCGACTTCGATCCGGTGCGGTCGGCCGGCGACCTCCGCCAAGCCTGGGATCGGATCGGCGGGCCGGCGGTGCTGAAGACCAGCCGGCTCGGCTACGACGGCAAGGGGCAAGCAGTCGTGAGCCGCTATGAAGAGGCCGAGGCTGCGTTTGAGCGGTTCGGGCGGGTCCCCTGCGTTCTGGAGCGCCGGCTCGACCTCGAACGGGAAGTGTCGGTGGTGTTGGCCCGGGGGAGCACCGGCGCCGTAGCCTCGTTCCCAGTCGGCGAAAACGTTCACCTCGGCGGAATCCTTCATACGACCGTGGTACCGGCGGCGATTTCGCCGGACTTGGCCGGCCGGGCCCGGGACACCGCGATAGCGGTCGCCCACCGACTCGAATATGTCGGCGTCCTCGGCGTCGAGATGTTCGTGGCCGACGGCGGCCGGATCTTCGTGAACGAATTGGCGCCCCGGCCGCACAACTCCGGTCACTACACCATGGACGCCTGCACCGTGGATCAGTTCGAACAGCAGGTCCGCTGCCTCACCGGCCTGCCCCTGGGCGACCCTCGGCTCCTGTCTCCCGTCTGTATGGTCAATCTGTTGGGAGACCGGTGGGCGACGGGCGAGCCGGATTGGGCGGCCGCCCTGGCCATTTCCGGCGTGCGGCTGCATTTGTACGGGAAGAAGGAGGCCAGACCCGGCCGCAAGATGGGGCATCTCAACTGCCTCGGCCCCTCGTCCGCCGAGGCACTCCAAGTCGCGGAGCGGGCATTTGCGGCGCTGACTCCCTGAACATACCTTGTTGTTTTCAAACAACTTCAGCGATGACAGATGAGGTCAGATATCTGATCGACCGTGAGTTGTTACGAAGTACTTAGGCTCCGAAAAAAGAACGGTCAACCAGGATCGGTTGACCGTTCTTCGCGAATGGAGGCGCAGGGAAACGAACCCTGGTCCGAATCAGCATCCAATAAAGCCACTACGTGCGTAGGCCGATCTTCGTGCGCTAGTCCGACGCCGGCTACCGGCCATCCTTCGTCGAACCGAGCCCTCGTTTTCTTACCCGGGACGTGAGGACGCCGCCACGGGCCAGCCTGGTTTTTCGGTCCGGTTGAGGCGCCCCAGGCAGGGCTCCTTTCTCCGGTGGTGCGGTAAGCGAGCTAGCTCAGCTTACGCAGCCAATGCCAAGTTAGAGTTGGCAGTTGAAGCTTTCCAAGGGTTTTACCAGGGCCTGGACCTGGGCACGCGTCTCTACCTTCTCCTGACCCGTCGAAGCCGTTCGCCCCCCGGGTGGATCCATCATAACGGTCCAGCCCAGTGGAGACAAGAGCGCCGTTCCCTGGCCCGAG
>JAYTTT010000367.1:0-19855 GCA_043744895.1 Gemmatimonadota bacterium | reverse complement strand
ACTCGGCTGTACCAGTTCGAGGGCTTAGCCCGGGTCGAAGTGCCCGAGGCCGAGGCGGGCGACATCGTGGTGGTCTCCGGGTTCGACGGGATCGAAATTGGGAAGACGCTGACCCAGGTCGAGTGTCCGGAGCGACTCCTCGGCATTGCGGTCGAAGAGCCGACCATTTCCGTCGATTTTTCGCTCAATAATTCGCCGTTTTCGGGCCGGGAAGGGAAGTTCGTCACCAGTCGCCAGGTTCGAGACCGATTGTTCCGGGAGTTGGAGCGGAACGTGGCGCTCCGGGTCGAGGAGACCGACTCGCCGGACACCCTTGCGGTCAGCGGCCGTGGTGAGCTCCACTTGGGCATTTTGATGGAGACGATGCGGCGCGAAGGGTACGAATTCCAGGTCTCCCGGCCCCGGGTCATTACCCGGGAGGGCGCCGACGGCGAGCGGCTTGAGCCCTATGAGGAGTTGCTGGTCGACGTGCCGGAGAGCTACATGGGTGCCGTGATGGAAAAGCTCGGACCGCGGCGGGCCGAACTGACGGAAATGCGGAACCCTGGGCAGGGCACCCTTCGGATGGTGTTCCGGATTCCGTCGCGCGGGCTGTTCGGGTACCGATCGGAGTTCTTGACCGATACCCGGGGGACTGGTACGCTGCACCATCGGTTCCTCGACTACGGGCCGTGGGCGGGTCCGTTGGCGGGCCGGAAGCGCGGTGTCTTGGTGGCCGACCGGGAGGGTGAGGCGGTTGGGTTTGCGTTGGCCAACCTGCAGGAGCGGGCCCAGTTGTTTGTGGCGCCTGGCGAGGCGGTGTATGAGGGAATGGTCGTGGGTGAAAATTCCCGGCCCGAGGACATGGATGTCAACGTGGCCAAGGAAAAGAAGCTCACGAACATGCGGACCACGGCCACCGACGACAACATCATGTTGGAGCCGCCCCGGATCATTACCCTGGAATACGCCCTCGAGTACATCGAGGACGATGAGTTGATCGAAGTGACGCCGGAGTCGATTCGCTTGCGGAAGCGGGCGCTCCAGCAGAACGAGCGCAGGAAAACCGCCCGGGCAGCGGCTCGGGCCAACGCGTCGAGCTGACGCCAATCGTCACCCTCATTGCTAGGAAGGTGGAGAACCCCATGTCGGCCCTGGTGGCGTCGTACGGAGCAGTCGAGATGCGCCGTCGTTTTGATGAAGACGAAGAGGAGTCGGAGGGCAGTTCGTTCGGATTCGACGACAACGAAGATGACGAAGATCTCGAAGACGACGAATTGGACGAGGAAGACGGGCTCGAGGACGAAGAGCTGGATGAAGACCTCGAAGCCGGCTTCGACTTCACCGAGGATGACGACGAGCGCTGATCCGGCCGTCTCCGCCGCGGGCTAAACCGTGATGGGGGCTAGGGTTGCGTGAGGTGCCTGGAGGCGGCTATTGTAACCGCCTCTGAAGGCTACGATTGGGGCCTGTAGCTCAGTTGGTTAGAGCGCACGCCTGATAAGCGTGAGGTCGGAAGTTCAACTCTTCCCAGGCCCATTTGGCGTAGTGAGTTGCCCCGCTTCCAGTTATGGCGCTGGACGGGGCTTCTTGTTGTGGGTGACGGAGATCTGGTGCCAGTTCCTAGTGCCAGTTGGCTCAGGATCTACAGATACCGAGGGATAGGCCGAGCTTGCGTTGGTCATGACTGCGCTCGCGCTCGTCGGCGAGTACCCGGCTCCTACTTCGGGGTCTCGTACCCCAGTGCTCGATATCCGCGCAGCCGCTTCTGAAACATTCGCACGAGCACGGGCGCCGAACGATCGACGTAGTCATAGACCCGTATTTCGCGTTTGGTGGCATAGGCGCGCTGCAGTCGCCCGGCGTACTGCACCAGCGTGCCACGCCAGGCGAAAGGCATGGCGAGGAAAAGGGTATCGAGTCGCGCGTCGTCCAACCCTTCACCGGCGTAACGGCCGGTGGCCAGGACGAGCCGTTCCTCATCACCGGGAATCGCCGTTAGCGCTGCCAGTGCCTCACGACGTTGCTTCGCACCTCGACCCCCGTGCAGCACCACGAGATTTCGCGCAAACGGTCGCAACCTCCTGGCGAGGCAGTCCAAGTGATCTCGACGCTCGGTCAGGAGGATCGGCGAGCGGCCCTCTTCGAGCGCCACCAACACGTCATCGAAAAGCTGATCGTTGCGGGCCTGGCACGCTGCCAGCGCGGCGTAGAGCTCCTGAATACCCTGTCCGGCACCATCGCCCTCAAACGGCGTCTCACGCACCACAAGGCGGCGCACGAAGGCGGGGTGTCCCCCGGCAGCCAATCCCATCACATGGCGTATCGGGCCAAGCTGCATGTATACGATAGGCTGCCGACCGTCCCGCCGGGTCGGCGTTGCCGTGAGACCAGTGATATACCGCGCCCGGACTTCGCCCAGCACGCGCTCGATAGAGGCCGCCGCAACGTGATGGCACTCGTCCACGATGATGTGACCGTAGGACCCCACGATATCGTCGACCACGCCCTTGCGCACGAGGCTTTGTACCGTGGCGACGTCGATGCTCCCGGTCACGCGGCGTTTGCCGGAGCTCACCTGGCCGATATCTCGGGGTGCCAAGCCGGTGAAGGCGGCAAGGCGCGCCACCCATTGTTCCACGAGCGGGCGGCGATGGACGAGCACGAGCGTGTTCCGGGCGCGCCGGGCGAGTAGGGCAACCGCCATTACGGTCTTTCCTGTGCCCGGGGGCGCGACTAATACGCCGGTCTCCGCGGCCGCCAACGCCTCCAGGGCGCGTGCCTGCTCCCGGCCCAGGGTTCCGACGAAGGAAACGTCCAGCGGCAGGCCCTCGGTGCGTTCGTCTCGGACGCTGAGCGTGATTCCGAGGCTGCTCAGGAGTTCCTGGAGGTCGTCTGCGCAGCCGCGCGGGAGCGCCAGGTATTCAGGCAGTTCCTCGGCGCAACTGATGATGCGCGGCGTGCCGTGCGTCGGGAGCCGGAGGCGCTGCTTCTGGTAGAATTCCGGATTCTGAAAGGCCGCGAGCCGCCTGAGCTCTGCGATGAGCGGCGACGACAACCCGGCAGTGGGGATGAATAACCGTTGCGCCAATACCGCGCCGAGCGTTTCAGGTAAAGGGCCGGCAATCGCCGCCTGTGATCTCCGGCCCGATGGCGGGCGATCCCAGGGTGACAGGTCAAACGGCGCATCTCGGTCCGCCACCGCGCGAACGCCGAGAACCTTTCCCTGACGCTCGGCAACCGACACGAGCTCGGCAACAGTGGATGGTACCAAGCGGGCAACATCAGCGAGGTGTGCCCATTGGTCCGCGAACGGCTGGAACCGATCGTCGAGGAACAGGGTATTGCCTCGCTCGGCGGCCTCGCGCTGGAGCGGGACCGCGATGAGATTGCCGAAGCCACCTCTTGGCAGGATATCCTGGTTGGGAAAGAGCCGGTCGTAGGAGGTCAGCCGCAGCTGGTGCCGGCGGGCCATGGTCTCGGTGAGAAGAGCACAACCCAGGGCACGTGCGTTGCGTGCGGATATTGGCTCGGCAAAGAAGAACCACGCATGGGCTCCTGCACCGGAACGTGAACGCTCGATAGACGGCTGGATCCCAAATGCTCGAGCCGTTTCGACCAGGGCTGTGACATCAGCCTGCCAGCCTTCAGCGTCGAAATCGGCGGCGAGAAACCAACAGGTATCATTGGCGAGCAGTGGGTAAACGCCGACAACGTGGCGGCCGCGCAAATGGTCTTCGATGACCTGATCGGTTACCGAAAAGAACGCCTGGTTCGGGCATTCACCGCACTTGATGCGGGGTTTGTTACAAACTCCTGAGACCCATTCATTCTGACACGCAGGCGCGTACCCGGACCGGGAGTTCCTGGGGTTGTGCCAGAACTTCGGGTAGACGTCGTCGCGGCCTCGAAAGAGGCTGCGGAAGAGCGCGATCTTGCCGGCTTTGCTCCGGGCCGGCGACGGCGCAGCAGCCGGGAGCGTTGGTAGCGGCGGCCTCCCGAGGCGTGCGGCATCCGCCTCGGCTTGCAGCGCGGAGAGGCGGGCCTTGGCGTCGGCGAGTTGCCGGGCCAGCGCTGCGATGCGCGCTTGCTGTACCGCGAGCTCTTGGCCGGAACGATCTGGAGTCTCTTGCAAGGAGCTCAACCGCCAGCGGAATCAAGTGTTGCGATCAGCCCACGGATCTCTGCTGCTGCCTCGTCCAGATTGGTAGGCTCGAGCCCGAGCTCGCCGGCCATTCGGGTGAACGGTTCAGTCCAACGCTCTGGCGGCCCCAATTCGGGCGGCCACGGGTGGGAGCTACGAACAGCGAAGACCTCGACACAGGCCTCACGAACAAGGGCACGATGGGCCGGCGATGCGAGCTCGTCCCTGAAAATCAGCAGGTCGATGAGGTCCTGGACCCGTTCGTTCGGGTACTCCTGGCTGTCTGGTCGTGTAACCGCATGAAGCTTGTGGGCTAAGTGATAGGGAAGCGAGAGACAGGGAAGAACGGTTGGTCCTTCGATGCCGAAGGCACTCTGGAGATCGAGGGCTGCGACAAACTCTATCGTTTCCGCAGGACTCTCGCTCCGAGTGAGGTCGAGTGGTAAAGTGCCCCACTCTGCACCGTCGAAACGAACGCCGATTTCCACGCGCAGAGACTCGGCGCGCTCCATCTCGAACACCGCACCGCTCCGCTGGAATCGGAAGCGCCCGTAGGGTATGGCGAGCGCTTCCTCGAGCGCCAGCACCATATCGGCCTGGGAACCGTGGTAGGTGAGATCGAGGTCTTTGGTTGCGCGCACGGTTCCGGGCCGACGAAGCTCCAGCGCGATGCCACCCCGTATGGAAAAGTCGGTTCTGGCACCCCCGGTGCGGGTGACCGCGCCACCGATTGCCATGCACGAAATCCAATCGCGGACCCGCTTCTCCGCCAGTTGATGCTGCCGCACGTACTGACGCACCAGGCGCTGAAGTTGTCCGACCGACCTCGGTGGTGGTGGCGGCGCGTCCGGGGCGCCGCGGAGCGGGATCGGCGGCATCAGGGATGTAGCTCACGCTTCAGTTCAGCGGCCTGTCGTTGGGTCAGTTTGCCGTTTCGGCGCCCATCCTCAATCGCCTGCTGGACCAATCGGGTGCTCAGATGGGTGCGGATGCCGTCTTGGATCGTTCGAAAGGGTGTGGTCACCCGAATACCGTCCAGCATTTCGACTTCGTGAGGAAGAAGGGCCTCGCGGTGCACCACCAAATGGCGCGGGGTTGCCCGCCGGATACGGTAGGGGAGCGGCAGGATGATATGGACGCGGTTCGGGCTAGCGTCCGACAGGCCGTGGAGCTCGAGGGCAGACTCATGCGAGAGAACCGCCTGTACGCCATCCTGCGGCCAGAGGGTCGCTTCCATGTACTGGCCGTGACGAAAAGGGGGATATTGGGTAAGGCGGTATACGCCGCGGCTCAGGCGCTCGACTATCCCGCGCCGGGCCATCATGCCAAGAGTTCGGTAATCAATGCCTTCCGCAGCGGCTTGGGCAGCGGTGACGTACCCGTGTTGAGCCTCTGCGAATTCGAACAATTGTGCGGCAACTTTTCCCGGCATGGCGCTGGCTCCGGATAAAACACAACGTTTTGTTGTGTTATATCCAATATGCTAGGACCAGGCAGGGACCCGCAAGCCCGGAAGGCCAAAACAGAACAATTTGTTGTGCTTTGTCCCAACGGGCGTGACGGAGGGTGGCGGTGAGACGGTTACGGCCCCGCGTCCGCGGCGTAAGTGGGGGGTACTTGCAAGCCTTGGTGCCATTTCCGGTGCCATTTCGGGCGGAGAACGCCTCGGATTCACCATCGCCAATTCCGAGCAGATCGTCGGGATCCTCCTGCAATCCGGGGGATCCCTGAATTCGCTCTCGGAACCCGTCCTCCTGATAAACGAGCGGTCGGCGAGGGCCGCGACCAATTGCCCAGGCGTCATCCGCGCGACGAGCTCGTCGAGGCGCGCTCGCAGGCAACCCCATGTCGAGCGACCAGAGCGAGGACATAGACATCCCGGCTTGGAACGGTTGACCCGCGTGCCGTCCTAATGATGATCGTAGCTTCAACTGAATCCTAACCTTTGGCGCGCCGGCATGCGCGGGACATGGCCTTCCGTCTGCCCCTAGCCCCGCCGCTCCGATCGCACTACCGTTCAAGGTCGATCCCCCAGCGCGAAAGACCTGTCAATGGCGTCTGGCTCTAGATGACGCCCGGCTACCGCAGGCGTGCGTCGACGCGCTCCCCCGAGGCCGCGGAGTGCGGTGTCAGGCGGCGGCGCTGCCGCGATTCCGCGACGATCGACCAGCCTGAACCGCATCCTTTCCATGACTTGCAGGCGACTTTAGGCAATCATTCGGTTGCCCGGTTGATTCAGGCTGAGCGAGATCCACGCCTCGCGTCGCTGCGGCCGGGAGACCGGTCGAACGGCCCCGCCCCGCCAGGAGCCGGCGGGCAGGTCATCTCTCGCGACGCCATCAAGACCGCATCGGAGCCTCAGCCAAGCATCGACGGACCATGGGGATTGCCGTTGACCACCGCGGTCCAGCTCGCGGCGTACTTCCGCTTGATTGCCGACAACTCGATCAAGCTGTCATCGATCAAAACCGAGAAGGACCTCAGCACCCGCGGCGCGGACTTAGCCACTTTCTTGCCCGTTCAAGATTGTCGAGGGCAGAACTCGTGAGTGGCGTTTCATGCTCATACCCCATCTTGTCTTGATCGGCCCGCCAGCGAATCCTCCTGGAAAGGGTTGGGCGTGCCATAGATGACGCCCGATGATGACGGCATGCATGTTGCTACGTCTACAGACAATAGTCTCGTCGATTGTTCCACCCTCGGCGAAGCCAGGAGTGGGATTTATGGCGTGTTCAAAGTGCGCTGGTGTCCTCCACCCGCTGGGTAAGCGGAGTTTCCTCGGTTTTCCGAAGCTCCGGTGCCGGGCGTGCTCTGTCGTCGAATTGGGGCCGCTCTCGGCCGGGTACCGCCGAACCTATTGGGGCATCGGAATATTCTTTCTCCTCGGCACGTTCGTGTACCTAGCCGAGGGCAGGGTTCTGCTGCCCGGCCTGCCCCTGATCGGCGCCGCTGTCGCCATTGTCACCGACCTTCGAATCAGGCGCCGGAACTCGTCTACTAGCGGTCCTCAGCGATCGCCGGGCGAGGCGTCAGTGGGCGGAGCCGAGTTGGTGGACCGTGGGCCGATCTTCAGGTCGCCGGGAAGGCGCCGCGCACTGGCGATCTTCGGAGCCACTGGGTTGATGGCTTGCGCTGCGATGGCGGTCTTTCCGCCGTGGCGCGGTTATGGAGTGCTCGTCACGACCCGAGTTCGTCAGCCGACCTATCTTCAAATCCTCGCCGGAATACCGCCCGATAGCACCACTCAGTCGCAGCGATTCGATTGGGTGATCCCGTTCGCCCCGATATTCTGGCCGCCGAACGCACAACCGTACCAGTGGGAAGGTCCGCTCAAAGCGTTCGAGGATTCCCTGAAGCAGGCCGCTCGGGGAGCGGGGGCCTCGTTCGGGAACCCAATTGAGGAGTATTCCAGGTTAGCCGACGCGGCAACATTGCGACGGGCGGAGATCGAGCACGCGGCTAGGATACCGGCTCCGCTTCGACAGCCAGAATGGGCGATCGATACGCTGGGGGCGGAGGAGATTGTTCATATCGGCCGCACACGGGAGATCGCATTCGCGATTGACTGGCCTCGGCTCGGCCTGCAACTAACTGCCGCAGCTCTTTTTGTCGGGGCAACGTTGCTGGGTGCCGGTGTTCGCCCCGCACGACCGGTCAGGCGGTCGCGGCAAGTTGCCGGCGGCTGAATCCTGGTTGTGGTCGGCAAGTTTAAGCGCGACTTGGTGCTGTGATGGACCGGTACCCGTGGCCCTGGGCGTCGAACCGCCGGATGTCCGCGCCTAAGGTTGGCCGCCCCCCTTCGAGACAGGTGGCACCCCGGGGTGGTGGCGTCCCTCAGCTCGCGGTCCCGCGTAGGAGTTCCTGTAACAGAGTGCATGCTGCAGTCAGACCAAGACAACCGATGAGATCACGCCAACCCAATAGCCCCAGCGGGTGTATCGGCGAAAGGGGTCGAGGGAAGTCAGGGTTTCGATCGCCGCCGGACCGATCAGGAGGACCACGAATAGTAGTAAGACCGGCAGGAGTGACGGCAACTCCGACCGAAGGATGCCGAAGACTGGAAGCCTGGTGTGGCGGAGGTGTGCTGAGGAGGGGGCGCTGCACCAGAGGAAGAGGTACCCGAGGAAAAGCCCGGCCGCGAAACCCTTGATCCACGATTGGCAGTGGTCGGCTGAACGCCATCGGCGCCAGACGACTGGCGGCCCCGCCGACTGAACTGAAGCGACTGGGTTGGAAACGGAGGCTGGGGCGCCGCCGACTGGGCTGAGGGGCCGTGCCTGACCACGTGGCACGATCTCTTCGGGGCCCTCTGTCTCAGTGGCGCCGGAGCCCTCGGTGTTGGAGTCGACATCGTCCGTCTGCTCACTGGCCTCGCCGGAAAAACCTCGCTCCCAAACCTCGAAGTCGCGCCAAGCGCCCTCGACTGCGCTCCGCTCTTCGCTGGTCAGCATCACCCGCTTGAACCCCGGCCAGCTTGGGATCGCGCCTTGGGCCATGCGCCAGAAACACTCGTCGGTGGATGCGATGCTGCCAGTTCGCCAAGAGTGGTCGCGAACCGCAAACAGCTTCCAGACGACGTCGACCATACCGGAAGGCAGTGAGTCAAAGTAGTCCGCCAGACCTCGGCCGTTGTCTGGCGCAACGTGCGGGTACTCGTCCGACCAATAGACCACTCCGACCGCCGCCGTGATCCCGAACATCACACGCCTTTGGCGGGCTGCCATGTCGAACTTCAGCGAGCGGAACTGTTCTAGGATGGTCCAGTCTACCACGAAATCAGGCGGCATCGAACTCGCCGAAGTTCGAAATCAAGTCGGGTCGATTCGGCCGTTGGAGGGTGGGTACGATGGGCCTCTGTGCCCGCCGCGGTTGCCATTGCGAGGTGCGCCCCCGCGGCGTTCTCGAACTGGTGACCATCACGGGCAGACCGCTGTCGCCTCGACGCTAACGGCCTTTGCTGTCACTAGGGAGAAGGCGTTACTCACGATAAGATGGTGCTTCCCGGGTCCTTGCACTGCATGTTGAGGAGACCATACCACAACCCGGCCCGATTGCAGGCCCTTGGCTTCGTGGTTGGTCGACCAATTCCGGAAACTGTCATCGTCCATGAGGAAGCCTTCGAAGTCCTTGCCTCCGCCTGAGATTCCCTCGACGCGGCCCGCGATCGT
This sequence comes from Gemmatimonadota bacterium, assembly GCA_043744895.1. GTDB lineage: Bacteria > Gemmatimonadota > Gemmatimonadetes > Gemmatimonadales > GWC2-71-9 > SHZU01. The sequence goes on along the minus strand of JAYTTT010000367.1, from coordinate 10,564 downwards.
GCACACCCGCGGCGGTAGCTCAAACGAGAAGTCCAAGTACTGGCCCGGTTTTATCTCAGCCGCCTTGCCGTCGGCGATCTTGACCGCAATCGGCGGGAGTGGCGGCAGCGGCTGAGGCGGCCGGCTTGCGGCAGCACTCTCGTTAGGCCCAAGCCGGGAGAACAGGAAAGCAACTATGGCCACGGCCAGCATGCCGGTCGGCATCCTGGATCTCTTCGGCGCAAAACGGGCATGCTTTCATGTTACTCGCCGGTCCCAAGTGCAGGTGCAGACCGCCATCCGATCTATGGATCAAGGGTCGTGCCGAATGTCGTTAGGCCTTAAGTCACTGCCGGGCATTTGGTTACATCATCAACGTCCGATGGTAGGAGACGGAAATCTGGCCGCGTTCCGCCAGTTCGCCTGCGGAAAGAAAACGACAAATACTTGGGATGGCTCGGTGCCCGATTTACTTCGACCCAACCTTGGCAGGAGCCATAACGACGTTCCGGGGTATATGGGTGGCTGGCGCCACTAGCATTTGGTGTCCGTTGAGGTGTCCGTGCAGCGATGCAGGAGGCCGGAATTGGGCTTCCGATCGGCAGCAGGTTGCGCGATCTCTAGAATGAATGAGTGCGGAATGCTGATCGGACGAGCCCTACGGGGTCCCCTGATAAGCGTGAGGTCGGAAGTTCAACTCTTCCCAGGCCCATTGCCTTCACTATCGCCCCTTCACGTGGTTGCATACGCGGACGGCCTTTGTCGTCCGTCACGAGCGACCGATACTGGGGCCGGTCCGCTGTGGGAATAGTTGCGCCCTGTCGCCTTACTTGCTCAGAACCTTCGCGTCTTCGACCATGACGGCATACTTGTAGCCGGCCCCGAAATCCCGGTTGGTCTGGACGGTACCCGTAATCGTGATGGTGGCCCCTATGGCCGTGGTGTCGAGCGACGTGACGCTGATGTCGTTGGTGCCGTGCGCTGCGTCTCCACTGCCATCCTGAAGATGGATCCAGTTTTTGCTCATGACGCCCGAGTTGTATTTCACGACCACGCCGCGGATCGTGACGGTCTTGCCAGCCAATGCTGACTTGTCAGCCCACGCCTCGGCGATGGTGCGGGCGCCCGATCCGGTGGCCTTCTCCACTTTGCCGACTACCACCGGTGCGGCCGGCGGCGGCGGGCCACCGCCGTGAGGGCTGGCGGGGTTCCCTGCCGCCCCGTCCGCCGGCGTCAGGGTCCCGAAGTAGACCTCGTCGAATGTGCGGTTCAGCGACTTCGACTCGAACCGGCCCATCGGCATGGCGTTGGAGACCGTCACGGTGGCCCCTGCCTCGACCCCGGCCGTGGGGACGGCGGCCCAGACTTCGCCCTTGGAGGTGCTGATGCGGAGGTAGATGTAGGGCGCCGCGTCGAGGCGCTCGAGGACCGAGCCGGTCAGTTGATTCCCGGTTGCCGCGACCCCGGCGGCCGCCGGACCCGCCGCGGCCTTGGGTGACTTCGACTGGCAACCGACGGCCGTCGTTGCGAGGAGCAGAACGGCGGGGGCGTAACGCATGAAGGGAACTCCTGGATTAGCGTGCGAATGACGGTTTAGCCGCAGTCAATATAGATAGACGGTGGCGAGCAGCACCGAGGCCCGCGAGGCGGTGCCGATCTCGAAGATTCTGTTCGTCCCTACCTGTCCTTCTTCAATTCGACGACCATGACTTCGATCGGGTCTTTGGTCTCGTTCAGGTCGGCGTGGAGTTTCTTGCCCGGAGGGTCGGCGTCGAGCCAGTAGGCCTGGCCGGATTTCCACTCGTGCGTCTGCTTCTGACCGGTCTCCTGCTGGATCGTCACCATGCCGCCTCGAGGGCGAGTGTCAATGTACTACGGCCGGGCCGGCGGGTCGGCTTTGATCGCCTGGCCGGGCGCCGCGCCGACCACCACTTGTCCGGCCTCCACGACCGGGGTCCCCATGACCAGCACGTACTTCATGCCGACGCTCGGCTCCTTCGGGGCCCGATACGTGGCCTTGTCCTCGATGGTGGCGGGATCGAAGACGATGATGTCGGCGTCGGCGCCTTCCTGGAGCCGGCCTTTGCGGCGGGCCGCGAGGGTGGCCGCTTCGAGTCGCTGGGCCGGCATCAGGGACATCTTCCGGATCGCCTCGATCAGCGTCAGTGACTTCTCGGTCCGGACGTAACGCGCCAGGATTCTCGCGTAGGTCCCGGATTGGCGCGGGTGGCTCTGGAGCCCGTCGCTTGCGATCATCGTGAGCGGCGAGTTGATCGCCACGGCGACGATCGAGTCCGGGTTGGCGTGGATCAGCACGTTGACGGCCCCGGCCGCCTTGTGAAGAGCCTCGAATCTCGCCTGGGTCAGTCGCTCGCCGGTTTCCGGAATCTCGATGGCGTCGTACCCGATGGCCCGGCGGGTGTTCCAGCCCGGGTTGAAGAGGGCCGAGGCGATGCTGGTCATGCCGGCGCCGTACGGATACGCCTCGGTGCTGATGTCGATACCCCGGGCCTGGGCCCCCTCGATCATGGCCAGGCAGTCCCGTACGAACCGGATGCAGCTCGAGTTGATATGGACCACGTGCACGGGCGCCCCGGACACGGCGCTGGCGGCGATCATTTCGCCCACCGACTCGACGCTCGACCCGGGCTCCAGGGCTCCGACGCTCCGGATGTGGACGAACACCGGGCGATTCCACTTGGCGGCCAACTGGAAGAGCCGGATGATCTCGAGCCGAGTGGCGCCCGGGGTGTATTCGAGCCCGATGCCGATCCCGAGGGCGCCGTCGGCGAGGCCCTTCTCGAGGAAGGCGACTTCCCGCTCGAGTTGCTCGTCGGTGGCCGGGTCGTTGGTCGCCGGTCCGGACGCGGGGTCATCGACCGAGCCGGCGGGGCCCATGGGGCTCGTCGTGAGGGTGTCACCCCAGGCGACGACCCGGGCGGCTTCCTGGCTGACGGTGGCGCCATAGTTGATGAGCGCCTTGCCCTGGCGCGCCGCCACGAACTTCGCGATGTCGGGAACACCGGTCTCCATTTCCAGGGCGGAGGTGACGCCGTCCAGCGCCTTGACGCGATAGGCCGCGGCGCCGTGGTCGTGCTGGTGGAGGTCGATGAAGCCGGGGCTGACGACGAGCCCGGTGGCGTCGATCGTCTTGGCGCCGTCGAGGGCCTGATCGGAGATCCGGGCGATTCGATCCCCGAGAACCCCGACGTTGCGGATCGCGTCGAGGCCGGATTCGGGGTCGATGACCCGGCCACCCCGGATGACGACGTCGTACCGTTGGGGCGTGGCGCAACCCACCCCGAGGAACACGACGAGCAGCAGCAAAGTGCGCATGGGCTCTAGTGATTGGACGGTGAGCGGTTGATGGCGGCCAGGGCGTCGTGCATGGCCTTTATGACGATGGCGAACACCGGCTGCTCGGGATCGAGCATCGCGAAGTGGCTGGTGCTGTCGGCGGTGACCACCCAGGAACTGTCGCCGGCGGCTCGGGCGCGTTCCGCATACGGCGCCATGCTGCCCGCCGCCGCGTTCAACGCGGGCAACCGGGCATCGAGTCCGCCGCGGACCATTGCCTGGGGCACGCCGAGGGGCAGCCACGACGCAGGGGAGGCTTCGCGCCATCGATCCGGCACGGCGTCCGGGGCGCCACCCAACAGTTGTTCGAGCACGTTGCCGGCGCAAATCTTGGTGATGCCTGGGTTCGAGGCCGCCAGATCGCCCGGCCCGTCGAGGGCGACGACGGCGCCGATCCGGAGGGCGTCCTTCGCGGCGTGTCCGGCGCTCGAGGGGGGCAGCTTCGGTTGGGCCGCGAGCCAGAGCGCCAGGTGGGCCCCGGCGGAATGGCCCGAGGCGATCACCCGGGTAGTGTCGAGTCGGTACCGCGCGACGAGCGAGCGGACCTGCGCCGTTGCCGCGGCCACATCGAGGAAGGTGCCGGGCCATCCGCCGCCCACTTCGTCGGCCCGGCGATACGAAATGGTCCAGGTCGCGATTCCGTCCTGCCGCAACGCCTCGGCCAGCGGCCTCATGTAGCGGGCATCGGCGAACTTGGTCATCCAGCAACCGCCGTGGATCACGATCGCGAGCGGGTGCGGTCCGGCGCCCTGGGGCACCCGTAACTCGGCGACGAGGTCGCGGTCGCCGGCGTGGATCACGAGCGCGGTGTCGGCGCGCGGCACCTCGCGGGCCTGGAGCGACGCCGGCGTCACGGCCTGCGCGTTCAACCGGGCGGCGGCGCACACCAGTGCAACGATCCAGCGGCCGTTCAGTTTCCGCGCTTCCGCGATCCCCAGCGTCATCCGGAACCTCGGAAGGGAGTAGTGTTGCACATGCCAATGAGAGTCGTTCAAGTATCGGCCAGGGTCGGAAGGGACGCAAGCAGCGGAACGGGGTGGTTCCCAGGGGCCCAACTCAGGGACAGATTCCGCCACGCTGCTTTCGTTTTCAGCACCCCTCATTCCATTGGGAGGATCCCACTTCATGACGCGACCGTTTGACGGCAAGGTGGCGTTGGTCACCGGAGGAAACTCCGGGATTGGCAAAGCGACCGCGATTCGGTTTGCCGAGCAAGGCGCCCGGGTGGTCATCGCCGCTCGCCGGGTCGAGGAGGGAGAGGCAACCGTGGCCGAGATCCGGCGGGGCGGGGGCGAGGCCATCTTCGTCAAAACGGACGTGGCGGAGGCCGCCGATGCCGAGGCGATGGTGAAGAAGGCGGTGGCGGCGTATGGCCGGCTCGATTGCGCCTTCAACAACGCCGGGGTGTCGGGCGGCGCGTTGCTGCACGAAGTCACCGAGGCCGATTGGGATCGGATGATGGCGGTGAATCTGAAAGGGGTCTGGCTCGGGATGAAATACCAGATCATCCAGATGCTGGCTCAGGGGTCGGGCACCATCGTCAACGATTCCTCGGTCGCGGGCCTGACCGGCTATGTCCGAAGCCCGGCCTATTCGGCGAGCAAGCACGGCGTCATCGGCCTCTCGAAGTCGGCCGCGCTCCAGTATCTCAACCGGGGCATTCGGATCAATTGCGTCTGCCCGGGGATGATCATGACGCCGATGATTGAGCGGGCCTTCGCCATTCCCGGGGTCGAAGACTGGTTCCGAACCAGGCTGCCGGGGCGAGGCGGGAATCCGGATGAGGTGGCGCAGGCGGTGACCTGGCTCTGTTCGGACGCGGCTTCGTTCGTGACGGGCATTGCGCTGCCGGTCGATGGGGGGGCCGCGGCCGGGATTTGGTGAAGGCGGCGGCCCGGGAGCTTACTCCGCGCGGAGTGCCTGGGTCGGCGGGATCCGCGAGGCCCGGCGCGCCGGCGTGTACCCGGCCGACAGCGCCACGACGGTGATGGCGATCGCAGCGCCCGCGAAGGCCACCACGTCGTAGCCCTTGAGGCCGAACAGCAGCGACTGGGCCGCCCGGCCGATGCCGAACGCCGCCACGATTCCGATTGTCCCGCCGATCGCGGTCATCACGGCCACCTGCTTCGTCACCATTGACTGGACCTGCCGGGCGTCGGCCCCGAGGGCCATCCGGACCCCGATTTCACGGGTCCGGAGCGTGACGTTGTAGGCCAGCACGCCGTAGATTCCGATCGCGGCGAGCAGCGTCGCCAGCATCGCGAAGGCGGCGGACAGGGTCGAGACCATTCGGTCGAGGTAGACGTTTTCCTTGATCTGTCGTGGCAGCGTCGTGAGGTCGGCGACCGGCAGATTCGGGTCGAGCCTGGCCACCAGCGGCGGGATGGCGCGGAGGACGGCCGATGTGCCGACGCTCGTCCGGGCGTACAGGACGAGGCGGCCGGTCACCGAGTCCTGCCGGTGGGCGGTGAAGAACAGGGGCTGGGGCTTGTCCTCCTTGACCTCGTTGTAGGCCGAGTTTTTCACGAACCCGACGATCTGATAGTCGTCGTGGACTTCGCCGGGCCGACGGGCCACCATGGCGTTGCCCCAGGTCACCCGGCGGCCGAGGGCGTTGGCGCCGAGGCCGAACTTCCGGGTGAATTCCTCGTTCACGACCGCCACCTTCGGCGCGCCGATCCCGTCCGACGCCTGGAACTCACGGCCTTGCAGGACAGGGATGCCTAACGCCTCGAAGTAGCCGGGGCCGACCCGGTTGGTGCGGATGTTGATGTCGGTTTCGAGGGTGGTCTTGAATCCCTCGACGTCCACGTCGCCCCCGTTGCTCCAGCCCGTCAGGACCGGCACCTGGGCCGAGGCAACGGCGGTCACTCCGGGGATGGCGGCGAGATCCGCTTCAACCTGACGGAAGAGCGCCGCCTCGCGCGGCGGGGTGTAGCCCATCTGGGACGGGGCGAGGGCGAAGGTCACGACGCTCCGGACGAAGACGCCGGCTGAACAGAGGAGGGCCATGGAGAGAGCGATCTGCGCCGTCACCAGCCCGCTCCGGAACCGGACGGCCCCTCGGCCCACCGAGCCCTTCCCGGCGTTGGCCTTGATGACACTGAGGAGGTCGGGCCGGGTGGCCTGCAGGGCGGGGACTACGCCGAACAGAAACGCCGTGGCGATCGAGAGCACCACTGCGAACAGCAGCACCGGGCCGTCGAGCACGAACGGGACGTTCCGGGTCATTTCCGCCGGCAGGAACGAGGTGATCATCCCGAGCGTGCCCTTCGCGATCCCGAGGCTCAAGCCACCAGCGAGCACGGCCAGGATGGCGGATTCGGTCACCAGTTGGCCGATCAGCTGGCTCCGCTGGGCGCCTAACGACGACCGGACCGCCATCTCGGCCGCCCGGCTCGCCGCGCGGGCCAGCAGCAGGTTGGCCACGTTGGTGCAGGCCACCAGCAGGACGATGGTGGTCAGCCCGATCAACAGGAGGAGCGGCGTGGCGGTCTGATGGCGGAGCTGGCTCTGCCCCAGGCTGCCCGGTTCGAGGCGAATCTCCTTCGCCTTGAACCGGGCCAGCATCTCGTCGGGGACGCCGGACTGCAGCGGCACTTCGACGTCGTTGACAATCGGATGATAGAGGGTGTTGAGGCGGGCGCTCGCCTGTTCGATGGTCACGCCGGGCTTGAGCCGGGCAAACAGATAGACCCAGTAGCTCCGCCGGTCCTCGAACGCCTCCCAGCCGGTCACCTTGCCGAGCGTGATGGGGACGAACACCCGCGCCCGGGTGCCGAGGGTGGTGCCGTCGAAACCGGGGGGAGCGACACCCACGATCGTGAGGGCGATCCCGTTCACGAGAATGGTCTGGTTCAGCACCGACGGGTCGGCGCCCAGTTCACTCGTCCAGAACCGGTGGCTCAGGACGGCCACCGGGCTCGACCCGATCGCCCGGTCGTCCTCGGGGCCGAGGAGGCGGCCGAGTGCCGGCTTCAAGCCTAGGACCGAAAAGTATGAGCCGGAGACGCCCATCCCCTCGCCGCTCACCGACTTGCCCCGAAACGCCAGGTCCGCGCCGTTGCTCCGGTGGGCGGCCAGCCCGGTAAACACGGTCTGGCCCTTTTCGAGATCGCGAAACATCGGATAGCTGAACACCACGGCGCAGCCGCCGGCCGCGTTGCAGGACTGGCTCCCGGGGTTCGGACCCTGGGCCAGCAACTTGACCAGTTCGTCCGGCGCAGCGGCCGGGATGGATCGGAGCAGGAATCCCTGGATCAGCGAGAAGATGGCGGTATTGGCCCCGATGCCGAGCGCCAATGAGAACACGGCCACCAGGGTGACGAACGGGCTGCGGACCAAGGTACGAATGGCCAGGCGGAGACTGGGCATCGGGGCTCGGGGATCGAGTGGGCGTTCTTCGGACTCCCATTAGAGCCGCGACCCCGGCAAAACGTTGCCTCACCGGGCCGGGAATCATTGTTCAGCACCACGCGAACCCAAGTGCGCCTCGTTTTGAAGTGGTGCGGCCGCCCGATACATTTGACGAGGATCGGCCGCGCCGCTTCGAAACGGGCCTCGCGGGGTCAAGTACGATTCGTCAGCCCGGGGAGGAACGCCATGACTGCAAACTCGTCAGAAGCGGACCAGTACGAACCGTTCTATCGTGAATTCGACTCGCCGTTGATGCGGGCGATTCGTCGTGACGCCTACGGCGAAGACATCGGCCAACACTCCTGGATCAGCGCTGCAGAATTGCGACAGGACGCTCGCCGCCTTCACCTCGACGCTTCGAGCCGCCTTCTCGACTTGGGCAGCGGCCCCTGCGGGCCACTGACCTTCTTGCTCTCCGAGTCTGGCTGCACTGGCCTCGGCCTCGAACTCAGCCCCTCCGCAGTCCGAGTCGGCTACGCGCGTGCTGCTGAGATCAACGTACAGACACGGTTTGCCGCGCAGGTAGCAGACCTGAACGAGCCGCTACCAACCGAGCTCGGCCTCTTTGATTGCGCGCTTGCAATAGACATGGTCCTCCACGTCCGCGATCGGCAGGCCCTCTTCCGACAAGTTTCGGCGCTTCTGCACCCAACGGGTCGATTCTTGATCACAGACGCTGGCGTCATCACTGGCGCGGTTTCGAACGCCGAGCTTCAACTTCGGAGCATCCACGGGTACACGCAGTTCGTGCCCGCCGGTTGGAACGAATCGCTTCTTGAAGGTGCCGGCTTTCGGTTGCTCGAGACTGAGGACAGATCCACAAGCGTCGTTCGCAACGCGAGTGGAAGGCTTGCCGCGATCCATAAGCACCGCGAGGAACTTGAACGCTTCTCAGGCGTAGCATCGTTCCAGTCTCAGGCAAACTACCTGACAACCGTTGCGGAGTTGGCTAGCAGGGGTGCCGTGTCGCGATTCATGTACTTGGCAGAGCTTCGGTCATGCACCGCGGGCTAACTAACATGTCGGCCGCGGCGCCCGAGATGAACGACGCGTTGGCTCTCCCTACACGGACCATACTGGCCAGAAGCGTGGCTCGACGGTCTGAAGATTCGCGGCGTTCGGACCGGCGATCTCGGCGGCGCGGTGGTGGTCACCGTCAAGGACGGAAAGCCGCTCCTTTCCAAAGGCTATGGTTACGCCAGGGAAACGTGACGTCAATACGACGATCAGGTCGGGCCCTCGGCCTTCTGCCGGACCGGAGCCAGTTACCAGTCGGCGCGATCCGGCCGACCGCTGGGTCCTGGCGACGGCCGTGGCTGGCGCGGCGGATGGGCTCGTCACGGGCGATCAGGACGTGAGGAGGTGTCCCCCTCTCTCCTCATTTCGGCGGCGGTATTCGAGGATACGATTCGTGGGCCTGGACCACCCTCCACCTGCCGTCGATCCGGTGCACCACGATGCTCCACGCCTCGTGGCCGGTGGTTGGCTGGCCCGCAGAATCAACGTTGGTGGAATTGATGATGCCGGTCAACGCGGCGGCGTCACGGTCGATGACGTACACCGTCGACTCACCCAACCGGAAGTGGACGTTCTTTCCCGCGGCGCTCGGAAAGTATCCCTTCATCGACACGTGGTGGGAGTCGAGCGGCACCATCGCACCATAGGTGGCCCAGGCGGCCGGCCGCATCATAGGTCGCTGCCCGTTCGCGCTTGCCGGCCGTCAGCAGTTGCGATTCAAAGTGTAGGTTGCCGCTCAGGTCGTAGTGATACGTCGTCTGAGTCAGGGATTCCAGCAGCGTTACCAGCCTTCCGGTTGCCGCCCGGTACACGTAGGAGTTGTTGGTCGTTTTGGTAGTCCAGGTTCCGCCCGCATTGATCGAGTCTCGACGGGTCAGGACGCTCATGTTGCCCAGCGGGTCCATGATGAACGTTTCTCGCGACCCGTACTCGACGTTGTTGTGGAGCTGGTTTTTCCCTGACTGGTGGAACTTGGTCGAGTCGACGAGCCCTAACCCATTGAATCCGGCCTTGAGGCTATCGCCGAAGAATGACCGGTCGATCGAGCGCCACACCTTGCCCCGCCCGTCGAAGAGCCGACCGCTCACCCGGCGCAGGGCAGCGTACGGCCATCGGCCGGTTCCAGTCCCGCCGGTGTTGAGGATCGAGTCGAGAACCTGGTTACCATCTCCGTCCCAGAGGCCAACCCGGGTGCGGCCACCCGGGTACATGAGGAGCGAATCCTGCCGCCTTCGATTGTAGGTGTACGGGAACGTTTCGCCGCCCACGCCCTTCGCGGTGAGGAGCTCGTCGATGGCAGGGGATAGGCGTAGCGAAGACTGTCTTGGGCACCCAGGGCGAAGATGGACGGTACCTCGATCGACCGGAGCCGGCCGTTCCGGTCGGCTGTAGCTCCAGAGGACGCTGACGTTTTCACACCGTTCGGCCGGCACCCCCGCAGGCACCGCACCGCAAATGCTGGGGTCCGATCCAACCGCTCCCGCCGCAGTTCCTACACAGGGTGCCATCGCGCGGCTTGAGGCCAGCGAGTGCGCCGTACCGCTCCGCGGCGGCGGTGCGAGCGAGCCGCAAGGACGCGCCGTCGGTAACGGGAGTCACGGTGTCGCCCTCAAATGCGAACTCCAACACGTTTCCCTTAGGACTTGTAAAGAAATAACTGCATCATCATGCTCACCTCGCGTGTGGATGAATGGTATAGTTCCACTCTCCGAGGGGGCGATGCCGTTGGAGCTGGATCTGCGCCATCTGTTCGTCGGTCACCACGACCCCGCTGGGATAGCCCCCGCGGTCGAGC
>JAYTTT010000366.1:0-19991 GCA_043744895.1 Gemmatimonadota bacterium | reverse complement strand
TCGCGCACGATTATCACCCATGGTTGTACGCAGTTGATGGTGACCTCAATGTTGTTATTCGGTGGCGAATCACTACACTACTTTGCCTTGGCCGAGGGTTCTTTACGAGCCGAGTCTTCGGCACCTATCTCGTCGAAGGTATCGCGATGCTGGCTGAAGGGGTGCATCCGGCGTTGATCGATAACGCCGGCAGCCTGGCCGGCATGCCGATGGGCTCGTTGACTGTGGCTGACATGGTGAACCTCGACCTGTCCCACAAGATCCGGCTCCAGACCAAGGCCGACATGGGCGACCGGTACCAGGCCCACCCCGCCGATGCGATCGTCGACTTCATGGTGAACCAGGGCCGTTTCGGCCAAAAGACCAAAGCGGGCTTCTTCGACTACCCCGCTGACGGCGAGAAACGACTGTGGCCCGGCCTGACCAAACAATATCCGCCAGCGGCCAGCCAACCTTCGCTTGATTCGGTCAAGCGGCGTCTGCTTCATATCCAAGCCGTCGAGACCCTGCGATGCATGGAGGAGGGCGTCGTCACTCGGCCCCAGGACGCGGATGTCGGTTCGATCCTTGGATGGGGGTTTTGTCCGTTTTACGGCGGCGTGGCGTCGTACATCGACTACATCGGGGCCAAACGGCTGGAATCGGAGTGCAGCGAGCTGGCCGACCAGCACGGGGAGCGGTATCGCCCGCCCGCACTGCTCCGCAAATTGGCGCACGAGGGCGGCACGCTGTACCCCGCATGAGAAGCCTGATCCTGGCCACCGCGCTGGCCCTGACGATCGCGGGGACCACAACCGCCCAACGGAGGTCGCCGATGCTGCACGAGTATGCGCCGGTCAACGGCGTCAGGCTGCACTATGTCCGCGCCGGCCAGGGCGACCTGGTGCTCTTCATGCACGGCTTTCCCGAATTCTGGTATGCCTGGAAAGACCAGCTCGCGGACCTCGGCCAAGACTACCTGGCCGTCGCGCCGGATCTTCGGGGTTTTGGGTTGTCCGAGAAACCCGCCGCCGTCGAGGACTATCGCGCCGCCAACGTGATCGAGGACATTCGCGCCCTCGCCGCCAGCCTGAACGGCGGAAAACCGTTCGTGTTGGTCGGCCATGACTGGGGGGGCGCCATCGCGTGGGGCTTTGCGAGCAAGTATCCGGGGTTACTCAAGAAGCTCATCATCATCAACGCACCCCACCCGATCGTCTTTTCCAGGGAACTGCGGGAGAACAAGGCGCAGCAGCAGGCTAGTGCCTATATGCTGTTTTTCCGCTCGGCCCAAGCCGAGGCGAGACTCGCTGTTGATGACTATGCGCCGATCATCGGGATCTTTTCCGGGCTCAAGGCCCAAGGGAAGTTCACGGCGGACGATGAACGGGCGTACCGGGAGGCCTATCGACAGCCTGGCGCCCTCACCGGCGGACTCAACTACTACCGCGCCTCCCGGATCGGACCTCCCGGCCCTGGCACCCAGGATACCCTGGTCACCGGCACCTCCCTCGGCGACTTTACCGTCAAAGTGCCGACCTTGGTCATCTGGGGCGAGAAGGACGATGCCCTGCTGACCGGCAATCTGGTGGGGCTTGACGCGTTCGTGCCGGATTTGACGATCCACCGGATCCCCGAAGGAACCCATTGGGTCGTCCACGAGTTTCCCGAGGAGGTCTCCCGGCTCATTCGCGGGTTTATTGCCCGCCCCTGACCCTGCCAGGGAGACGTTCTAGGCTCTTCGTTTGGTCCGACGGGTCGGCGTGGCTTCGAGCGGGTTTTCGGGCCACGGATGCTTCGGGTAGCGGCCCTTCATCTCTCGGCGAACATCGAAGTAACTGGTCTGCCAAAACCCGGCGAGGTCGCGAGTGACCTGGAGCGGCCGACCGGCCGGGGAGAGGAGATGAACGGTAACGGCCAACCTGCCACCGGCAATTCTCGGGGTCGTTGTTTCACCGAACATCTCCTGGAGTTTGACCGCGAGCACCGGCGCTGCTGGATCGTGGTAGTCGAGCTCAACCCGTGATCCCGTGGGTACCACGTAGTGCGAGGGCGCTAGCCGATCAAGCCCCCTTCTTTGCTCGTTCGTCAGCCGCCCGAGCAGCAATGGCCCGCAATCGGTTTTGCTCATGTCGCCGGTTTGTGCCGCCCCACCGAGCCAATCTTCCAATTGTTCGAGCAAACACTCATCGCCTTGATCCGGCCAAGTTGCATCGACCAGATGGAGGCAAGCCAACCGCTGCCTCAGGTTGACCGCCGACGCCGACCATGGCAACACGGCCAATCCCTCACGCCGAACCGCCTCCAACACGGTCTGAGCCGCCACGGCCGGCTCGATGGTCCGCACCGGCCGTTCCTCGATGACGAGCGCGCCCAACATCAACCGCTCGACCCCCCGCACCGATCGCTTGGCCCGGTCCCACTCTACCAGTTGCACCAATCGGCCGTCGGCCGCGACGATCTCCGCCAGCGTCTCGGCATCGAGCGGCGCCGCAATCGAAATCCGGCTCTCAGGACCAGCATCGTCAAGCTCGGCCGCGACGAGGTAGTCGGTCCGAGCCAGCGGTTGGTTCGGAGGCACTGAGGCACCCCGACCGTTGCGAAGGAGAAATCGCCCCGGCTGACCATCCCGCCGCTGGGCAATCCGGTCGGGATAGGCCCAGGCCAGCAGCCGACCCGCGGCCTCGGCCGAGGGGCGCCCCGACTCTCGAACACCGAGTCGTTCCCGCCAAGTCTTGACCTCACGGCGGCCTCGAGTCACGGCCCCCCAATCCACATCGAACCCCAGCGGGAGACGTTCCGAGGCAACCGCGTCAATCCGGAGCCTCAGGTCCACGTCCGGCAGTTCGTGGGGGTGGGTCCGGCGTGCCATGTCGCGATCCGAGAGGACCACCGCCACCACCGCCGCCAAACCACCGAGCCCCTCCTGACCTGCCCGCACGGCCATGTGAGCCAGGCGCGGATGGAGCGCCAACTGGGTCATGGCCCGCCCCATCGGCGTGAGCCGCCCGCGATCATCGATCGCGGCGAGTTCGCCAAGGAGTTCGCGAGCCTGGCCCAACGCGCCCGCAGGCGGGCGATCGAGCCACCGCAATTCGTCGGGGTCAGTCACCCCTGCGGCCGCCAGGTCGAGCACCAGCGAGGCCAGATCGGATCCGAGAATCTCGGGGGTGCGGTGCGCCAGCAACCCGGCGTCTTCTCCGGCCGACCACAGCCGATAGCAGACCCCGGACTCCGTTCGCCCCGCCCGGCCGCGACGCTGATCGGCCGACGCGCGGGTCACCCGAATCGTCTCCAGCCGGGACATTCCAGTCCGCGGCGAAAACCGCGGCGTCCGGATCAGACCACCGTCGATCACGATTCGGACCCCCGGAACCGTTAGGCTGGTTTCCGCGATCGAGGTGGCAAGGATGACCCGCCGGCCACTTCCTCGGGCCAGTACCGCATCCTGCTGTTCCGGACTGAGGGTGCCGTGAAGCGGCAGAACGGCTGCGGGCACGACTGGCCCGCCTTCGGTCAAGAACGACTGCACGCGACTGATTTCCCCGATGCCCGGAAGAAACACCAACACGTCTCCGTCCTCGTCGGCCAACGCTTCACGAACGACGGCCGCGACCTGGGCCTCGAGTCGTTGCCCCGGCTTGCCCGGCCGATACCGAGTCTCGACGGGGAATATCCGGCCCGGCGCATCGACAATCGGTGCGCCACCAAGGACCGCGGCGACGGCGGGGGCGTCGATGGTCGCGGACATCACCAACACCCTCAGATCAGGCCGGAGAATCTCCCTCGCCTGCAAGGTCAGCGCGAGGCCAAGGTCGGCTGGCAGGCTTCGTTCGTGAAACTCATCCAGAATGACAACACCGTACCCCAAGAGCGAGGGATCATTCTGGAGCAGCCGGGTCAGCACCCCTTCGGTGACCACTTCGATCCTGGTCTGGGCCGAGACGACGGTATCGAACCGGACTCGGTAGCCAACCGTCTGGCCCACCCGCTCGTTCAGATGCCAGGCAATTCGGGCCGCCGCCGCGCGAGCGGCAACCCGGCGGGGCTCGAGCATGATGATCCGATTCCCGGCCAACCAAGGAGCGCCCAGCAACCGCCAAGGAACCATGGTGGTCTTGCCGGCACCCGGCTCGGCCACCAGGACCGCGGCGCCAAACCGTTCGAGCGCCTCCCAAAGTGCCGGCAGCGCCCCCTCGATCGGCAGGGTGTCCGTCATGCTTCCGGAACCTCGCCGACCACAAAACGTACCGGGATCCCGCCGTTGTCGGTCGCCGCCACGTCGTGCCATCGGAGCCCAACGTGCCCTTCGAGCATTCGGTCGGCCGAAACCATGGCCACATGCCAGCCTGGGCACCTTTGTCGCAGCACATTGCCGAACTGGGCGTAGAGATCACGGAGCTTGGTGCGGTCGCCGACGCGAGCCCCGTAGGGCGGATTGGTCACGATCCATCCTCGGGCGGCGGGCGGCGTCAACGTGGACACCGCTCCCTCGCGCCACTCCACGTCGGACATTCCGGCCGCCGCAGCATTGGCCGCCGACGCTGCCACGGCGCCGGCATCTCGATCGCTTCCGATCAGAATGACCGGGCTCTTGGCTAGGGACTCGGCCGCGACGTCGGATCGAATCCTCTGGACCAGGGCTTGGTCCACCTCAGGCCACCGCTCAAACGCAAACCGTCGCCTGAGCCCAGGCGCCATCCGGCGGGCAATGAGGGCCGCTTCGATTGGGATGGTGCCCGATCCACACATCGGATCAATCAGAGGGGTCGAGCCGTCCCAACCGCTGCCGAGGAGCAGCCCGGCGGCGAGGGTTTCCCGGAGGGGTGCTTTCGCGGACGCCAGCCGGTAGCCACGACGATGCAGCAACGGACCTGAACTGTCGGCACTGATGGTGCAATCATCATAGTGAAACCGCACCACGAACCGTTGCACGGTCGTCGGGACGGTCACATCCCGTTCCTCGAGCTCGGCCTCAGCTCGACTGGTTGCTATTTCGACGCCCGCCCCCGTGGTCTGGACCGCGGTCGCCAGCCGTTCCGCGATTCCTTTCTCGTGAAACAGTTTCGATTTCTTGCTGGTGACCCGGAAATGGGCCGCCACACCCGGGCCGAGGAACCGCCCCCAGCCGACCCGCTGGGCGTGCCGTTCGAGTTCGATGAACGACCGGGCTCGAAACATGGCCACCCGAACCAGCACCCGGGTGGCCGTTCTCAAACAAAGATTGGCCCGAATGATCTGATCAAGGGAGGCAACGAACTGGCAACCCCCGGCAACCGGGGCACTCGGGGCAAGGCCAAGTCGGTTCAACTCCATGGTGAGGACCGACTCGAGTCCTGGGTGGGTGACCGCGAAGGCCGCAAACGGAACCGGTGGCAACGAAAAGGGGCGGCTTTCGGCCGCCACTGGTTCGAACGTCATGATGTTAGCGCTTGCCGAACCGTTTTCGGAGTTCGCCAAACCCGATCAGCCTCCTGGCGTCTTCATCATAAAGCTTGAGGCCAAGCGCCTTGATGCCGACCCAAAAGCCGATGGTCGGCACATTCTGGAGTTCCGGGTGCTCGTCATGGCACTGCTGCAACCGATAGTTCGGGATCCGCGGGCTCAAGTGATGGACATGGTGGAGGCCGATGTTCCCGGTGAACCACTGGATCACCTTCGGCAGCTTGAGGTACGAACTGCCTTGGAGGGCCGAAGTAGCATAGTCCCAATCTTGAGCCGGTTTCCAGTAGGCGTCCTCGAACTGATGTTGGACATAGAAAAGCCACACGCCGGCCGACCCAGCCACCATGAACGCCGGAAGGTAAATGGCGGCAGCCTCATCGAGTGCACCCAGAAAACCGAGCAAGATCGTGACGGCGACCAGCGTGATATTGGTCGCGTGCACGTTGAATCGTTCCTTGGCGGTCGTCATCGCACCCGGCGTCGGGAACCGATGCTTGATGATCAGGAATATCGGGCCGAACACCAAGAGCAGGATCGGGTTACGGTAAATCCGGTACTTGACCTTCCCGAATCGGGAGAGGGCCATGTACTCCTTGACCGTGAGGGTGGCGACGTCGCCCCAGCCTCGCTTGTCGAGGTTTCCGGACGTAGCGTGGTGAATCGCATGGTCGCGCCGCCACTGAATGTACGGTGTGAAGGTCATCACCCCGGTAATGAAGCCGACGATGTCGTTCCACCGCCGCGAACTGAAGAACGACCCGTGCCCACAGTCATGCATCACGATGAACGTGCGGATCAACAGTCCACCGGTCGGGATGGCGAGGAGGAGAACCAGCCAGTAATGGACCTTGATGGCCAGCGCCATCAAGACCAGTCCGATCACTAACGGAATCATGGTGGTACAGATCTGCGTAATCGCGGACCGATTGATCGGTTGCTGATACTTCGCTACTAGCTCACGCCATTTGGTCGTAACGTCTGCAGTGGTCATGGATCCTGGGGGAAAAGACTCTGTAATCTAGCGAATCGGCGGCCAGCCGGGGGCTGGTACGCGTAACGTTATGGCAAATAGCGGTTTACGCAAGGGTCCTTGGGCCAGGACGGATCAACTGGAGCCGCTCCCTCACCGCTCCCTCCCGGCAGGTACAACCTTCCACGTGGTCGTTGACGAGGCCCATCGCCTGCATGAAAGCGTACATCGTCGTCGGTCCGACGAAGGTCCAGCCCCGTTTCTTCAGGTCCTTCGACAACGCCACCGAGGCCGGTGAGGTCGCCATGGTCATCAGCACGGCTCGGGTCAGCCGTTTCGGCCGACTCTTGGGATCCGGTTCGAAGCCCCAGAAGTAGGCGGCCAGGGAACCGTGGCTCTCTTGAAGGTCGAGGGCTCGCCGGGCATTGTTGATGGCCGACTCGATCTTGCCCTGGTGCCGAACGATGCCGGCGTCTTTGAGGAGCCGGGCCACGTCCCGGCCGGTGAACCGGGCGACTCGCCCGAACTCGAAATCAGCAAAACCGCGGCGAAAACTGGCCCGCTTGCGAAGGATCGTGAGCCAGCTCAGACCAGCCTGAAACCCCTCGAGGCAGATCTTCTCGAACAACCGCTGGTCGTCGGTCACCGGACGACCCCACTCGGCGTCATGGTAAGCGGCGTAGTCGGGAGCCGACGCGCCCCACCAGCAACGGGCGAGTCCGTCGTCGCCTCGGACGAGACCGGTCTTGGTCACTGTCATTCGGATCCTCCGCCTCGGAAAAACGCCTCGAAACCGAAGTCAGGAGGCGCCTGCTGAGGCCGTAAGTGGCTAGGGAGGGAATTGAACCCCCGACACGCGGATTTTCAGTCCGCTGCTCTACCAACTGAGCTACCTAGCCTGGAGGGCGAGGAATATAGACCTGAAGTTGCGCCCGATCTACCCCCAACCCATCTTGCGTAACTCATTCACTGGCAACGCCATACCCATCGAAATGAAAGCCCTCGCCCGTTTCGGTCTCCTTCTCGTCCTGAGCGGATGCACGCCCTCGCCCCGCCCGCTCCCGCCCAGTCCAGCGGGCAGGCGGTTGGTGATTCTGGTTTCGATCGATGGTTTCCGTCCCGACTACCTTGATCGACCCGCCGCCGTTCGGCTTCGCGCGATCGCCGCCGCCGGCGTTCGGGCCAAAGCGCTGATCCCCGCCTTCCCTACGAAGACGTTTCCGAACCACTACACCATCGCGACGGGTCTCTACCCCGAGCATCACGGTATCGTAGCCAACCTGATGGTGGATTCAGCGATCGGCCGCTTTTCCACCGCCGACACGATCGGCAACCGCGACCCCCGGTGGTGGGGTGGCGAACCGATTTGGGTCACCGCCATCAAACAGGGGCGCCGCGCCGCCACGATGTACTGGGTGGGGTCCGAAGGACCAATTCAAGGAACTCGGCCCACCTATTGGCGGCCGTTCGATCCCCGGGTACCCGCGATCGCCCGGGTTGATCAGGTGCTCGAGTGGCTCTCCCTCCCCGTTGAGCAGGTCCCGGATCTGGTCACCCTCTACTTCAACCGCGTTGATCTGATCGGACACCGGCGAGGGCCCGAATCGGCGGCGGTCGATTCCGCGATCAGCGATGTGGACACGGCGATCGGCCGGTTGGTTGACGGCCTCGCCTCGCGGGGTCTCCTCGACCGGACCAATCTGATTGTCGTTTCGGATCACGGGATGACCACCATCGCGCCCGACCGGGTGATCTTCCTGGACGACTACGTCCCAATCGAACCCAGCGAAATTACCGACCTCGCACCGGCAACCGCGATCGACCCCGGTCCCGAACGGACCGAGTTGATCTACCTCGGCTTGGTCAACGCCCATCCCCATCTTCGAGTCTACCAGCGTCAGGACATACCGGCTCGGTTTCATTTTCGAAACAACCCGCGAATCGCCCCTCTGTTGGCGTTGGCCGACGATGGCTGGACGATCTCGACTCGGCAGCGGTGGGCCGTCAATCCGATGACCGATCTTGGCAACCATGGCTATGACAACGCCCTACCCTCGATGGCCGCGATGTTCATCGCAACCGGCCCTGCGTTCCGGGTCGGGGCCGTCGTTCGGCCATTTCAGAGCATCCACATCTACGAACTGATCGCCTCTTTGATGCGGCTTCGTCCGGCATCCAACGACGGAGCCCTCGATTCGGTGCGAGCGGTGCTCCGCTAGCCGATTAGCTCAGGGAATTCTCGGTTTCTTGATGAGCCCCCTGAGTTTACTGGTCGCCCCTTGCTTGACGGCGTCGACCGCCGCGTTGCCAAGCTCCCGCTTCATTTGCTGCCAGGCGCCGGCCAGGACTTTGTTCATGTCGAAGTTCTTGAGCATTTCACAGGCCTGTTTCATTTGGGCCTTTTCCTCGTCGGTCATCGGACGGCCATCGCCCGCTTTGGGATCACCCTTGGCGGCGGCCTCAGACTTGGCTTTTTCCATTGCCGCTTTGCCAGCTGCTATCGAATCCGAAAGTTGTTGACTGGCGAGGTATCCGACCATGCCCCGAGCTGCTGAGTCGGCGTCTTGCGCCCCAAGCATCGGCTTGAAGTCGATGCCCGCCGGCTTTTCCCAAGCCGAACTGGGTGGGGCCGAGAGCGACACGGCGGTGGCCGTCTGCTCGAACCGGAAACAGACGAGATTGCCGGCAGTCCGGAGCGACACCCGAGGGCCTCGCTTCATCGTGCAGACCTCGAAACCGGCGAACGCGTGGTCCTCGCACACTTCCCCGGCGATCGTCCGTTCGCCAAGCTTGTCGCCTAAGGATCCCATCGAACCAACATTGAACGCCTTCGACATCAACGCCCCCATGTCCTTCATGTTGGCGTGGAATCGCTGCTTGCCGGCGCCGTCGAGCCCGTCGTACGCTTTCGCATAGTGGGGCAGAAGATTGGGCCCGACAAGCCCCTCCTTCTTATCGAGGTTCGCGGTATACATCGAGTCCTCGGTTACCATGGTCCACTCCGAGGACTTCGTTTCTTTCCCCATCATCTTGATGGTGGAGGAACTCTTGCTCATCATCCGGCTTCCGTCGAATGCCGTCTCCGCTGTGCCCTTCTGGTCGCCGGTCAGCTGGTATGTCACTTGGGCTTTGATGGTGGACTTGGGCAGCTTGAATG
Organism: Gemmatimonadota bacterium; assembly: GCA_043744895.1. Lineage (GTDB taxonomy): Bacteria > Gemmatimonadota > Gemmatimonadetes > Gemmatimonadales > GWC2-71-9 > SHZU01. Next base: position 10,440 of record JAYTTT010000366.1, on the reverse strand, counting down.
GGTTCGGCTGCGCCAACGTCTGGTTGGCCGCAACGGCCAGAAGCGCCAAGGTCACGATTCCGTCTCTCATACCTACCCCCTTAATTAGTTGTCTTGGGACGGGATGGCCTGGGGCCCTCGCCGCCGATTCCGCGTGGCCCCATATTTCGCCCATGGTCCACCCGAGCCATCCAAACCTCACGGTCCTCGACCACCCGCTGATTCAACATAAGCTGGCGATCATGCGAGACCAGGCCACCGCCACCAAGAACTTCCGGCAACTCTTGGGCGAAATTGCCATGCTGATGACCTACGAGGTTACTCGAGACCTCGGGACTGAACCCTTCGAGGTCGAGACCCCCCTCGAGCGAATGGTGGCCCATCGGGTCGCCGGCAAGAAACTCGTCTTGGTTCCGATCCTTCGAGCCGGCCTCGGGATGGTGGACGGGATTTTGCACCTGATTCCCTCAGCCCGGGTCGGGCATATCGGACTGTACCGAGATCATGCCACCCTGGAACCGGTGAGCTACTACTTCAAGATCCCCGAAGGAGGCGCCCGTGACTTCTTTCTCCTCGATCCGATGTTGGCGACCGGCGGGTCGGCGGTGGCCGCGGTGACCAAACTGAAGGAGGCCGGCGCCACCCGGATCCGGTTTCTCTGTCTGGTTGCCGCCCCCGCAGGAGTTCGGACCCTGGAGGCCGCCCACCCCGACGTGCCCGTGTATACTGCGGGCCTCGACCGCGAGCTCAACCACTCGGGGTACATCCTCCCGGGTCTGGGCGACGCCGGCGATCGGCTGTTCGGCACCCGGTAGAAAGGATTGACGTGAGTATTCGCCTAACGTTTTGGGGGGCCGCGGGAGAGGTTACCGGCTCGATGCATTTGGTGGAGGCCGCCGGCGCCCGAATCCTGCTCGATGCCGGCCTCTTCCAGGGCAGGCGGACGGAAACCGCCAAGAAAAACCGGGAGCTCCCCTTCGATCCGCGCCGAATCGACGCCGTCGTTCTGAGTCACGCCCACATCGACCACGCAGGCCGGCTACCGCTCCTAGTCCGTCACGGATTCCATGGACCCATCTACGCCACCCCGGCCACCCGGGATTTGACCGCGATCATGCTCCCAGACTCGGCCAACATTCAAATGAAGGACGCCGAATTTCTGGCCCGGCACGGTCGAGCCAAGGGCCCCGAAAGCGAGCCGCTCTACAACCTGGCCGACGCCATCGCGGTCCAGGACCTGATCATCGGTCAGCCCTACAAGCGGATCAACCACCTCCGAAAGCACTTGGCCTTCGAGTTTGCCGAAGCCGGGCACATTCTCGGGTCGGCCTCGGTCGACATGCGATTGACCGAAGACGGCGGACACCGGCTGGTATTTTCCGGCGACATCGGCCGGAGCGGGTTGCCGATCATCCGAGACCCGGATCCACCGGTCGGTCCAATCGACACCCTGATCGTCGAGTCGACCTACGGCAATCGGGAACATGAGTCCACCGCCAACGCCGAACAACACCTCGCGGAGGTCGTCAAACGAGTCGCGGCTCGAGGGGGCAAGATCCTGATTCCAGCCTTTGCGGTTGGCCGGACCCAGGAACTGATCTACGCGCTCCATCAGTTGGTTCGGAACGGAACCATTCCCAGCATCCCGATTTACGTTGACAGCCCGCTGGCCATCGATGCGACCGCCGTATTCCGGCTCCACCCGGAGGTGTACGACCGCCGGGAAAAGTTCCTCGAACGAACCGAACAGATCTTTGATTTCCATCTGGTCCGGTACCTTCGGGACGTGGCTGATTCAAAGCGCCTAAATACCTTGGTTGGACCGGCAGTCATTATCGCAGCCTCCGGCATGGCTGAGGCGGGCCGGATCCTTCACCACCTCGCCAACCACATCGGCGACCACCGCAACTGCGTGCTGTTCGTCGGCTTTCAGGGCGAGCATACTCTCGGACGCCGGATTCAAGAGGGGGCCGATTCTGTGAAGATCTATGGTGAGATGGTGCCCCGCCGCGCCGAGGTTGAAACCATCGGCGGGTACTCGGCTCACGCCGACAAACACGAACTCCGCTCCTGGGTCAAAGCGTTGGGCGGACCGATCAAGCGCGCCTTCGTCGTCCACGGGGAAACCGAGGCGGCCGCCGCCATGGGGGTCATCCTCAAGGATTGCGGGGTGGCCGAGGTCACCATCCCCCGTCTCGGTGAATCGTTCCTGTTGTGAACGGTGGCCGCCGACGGTTGCTGGCGCGCCTCGCGCTGACCGTGGCCGTGGCCTATGTCGCCGAGTTTGCGTGGGTCTATCGGGTCAGCCGGGATGATCAACGGCGGGCGGTCGACGCCATCGTCGTCTTAGGCGCGGCCCAGTACAACGGACGCCCCTCTCCGGTCCTGCGGGCTCGGGTCGACCACGCCTTAACGCTCTATCGGCTCCGGTTGGCTCCGCGGATCGTCCTCACCGGCGGGACTCACCCAGGCGACAACGAGAGCGAAGCCCAGGTTGGGCGTCGCTACCTGACCGATGCCGGGGTTCCGACCGATTCGCTCATTACCTTGTCCGAAGGACAGTCCACCGAAGCGTCGATGACGGCGGTGGCGCGCTGGGCGGCCATGACGGGCGCCCGTACCATCCTGCTGGTTAGTGACGGCTTCCACCTCGGGCGGCTCCGAATCGAGGCCGCCCGATGGCCAATCGAGGCCTTTACCAGTCCTGCGCCCCAGAGTCCGATCAACCCAGGAGGGCGCGGGGAGTTCGGATATCTGGCGCGGGAAGCGTTGAAAATCCCGGCTGTCTGGCTCCGAACGTTTATTAGTACTAAATAGGACTACTATGCTCGTCTCATCCAAGCGTATCTATAGCGGCCGCGTCATCAAACTCGACCAAGAGGCCGTCCGGTTTCCCGACGGGTCCGATGGGTCTCTCGAGATGATCCGCCATCCCGGAGCCGCAGCCGTCATTCCGATGCTCGACCGAATCACCGATCCCGACCCCCGAATCGTGTTGATCCGCCAATTTCGCCACGCCGCTGACGGCTTCATATGGGAGATCCCAGCCGGCACTTTGGGCCCCGGCGAGGCGCCCGACGGCTGCGCCCACCGCGAACTGCTTGAGGAAGCCGGGTACCAGGCTGGATCGCTGCAACTCCTCACCGAGATCTTCACGGCTCCGGGCTTCACCGACGAGAGGATTCACCTCTACCTCGCGACGGACCTGATCCCGGGCGCCGCGGCGCCCGAGCCCGACGAGTTCATCTCGATCCATGAATTCCGCTGGTCCGAAATCGGTCGGATGATCCGCCGGCGGGAGATTCGGGATGCGAAGTCGGTCTCCGCCCTGATGTTCGTGCAGAGCTTTCTGCGGGCTTAGATTTCCACCCAGGAACTCGACTCGAAGGACTAGTGCGACGCCATGCCGAAACAGACGTTCGATGCCTTCTATAAGGCCCTTCGCAAAGGGGAGATTCCCAACGCCATCTACCTTTACGGCATCGAAGACGTTCTGAAGGAAGAAGCCGTTTCCGAGATCATTGCTCGGACCCTCGAGCCCTCGCTCAAGGATTTCAACTTCGATCACCGCTCGGCTGCCGACCTCGATCCGGAACAGGCGGAGACGCTTTGCCAGTCCCTCCCGATGATGGCCGACCGGCGAGTGGCCATCATTCGCGACGTCGAAGCCTGGAACAAGCGAGCCAAGGCAAAGGCCACGGTGCTCAAGTATCTCGAGCGCCCGGCCGCCGAAACCATTCTGATCCTGATCCAAGGATCCGGCGAACCCGAGATCGATGACGACCTCGCCGGCCGGACGGTAGCCGTCGCGGTCGAGCCCCTGACGGAGGACCGAGCCCTCCGGTGGTTGTTGCTGCAGGCCGAACGGCATGGGGTAGTCATCGAAGAACCGGCGGCGCAGCACATGGTGCGGGCAACCGGCGGCGGCCTGTCGGCGCTCCGAAGCGAACTCGACAAACTGATCGGGCTCGGCGGCAAGGACTCATTGACGCTCGAACGGGTGTCGGAGTTCCTGGGGATCCGGCATGGCGAAACCGCGGCCGATTGGCGCGATGCCCTGCTCAAGGGTGAGGCGGCGAGAGCGGTGACCATTTTACCCCATCTTCTGGCGCAACCAGGCGTTTCCGGAGTTTCCTTGGTCACCCTGCTCGGAACCAGCGTCGTCGGTATTGGGTTGGCTCGGTCGCTGTACGACCGCGGAAGCCGCGGCGGCATGCTTGCGGCCGCCATCAAACAGACGCTCTTTCGAGCGCGACCGTCGACCCGGATGTCGTATGATGAGGCGGCCGCCGAGTGGAGTCGCTTGGCCCCATCATGGTCGGAGCGCCGCATCGAAGCGGCCCTCGGCTGCCTCCGACGCGCCGACGAACGATGCAAGAGCACCACCGTGTCCGACGAACAGGCCATTCTTTTCGATTTGGTGATGGAGCTGACCTTACCATGGCAGGCCGCCGCATGAAAAACCTCGCGCTCATCCTCGGACTTCTCACGCTGCACGGGTTGCTCCCTCATCGCACCGAGGCCCAGACCGATCCGCGGTTGGCGGCCGCGGTTCGCTTGGCCCAAGAAGGGCTCGCCGATTCGGCTCGAGCGATCGTTCGCCGAGCCCTGGCGGCCACCCAACCCAGCGATTCGCTCTACCCCGAAGTGCTCTTCACTTCAGGCATGGTGGCCGCCACGGAGTACGATCGGCGAATCTCGCTCCGCCGGGTCATCGTGGAGTACTCCACCTCCGAGTGGGCCGACGATGCACTGCTGCTGATGGGCCAGGTGGAGTATGCCAACGCCAACCCGGGCGCCGCGCTGTCTCAGTTCTCGCGACTGCTCGCCGACTATCCGGCCAGTCCTCTCGCCGCCGTGTCGGCCTTCTGGGGCGCTCGGGCAGCCGCCGATCTGAACAACGGCCCCGAAGCCTGCCGAATCGCCGACTTGGGTCTCAGTTCCCCAACCGAGGACGTCGAGGTCAAGAACCAGCTTCAGTACCAGAAGCAACGCTGCACGGCGCTGATGGTCAAGCAGCCGGAATTGGCCCCCGATACCGCCAAGACCCCCGTTCGTGAGGCGCCTCGGCCGATTCCGGCACCGATGGCCAAGGGGTTTCGGGTTCAAGTCATCGCGGCACCAACCCAAACCAAAGCCAACGAGACGATTGGGCGGCTCAAAGCGGCGGGCTATGGCGCCACGATTGTCCGGGAAGGGGGGTTCTTCAAGGTGCGAGCGGGCCCCTACGCCTCGAAAGCCGAGGCCCAGACCGCGCTCGCCAAGATCAAGGCCCGTCTTGGCGGTCAACCGTTCGTTGTTGCGGACAAGTGACGCTGTCGCTTTCCGAAGACTCGCCGCTCCTCAAGCAGTACAAGGAGATTAAGTCGCGGCACCGCGACAAGATCTTGTTTTTTCGAATGGGCGATTTCTACGAGATGTTCTTCGACGATGCGGAACTGGCGTCCCGAATTTTGAACATCACGCTGACCGCTCGAGGGGATGGGATACCCCTGGCGGGGGTTCCGGTCAAGGCAGCCGCCGAGTACCTCAAGCTGCTGGTCACCAAGGGTCACCGAGTCGCGATTTGTGAACAGGTTGAAGATCCCAAGAAAGCCAAGGGCATCGTCCGGCGCGAAGTGGTCGAGACCCTCACGCCCGGGGCCATGTTGGAGGAAGATTGGCTTCCGGGTGGGCGAAACAACTTCCTGGTCGCCGTGCATCCCGGCGACAAACGGAATCCGGCGGCCCTTGCCGGACTGGCCGCTGTTGATCTCTCGACGGGTGAGTTCGTGCTCGAGTCGGTCCCGAGGGATCGTTTGGCCGAAGCAATCGGCCGATTGGCACCAGCCGAAGTGGTGTCGGTGGCCGAGGCGGACCTCGAGTTCGAAACCACCACCATGCGGACCAACCGCGAATGGTGGGAATTCGACGCCGAGCTTGCCAGCGAGGAGCTGACCCGTCGCTTCGCCTTGGCGTCCCTCGACGGCCTGGGAATCGAGCCTCGTGACGGCGCGGCGGTCGGTGCGGCCGGTGCCCTGCTCCGGTACCTTACCGAACTGCAGCCCGGTGGCCTTTCCCACTTGCTTCGGCCCGCCATTCGCCGCTCCGAGCATTTTCTCTGGATTGACGAAATGACCCGTCGGAACCTCGAGCTGGTCGAGCCCCTTCGAGCCGGAGCCCGGGGCACGACGTTGCTCGAATCGCTCGACGCGACTGTCACCCCAATGGGGGCCCGTCTCCTTCGACAGTGGGTGCTTTCACCGCTCCGTGATCTGTCGGCGATCAACGATCGGCTCGACGCCGTCGAAGCGGCGATCGAACGGTCCGGTCCGCGCTCCGATGCCAGAGAAGCTCTCGACGGGGTTCGAGACGTCGAGCGGTTGGCGGGCCGAGCCGCCGCGGGGCGAGCCAACCCGCGCGAGTTGGCGGCACTCCGGGACTCATTCCATCGGCTGCCGAAGGTGGCGGCGGCGTTGACGGCCCTCACTCCGGCTGATTCCCTGATCCATCCCTTCGCTCGCCTGGCGGAGGCCCTCGATCGACTCGAAGATGTGGCCACCGAACTTGCCGCCGGGTTGGAAGACCGGCCCCCGGTCAATCTGGCCGACGGCGGGGTCATCCGGTCCGGCTACGACCCCGAGCTCGACGAAGCCCGTGGCCTTCGCGACGGCGGGAAGCAATCCATTGCCTCGATTCAGCAGCGGGAGCGGGAGCGAACCGGAATTCCCTCCCTCAAGGTCGGCTACAACAAAGTGTTCGGGTATTTCATCGAAGTAACCCACACCCACGCCAGTCGGGTGCCGGCCGACTACGAACGCCGCCAGACCCTGGCCGCGGCCGAACGGTACGTGACCCCCGAGCTCAAGGAATACGAAGCCAAAGTGCTCGGCGCCGAAGAACGAATGCTGACCCGAGAGGCTGAGCTGTTTGCGGTCCTCCGTGGGCAAGTCGGGACGGCCATTTCCCGGATTCAAAGGACCGCCACAACCTTGGCGCATCTGGATGTCTGGACCGGTCTGGCGGAAATCGCGATCCAGAATCGCTACGTCCGCCCTCTTGTCCACGATGGCTTCGATATCGTCCTTGACGCCAGCCGGCACCCCGTCATCGAGCGCCTGATGCCCCGCGAATCGTTCATCCCGAATGACGTTCGCTTTGAACCCTCCAGTCGAGTTCAATTGGTCACCGGGCCCAACATGGCCGGTAAATCGACGATCCTGCGCCAAATCGGGCTGGTGGTGATCCTGGCGCAGATTGGGTCGTTCGTTCCGGCCCGGGCGGCATCTATCGGCGTGGTCGATCGACTCTTCACCCGAGTCGGAGCCAGCGACAACTTAGCTCGGGGCCAGTCGACCTTTATGGTGGAAATGAGTGAAACGAGCGCCATTCTTCACAACGCGACCGCGCGGAGTTTGGTGCTCCTCGACGAAATCGGACGCGGAACCTCGACCTACGACGGAGTAGCGATCGCCTGGGCCGTCAGCGAGTACCTTCACGATCGGGTCGGATGCAAGACCATGTTTGCGACTCACTATCACGAGTTGATGCAGCTGCCCGAGCGTTTGGCCCATGCCAAGAACATGAACGTCGCCGTCCGGGAAACCGGAGGGACGGTCGTCTTCCTCCACCGCCTCGAAGCCGGTGGCACCGATCGATCGTACGGAATTCACGTCGCTCAGCTCGCCGGATTGCCACCCGAGGTCGTCGGGCGCGCCAAGGAAGTACTCCTCACCCTCGAGGATGAACACCGCGTCGTGCCCGGACCGGCCCCGAGACTCGACGTGGGGCAGTTGGTCTTGTTCAGCGAGCATCGTCCGGTTCCGCCGTTCGACGAGATTCGCGACGAGATCTCCAAGATCGACGTCGACGCCCTGACCCCGCTGGAGGCGCTCAACCGACTGGCCGGCCTCAAACATCGAGCGGAGCTCAATCGATGACCTGGCGCCGAGTCTGCCTGGCAGTGATAGTGGGTACCGGGTGCAACGCCCGGCCGGATCCGACCGTAGCCCTGCCCACTGACCGCCCCGCCCCAATTCGTCGGGACGAGCCACCCGTCCCTCTCAACCCGGATCCGCCGGTCGAATACCCGGCCGCGTTGTTAGCCCAACGAATCGGCGGCACGGTCATCCTCCGGCTCTTCATCGATTCGGCCGGTCTGGTTCGGCCCGAGTCCACGACGGTCCAGGAGTCGAGCGGCTACCCTGCCCTGGATTCCGCCGCCCTCGCGGCGGGACCGCGACTCGTCTATGCGCCGGCCCTTCGGGAGGGAAACGCGGTCGCCGCGATCTTTCTTCAGCCATTCAGTTTTCGGGCGCCTCGCACCCAAGGAAATCCGCGATGATGCCACACCCGATGAAGGTCACGGTTCTGACCGGGGGAACATCCGCCGAACGCGACGTGGCGATCGCGTCGGCCGCCCAAGTGGTCACCGCCCTGCGAGCGCGCGGCCATCAGGTGGCAGTCGTCGATACCGCCCGGGGATTCATTCCCGAAGCGGAGGAGCCCACATTTCTCGTCGCCGCGGTCGGAACCACCCCACCGTCCATCGCGCGGTTGGTCGACCTCGAGCGAGGGGTGCTCCTTTCAAGCCTGGCCGGCCTTCCAGTGGTTCGCGACGCTGAGGTTCTGTTCCTCGCGCTCCACGGCGGACGGGGCGAAGACGGAACCCTCCAGGCGGTCCTCGATGTCCTTGATGTCCCGTATACTGGAAGCGGAGCACTGGCCAGTGGTCTGGCAATGGACAAGGACCTGGCAAAAAGACTGTTCCGCTCCGCTTTGGTTCCCACTGCTGATTGGGTGATGGCGCCGATGAGTCCCGCCCAACTCGGCGACCAGCTCGGATGGCCGGTCGTGGTGAAACCAAGTAAGCAGGGATCAACGGTGGGGCTGAGCGTCGTCAAGACACCGACCGACCTCGACGAAGCGGTTCGGGTCGCTTTTCAGTACGACGACGAGGTGATGATCGAGGCATTCGTGCCCGGCCGGGAACTGACTGTCGGAATTCTGGACGGTCAGGCCTTGGCGGTGGGCGAGATCATCCCCAGGCACGAGATTTTCGATTACGAATGCAAGTACACGCCCGGAATGGCTGAGGAGATCTTCCCGGCCGAGCTGTCGCCAGAACTTGCCGATCGGTGCCAGGCCTTGGCGGTGATAGCCCACAATGCCCTAAAACTGGGCGGTTACAGCCGGGTAGACTTCCGGCTGACTCCGGGTGGAGAACTCAGCTGTCTCGAGGTGAATACCCTCCCCGGAATGACCGCAACCAGCTTGATGCCCCAGTCAGCCCGGGCGGCGGGGGTCGAATTTTCGGAACTCTGTGAGCGGATTTGCCTCGCCGCTCGGAATGGTGGTAAGGTTAGACCATGAACGAAGACGGTCGGACCGCCAGGTTGACCCCTTGGGTTACCCGCTTGATCGTGATCAACGGGGCGGTCCTGCTGTTCTTAGCCACGGTTTTTACCGCCCCTCGATTCCTCACGGGCTTGAGTTTCGATCCAGCGGCCTTTGGGTCCCGCCCTTGGACCGTGCTGACCTACATGTTTGTCCACGACAACGTCTTCCATCTCGCCCTCAACAGTTTGGTGTTGTTCGTTTTCGGACCACCGGTGGAGCGGCGGCTCGGCGGTCGCCGATTCATTGCCTATTATCTCTACTGCGGTGTTGGTGCGGCGCTGTTTGCTTTGAGCCTCGCGGCCCTGCTTCGCATCGATCCGTTCGTTGGCGCATCGGGCGCCGCCTACGGAATCGGTCTCGGATTCGTCCTCTTTTGGCCGGCAGCCGAACTCCGGCTCTTCCCGCTGCCCGTGGCGATGACCGCTCGGTCGCTTTTCGTCGGGCTCCTGACTGTCGATGTCGCCTTGGGACTCTGGGGCAATGACGGGATCGCCCATTTTGCCCACTTCGGGGGTGCGCTGGCGGGCTATGCCTTCTTCCGCCTCCAATCCCTGACCACCCGACGACCGACCGCCCGGCCGGTACCGATGGCTCGCCGTCCCGTCGTAACGCCCATGCGAGTACAGGAAACGGCCGCCGACCTCGCTCCTCCGGTACCGATGATCGATCGTCGACTGGAGATCAGCGATGACGAGGTTGATCGGCTCCTCGACAAGATCGCCCAGCTCGGAATCGACAGCTTGACGTCGCAGGAGCGCAAGGTGCTGAGTGACGCTTCGGAACGAAAGCGGCGCGAACAGCACTGAATTCATCTTGCCATCTTGATTTTCGGTACACGACTCCCGTATTCTGTGCCGTGCTCATCAATCTCCTTCCCGAATTCCTCGACATTCTCGCCTCGTCCAATCGGGAAGCCGCCTACCACCGGTACCTCGACGCTCATCGGCCAGTTTTATCGGCGTACTGGAGCAACTACGTCCTCGACCTCGATAGTCCCCACGCTCCGGAGGTCATTGCCACCACACTCAGAGCCGACCGGACCGATTTGAAGGCCATGCTTCAAACGGCGAAAGTATCGCAACC
>JAYTTT010000365.1:0-20033 GCA_043744895.1 Gemmatimonadota bacterium | reverse complement strand
CGCCCCGCTTCCACTCGTCGCCCGGCCAGCTGGAAACGCCAAGGTCCCGGCCCCGGTGTGACGGATACTGGATGTTGGGGTCTCCGTCGATCATGACGTCGATGTCGGGTCCGGTGTGAAAGGCCCGCCAGACCAGTTGTCCAGTTACAGCGTGATAGGCCGTGAGGGTGCCCCGGATGCCAAATTCCGAACCGCCGGTCCCCACGATGACCAGGTCCTTGACGACCAGCGGCGCCGCCGGCATGGTGGCGCCCAGTCGGCCGTCGGCATTCTTGAGCCGCCAGATCTCCTTGCCGGTCTTCGCGTCGAGGGCGGCCAGCTCGCCGTGGAGCAGCGGGACATAGATCTTCCCGCTTGGGTGGTACGCCAGGCCCCGGCTGCCTGCATCGCAACAACCGGTAGGAGGGTTCAACCGGGCCGTGCTGGTCGGGATGGTATAGCTCCACACCAACGGGGCCCCCGGTTTGGCCAGATCGAGGGCGAACACGGCGTTAGGAAACGGCGAGTGGAGGTACATCACCGAGCCGATCACCAACGGGCTGCCTTCGTGGGCCCCGATCAGCCCGGTGCTGAACGTCCAAGCTGCCTTCAGGCCGGAGATATTCGCCGGCGTGATCTGGGCCAGGGGGCTGTGCCGGGTGGAGGCGTAGTCACGGCCCGGGAGGTGCCATTCCCCCGGGGCGACGTTGGCGGGCCAGGTCGGCGGCGGCATCGGACGCTGGCCGGACGCTGCTGGCACCACCGCCACGGTGAGGAGCAATCCGGCCGTGAGTTGCCGGCCGGTCTGGATCAGTCGGGACGTTTGACGGGGCATCCGATCGCGTCGACTGGCGCGCCTTTCGGGGTGGTGGGGCACCGATCGAGCCCATCGGCAACCCCATCGCCATCGAAGTCGGATGGGCAGCCCCGTTCGTCAACCAGCGCACCCCTCGGCGTGTTGGGACACCGGTCGCGGCGATTGACAATCCCATCGCCGTCGCTGTCCTCGCCCGATCGGCCTGCCTCTCCACGCCGGCCCGAGGGGACCAGGGTGAGTCCGACGCTCGCGCCGAATGAGGTGTATTGGTAGGCCGACCGGTTTCGAAGCATCGCCTCGGCCCGAAACTGGATCGCTGACGTGACGGGGGCGCGGAAGCCGGCGGCGGCCGTGAACGCGCTATGGGTGGAACAGTAGGGCGCGATCCCGATGGCGCAGTTCGGCCGGAGTTTACCGAACCCGCCCCTGACGTACGCGCTCCCGCTTCCGATCGGAACGTTGTACAGTAGGCTCCCCGCAGCGTGAATCAGGCGAAGCCGAGTTCCCGAGGCCGGTTGGAGAAAGCTGGTGACATCGACCTGGCCTTCGAGTTCGAAATGTCTGGGCAGCCAGACGCCAAAACGGGCCCCGGCTCCGAATCCGCGCAGGCCGGCCATCGTCGTCGTCTTATTGTGCCAGACACCGAGTACCGATACCTCGATGGTTCCGGCTTGCTGGGCCGACGCGTTTCCGGCCACGAGGGCCAAGCAGAAGACTGCCACCACTGGGGATCCAACGCGCATAACGTTATAGATAGGCCACTTACATAGGATTTGACAAGCAGCTAGGATACTTCGAACCCGTCGTGTTCCATCCACCCGGAGAGTCTCGAATGCACGTTGTGATCCAGTACTGTGTTCAATGAAACTATGAGCCCCGAGCCGCCAGGTTGGCGGCTGAACTCAAGCAAGCCTTCCCGTCAGTCGATATCAAGATGGTGCCGTCCTCGGGTGGCGTCTTCGACGTGACGGCGGATCAAGTGTTGGTTTTTTCGAAGAAGGCCCTCCGACGGCATGCCGAGCCCGGCGAAGTCGTGGGGCTGATCCGGAGCGGGAAACCGGCCGTCTAGGGAAGGGCCAGCGCATGCGGATTGCCATTTCGACCGGCGGCGGCGATGCCCCCGGGCTCAACGCCGTGATCCGGGCGGTCGTCCTGTCCGCCCATCAGCGCGGGTGGGAGTGCTTCGGAATTCGGCGCGGCTACGACGGACTCTACCGGCGCGGTGAGAAACACTTGTTCGCCGATGGCAAACCGTACGATGGGCCCGATCGCCGCCGCGGAGATCCGGACGGTGGTCTGATTGCGTTGGGTCCCGACGAGGTTCGCGGGATTACCCACCTCGGAGGGACGATTCTTGGGACCACCAACCGCGGGAATCCGTTTCATTGGCCGACCCGAATGTTCGATGGGTCAATCCAGGAGGTCGACCGCTCGGAGGAATTGCTCGCCTCGTTCGCGTCCCACCGGTTTGATGCCTTGGTGGCGATTGGCGGAGACGGCAGCCTCACGATCGCCCACGACCTCTGGAAGAAGGGCATTCCGGTCGTCGGGGTTCCGAAGACGATCGACAATGATGTCGTCGGTACCGAGACGACGTTCGGCTTCGACACGGCCGTCGCGACCGCGACCGATGCGCTCGACAAGCTCCATACCACGGCGCAAAGCCATGATCGGGTGTTCGTCGTCGAACTGATGGGCCGGAACGCCGGCTGGATCTCCCTTCACAGCGGGGTTTCCGGCAGTGCCGACGTCATCCTGATTCCCGAGATCCCGTTTGATATCGAGAAGGTTTGCCAGAAGATCCGGGACCGGGAGGCCAATGGCCGGCACTTCTCGATCATTGTCGTGGCCGAAGGCGCCAGACCCAAGAATGGCGGCGTGGCCCTGGTCGAAGCAGCCCAAACGGGAACGCCGGAACGACTCGGGGGCATCGCGGCCCAGGTGGCCACCGCGATCACCGATCGGACCGGCAAGGAAACTCGGAGTCTGGTCCTCGGCCATCTCCAGCGCGGCGGTTCGCCAACGACGTTCGACCGGTTGTTGGCCCTCCGGTTCGGTTCGGCGGCGGTTCGGGCGATCGGGGACGGCGATTTTGGGTCGGTGGTGGTCTCTACGCCGCCGACCGTCAGCCGGCGCCGGATCAGCGAGATCATCGGCAAGCAAAAACTCGTGCCGCTCGACAGCGGCGTGATTCTCACGGCCCGGAGCCTGGGGATTTCCTTCGGCGACTAATCCGGCGTGACGAACGGGGTGGCCGGACCGGTAAGGCTCGACCCCGGGCCGGGCTTCCACCCGACCTGCCGTTCGATCAGCAACGCGACCTCGAGGTCTTTCGCGGTAATGCCCCCGGCGCTGTGAGTCGACAGCGAAACCGTGACCCGAGGCCAGGTAATCAGCAGGTCGGCGTGATGGTCGGCCGCTTCGCAGATGAACCCGATCGCGTTGGCCACCAACATCGATCCTCGCCAGCCGTCGGTCTGGAAGGTCCGTTGAATAACGCCGCCGGTGCAAAGCCAGCCAGGCATTCCGGCAAGCCAGTCCGCAATCTCAGGAGTAGTGAGCGCCCGATCAGTCATCCGTCCATCCTCGTTCAGCGAAGGCAAAGCTGGTACCGGCCGCTCTGGCCGGGACTTTCTTCAACGTCCACCAGTACCGATTCGACCCCGGCCACCCCCTCGGCGGCCAGCCCATCTCGAACCGCGCGGGCCAAATATTCGGCCAGCAATTCAGCCGTCGTGTCCGAGACGGGCACCACCGCCACATGGGAGGTGGGAAACTCAAATCGGCGAGCGTCCCGGTACCCGATCACGGTGGCATCGCCGTCGACCTGGATCACGACCGCGGCATTGGCGCCCGGGACCAGGACCTTGTGGTCGATCCGGTCGATCACCGGCCGCAGGACCTTCTTGACGACGGCGAAGTCCACGACGAACCCGGTCGTCCGGTCCACTGGGCCTTCGACCACGACGGTCACGACGTAGTTGTGCCCATGGAGCGATTCGCATTTGTGGTTCGGAATGGTCAGGAAGTGGGCGGCGGAGAAGGTGAGATAGTCCTTCGACACCGAGACCGAGAACCGCCCCGTCGAATCAGTTGCCATACTCGACCCTGAGTTCCTTCTTGACGACCTTGCCTAACGCGTTCCGCGGAAAGCTCTCGCGGAGCCGAACGCCGGCCACTCGTTGATGCTTGCCGACCCGCTCATTGATCCAGGCCTTCAGTTCGTCGACGTTGGGTGTGAGCCCCGGCTTTGGAATCACCAGGGCGAGCGGTACTTCGTCCCAGCGGGGGTCCGGAATCCCGATCACCGTGACGTCGGCCACGTCGGGGTGCTGGGCCGCGACCTCCTCGATGTCTCGTGGGTAGACATTGAAGGCCCCTGAGAGAATCATGTCTTTCTTACGGTCGATGATATACAGGAAGCCGTCCTCGTCGAGCTTGCCGATGTCGCCGGTCTTGAGGTAGGTCCGCCCGTCGCTCGCCATCCAGATCGCGTCGGCGGTCGAGCCGGGCCGGTTGTGGTAACCCTTCATCAGACCGGAACCCCAGCCGATGATCTCGCCGATCTGGCCCCGGGCGAGCTCGTTGCCGGCGTCGTCGATGATTCGAATGTCGCTGCCCAGGCCCGGGGTCCCGACCGATTCCGCTTTGCGGAGGACGTCTTCGGGTCGAAGGATCGTGTTGATACCTTCGGTCAATCCGTATAGTTCCAAAAGGACCGGCGCCATTTCCGCCATGACGCGACGTTTCAGGTCGGCTCGAAGCGTGGAGCCGACGGACGACAGCAACCGGAGCGAACTCAAATCGGTGGTCGGAAGGTCTCCGTGGCCCAGGACGGCCTGATACTGGGGTGGGACCATCAACGTATGGGTGACTCGTTCCTTGGCGATCAGTCGGAGAAAATCACCTGGGTCGAACTTCGGCATGATGACCAGGCGACCGTGCACCAGCAGGGTCGGCAGGAACATGATCCAGGTGCCGTTGCTGTAGAGCGGTGTTGTCACCAGGGTGATCGACTCAGTCGTGAACCGGTATTCGACGCTGAGGCCGAGCGCGAAGTTGGAGCGATTGTAGTGGGTGTGAACGATGCCCTTCGGCGTGCCCGTGGTACCGGAGCTGTAGATGATGACGCACTCATCCGACAGCACCACCCGCACGGCGGGAGGCGTCGCGAGCTGGCGGTCGCGCCACGTCCCGTAGGGGGCCCACCCGGCGGCCTCGAATCCCACCGCGAAACGGCGGCTCCGGACTTCGGGCAGCGATGCCAGTTCCGGATCGATGATGCGGTCGAAGGTTGGGCTGACGAAAATCGCCCGGGAGCCGCTGTCCGCCACCATTCGGCCGAGCGCCGCCGCAGGGGCCAGGAGCGAGAGCGGGACCACCACACAGCCGGCCCGATTGATCCCCAGCATGATCTCGACCATTTCGGCGCTGTTGCCGGTGATGAGCGCGACCTTGTCGCCCTTCGTCAACCCGGCGTTCAAGAGGCCGTTGGCGATCTGGTTGACCCTCCGGTCGAGAACGGCCCAGGTGAGGCGAGTCTCGCCACAGATCACGGCGTCGCGATCCGGGTAGAACGTCGCGTTGCTCCGAAGGATGTCGGACAGCGACGTCACTGGCAGCTGGTCAAACGACGGCACGAGAACTCTCCCAGTGCTCGGGTTGCCACGTCTTGCTGGCTGCGGCGGCCAAGCGGAACGGCTTCAAGGCAAACAGGAAGGTGATCGCGGCGGCAATCAGGCCGACGATCGTGACCACCAGGATCGAACTGCCGATCCGCATCTCGTCGCGAAAGACGTAATCGGTCAGCCCCGCCACGAAAAATGGTCCCAACGTTTGTCCGACCAGGTTGATCACGAACAGGTACAACGCCGAGGTCTGGGCCCGGATCGGGACCGGAGAGATCTCCTGAATGCCGGCCGCTGCCGCCCCGAACCCGAACGAGGCGAAAAAGGTCGACGGGATCAGAGCCCACTCCATCGCGCTGGTTGGGGCCAGCAGAAACAAGAAGCCGGCCAACAGCTCCCCGGTGAGCCCGATCAGGCCGATCCGTAGCTTGGCGTCCGAGTGCCCGTGCCGCGCCATCCGGTCGCCCAGCCACCCGCCGACCACCACGCCCATCACCCCAAAGGTGGCGGTCCACAGGCCATAGTAGAGCCCGACGTGCTGCGGCGTCCACCCGTGGACTCGCTGGAGCCAGGTCGGAACCCAATAGGCCCACCCGTAGTTCACCATGGCGATGAAGGCGAAGCCCAGGTTATGCCCGAGGAATGCCCCGCGGTGGAGCTTGATGTAGCGGACCACTTCGGCCACGGGAAGTGGCACGACGGACGTTCCCTCACTCATCGCGCCGCGGGCCGGCTCTCGAAGGGTCCCAACCCAGAGTGCGAGGAGAAGCCCGGGCAAACCGATCACGAAAAACACCGCTTGCCAGGGCCGGACGTCGCCGATCACCGGAAGAGTCCACATCGCGGTGGCGGCCACCCGACCGGTGACCCACCCGCCCAGCATCATCGCCAGCCCGCTGCCAAGATAGATCCCGAGCGAGTAGACCCCAATCGCGGTGCCCAGTCGGTCTTTCGGGAAATAATCGGCAATCATGGAGTAGGCCGGCGGTGAGAGGGCGGCTTCGCCGACTCCAACCCCCATCCGGGCCAAGAACAGCTCCCAGTAGTTGCGAGCGGCCCCGCAGAGCGCCGTCATCACGCTCCAGACCGCGATGCCCCAGGCGATGATCCGCCGCCGGCTCGATCGATCGGCCAGCCGGGCAATTGGGAGCCCGAGGATGCTGTAGAACAAGGCGAACGACAGGCCCAATAGCAGACTCATCTGGGTATCGCTGATTCCGAGGTCGCGCCGCACCGCGGGAACCATCAAGGCCAGAATCTGCCGGTCGACGAACGAGCAGACGTAGGCCAGCATCAACACGGCCACCACGTACCAGGCGTAGGCCGGGCGGTAGGGTTTGTCGGTGGCCACCGAGATCAGTCTCCGGCCACCAGTTTGCGGCCGATGATCTCTTTCATGATCTCGTTTGAGCCGCCGTAGATCAACGCTACTCGGTTGTCAGTGTAGATCCGAGAGATCGGGTACTCCTGCATATAGCCGTAGCCGCCGAACAGTTGGAGCCCCTTGTCCGCCACCCGCTGGGCCATCTCGGTGCACCACCATTTGGCCATCGAGGCCTTCTCCGTGGTGAGAGTGCCCTCGTTGAGCTCCACGACACACTCGTCGATGAAGGCCCGGCCGATCTGGGCTTCGGTCTGCATCTCGGCTAACTCGAATCGAACGTGCTGCAGAGCGGCCAGCTTGCCTCCGAACGCTTCTCGCTGCCGGCAGTAATCCCGGGCGAGTGCCACGGCCGCTTCGGCGCTGGCGACTGATCCGGCTGCGATCGTCAGTCGCTCGACCGGCAAGCTCTGCATCAGGTACCCAAAGCCCTTACCCTCCTCTCCCAGGAGGTTAGCGACCGGTACCTGGACGTCCCGAAAGAACAGCTCGGCCGTGTCCTGGGCGTGTTGACCGATCTTCTCGAGGTTGCGACCCCGCTCGAAGCCGACCATTCCGCGTTCCACCACCAGCAGGCTGATGCCTTTGTGGCCGGCGGCCGGGTTGGTCCGGGCCACGACGATGATCAAATCGCTCAAGATCCCGTTGCTGATGAACGTCTTCTGTCCATTCAAAAGGTAGTGATCGCCCTGTCGAACGGCGGCAGTCTGAATCCCTTGCAGGTCGCTGCCAGCGGCGGGTTCCGACATGGCGATCGCGGTAATGCAGTCTCCTGAAACCGCTCCTGGCAGCCAGCGCCGTTTTTGTTCGGCTGAGCCGTACTTGGTCAGGTACGGCACCACGATATCGGTATGGAGTGGATAGCCGACGCCGGTGGCCCCGACCCGACTCAGTTCTTCGGTGATGATCAAGTTGTACCGAAAGTCGGTGACCCCACTACCACCGTACTCCTCCGGTACATCCATACAGAGAAAGCCCTGGCTGCCCGCCGCCGCCCAGGCCGCGCGCGAGACCATTCGGGCCTTCTCCCAGGTGGAATAGTTGGCGAGAATCTCCCGGGTCAGGAAGGCCCGGAAGGCGTCGCCAAACGACTCATGCTCCGGGTCAAATAGTCGGCGAGGCAAAGGAACTCCATGCGGAAAGGATGGCCATCGAGGACGCGGTAAGCTACCGACTTGCCGGGTTGTGGCCAATTGCCGCGAGGGTGGTGACAGTGTCCTGTTCAGGGAGGGGTTCCGTCCGAACCCAGGGACACCATCAGTGAGACGAATTTCACTAACCATTTGTCGAATAAAGACTTAGTTCGTTGGCACGAGGCTCGCAAAGGGGAATGACCAGAGACGTTCAACCGGAGGATACCGTGATCGCTCGTCAGCTTGCCCTGAGTTTCGGACTGATTGCCCTTGGTACGGCCGGCACCCCCCAATCCAGTATTGCCCAACGAGTGTCGGCCGACATCCGGATCGGCTCCGGCCCGGTGGCGGGCACCATCCGGATCGGTGATCGGCCCTATTACCGAGTGTACGGCCGCCCGCGGCGAGCCTATGCCGAGGTGGACTATCCGACCCGGGTGAGCGTCGAGCGGCGTCACGGGTGGAACCAGAGAAACCATCGCAACTCTCAACTCGTCATAGTCTATTACGACCGCGACTGCGACCTGTATTTCGACCGGTACTATCGGGGTCTTGAGGAGGTTCGGGTGTTTCAGGATGGCGGACGGTATTTCCGCTACGACGACTCCGATCGTGACGACCGGGGAGAACGCTGGGGGCGGTACGATAGGGACCGCGACCGCGACCGAGACGATCACGACCGATACGATCGGCGAGACGAAAAGAACCGAGACTGGTACTACGAGCGTAATGGTAGGAACGAGAACGACGGCCACTGGGAGCACGACCACCAGCACTAGCCGCGCACGGCAGGTCGGGTCAGCCAACCCTTCCTCTTTGAGCCCTCTGCTCAAAACTACCGGCTGACTCAGTAGACCCGAGGCTCCCCGCCGAGGGTTCAAACAACCCCGCGACGGCGGGGTTGTTTGGTTTTGGGGACTCGACGCTCGGCCCTCGGCACTCGGCACTCGGCGCTCGGCACTCGGCGCTCGGCACTCGGCGGCGGTAGATTTGAGGCTGACCTTGGGCGGAGGATGGATGTTCTTGAATGTGGTGGTAACGGCGGCGTGTCTGGCGGTTCCGGCTGTCGTACCGGCGGCGCCGGGCGATTCGGTGACTCGGCTCTATCAGGGCGGGCGAACGTGGGCCGAGTTCTTTGAGGCCGCGAAGGCTCGGAAGCCGATGTGGACGGACAACTACGAGGCTGGGGCTCCGGATCCTGAATTGGTGGCCCGAGCAAAGGCCATCGGGGGGCTGTGGAGGATCCTGGCGGTCGCGGAGGACTGGTGTGGAGACTCTGCCAACACGGTGCCCTATTTGGTGAGACTGGCGGAGCAGGTGCCGGGTCTGGAAATCCGGATTGCCAATTCCAAGGATGGTCGATGGTTGATGGAGCGACACCGGACTCCGGATGGTCGGGCGGCGACGCCGACCATCGTCCTGCTTGATTCGGATGGCGAAGAGCGGGGGTGTTTTGTCGAGCGGCCCGCCAAACTCCGCGATTGGGTCAGTGAGAACAAGCCGAAATTGTCCGATGAAGACTTCCAGCAAGCCAAGATGACGTGGTACCGATCGGACCGGGGGCGGGAAACCGTCAGAGAAATGGTTGAATTGCTCGAGGCGGCCGCGAAGGGGCCGACGACTTGTCGCTAGCCCTGCCGGAACGGCCGGCTACCGGTTGATCTTGGTGGCGTGGTAACGACTCATCATCCATTGTCCATTTTTTTTCTCGAAGACGACACGAACGCATCCCGCCATGTCGAATAGCGGTAAACTCGTTCCTCCTTGAGCGGACCAACGACCGTTTCCAAGAAGTGGAGGGAGTCGGGCCTCCCAGTCTTGGGAGTCCAGACTTCGTTATTGCGGAAACTGGTCCAGGCCACGTTGCCTCGGACCTGAGTCTCGAAATTCGACATCGCGGCGGTTTGGCTCCCGGCCTCGAATCCTTTGACGACGTCGCGAACTAGATCGTCTCGGCCGATTCTCGTGGTATCCTCGAAGATGAAGAATGACGGCAGCAAGGGTGCGGCCGTGCCGGCGGAGTCATGGGCGCTCATCGCCGCATTCCAGCGAGCCAGGACGGCCTCGACCGCGGTGATTTCGGCCGATTCGTCGGGGTTCGCCGGCGGGGCGGCGGCCGGACGGCAGGCGACGGCCGGGAGTAGAAAGAGCAGCGGAAGGCTCATGTCTCACTCCTGAGGACCCGTTCAATGCGGGGGTCGGGAACCAGCCACATCACGGCCACGATCACGTAGAGGCCGATGGCAATCCACCGGTTGACGAATGCCAACGGAATCGCGACAGCATACAGGACCAACGAAATCCGTCCTTTGAAGTCCCCACCAACGGCGGTGGCGAGTTGGGACTCGTCTCCGTGGAGGGCGATCAGCGTTCTGGAGAGGATGAAATAACCGACGCCCGCCATCAGGAGAATGACGCCGTAGAGCGCAACTGGCCATTGGGCGAAATGATTCTCCCCCATCCAGCCGGCCGCAAATGGAACCAATGATAGCCAGAATAGCAGGTGGAGGTTGGCCCACAAGGTGCCGCCGTTGACCTGGTGGACCGCATGCAGTAGGTGGTGGTGGTTGTTCCAGTAGATCCCAATGAATACGAAGCTGAGCACGTAGCTGCCGAAGACCGGGGCCAGGTCGAGGAGTGCCTGGGGGGTGGAGTCATGGGGGACTTTCAGCTCCAACACCATGATGGTGATGATGATCGCGATCACGCCGTCGCTGAAGGCTTCCAGTCGGTTCTTGGGCATGAGTTCAACATAGCTCCGGTTTGGCCGTGCCGACACAGGGTACTAGGATTCCTTGAACCTCTTCCGGACCTTCCAATGATTCGATTGCCAGGACTGCTCGTACTGGTCGCTACCGCCGTGACCACGAACCCGCTTGGGGCTCAATCCGACCCGGAGACCAAGCTCAAAGAACTTGGGATCACCCTGCCCACGGTCGGGGCCCCGTTGGCCAACTACGTTCCCACCGCCCGAACCGGAAACTTGGTCTTCCTGGCTGGCCACGGGCCGGCGCAACCATGGAGCAAGTCGGCCACGGGCAAGCTGGGTCGCGACCTGACGGTGAAGGAAGGTTATGAAGCCGCCCGGAACGTCGCCATCAACCTGTTGGCGTCTCTCAAGGCCGAAATCGGCGACCTCCGCAAGGTGAAGCGGATCGTCCGAGTGTTTGGGATGGTGAACGCGGTGGATTCGTTCACTGAGCAGCCGGAGGTTATCAACGGGTGTTCGGATCTGCTGGTGGCCGTCTTCGGCCCCAAGGGTAAACATGCCCGCGCGGCCGTCGGCATGGGGTCGTTGCCGAGGAATCTTTCGGTCGAAATCGAAATGGTCGTCGAGGTGGAGCCGTAGCGGTTGCACCCGAGCCGAGATCACCACCTCCCCCCCGACCCGGCCGCGTACCGGGCGGCTCGGCCGAAGGGCCGGGTCATCGTCATTGCCCCGACCCGGGCCGCCTGCGAGACGATCGAACTGGCCCTCGGCTCGTCGTTCGAGACCTTGCTGATTCGGGAACACGGTAAGGAATTGGTCGAGTGGGCCGAAGCCCGGAAAGGTTTCGGGATCGTCGCCGGCACCGGCACGGGGAAGACCCTGTCTGTTCGGCTCTTCGCGCAGGCCATTCTCGGCGAGACGCTTCGCTACGGGGTCGTCAACCGGGAGCGCGAGGCAACGCCCGAAACCCCGTTTTGGAATGTGATCGTGGTGACCACCGGGATTGCCCGCCGGTGGTTTCAGGACGATCTAATCACCACATCGGATACGCTGGTCGTCGACGAGATCCATCAGACGTCGGCGGAACTCGAGCTGTGCCTGGCGCTGGGCAAACGGGCGGGGTGCCGGTTCATCTGGCTCAGCGCTACCGTCGATCCGAGTTTCTACGCCAGCTACCTCAAGAGCGAGCATGTACTCGAGACCACCGCGTTCGATCCCGCCTTGAAGGCCCGGGTCGATGTGGTGGCGAAAGACACGGCGGAATTTTTCGACGACCGGACGATCAAACGGCTGATCCGGGACCGACGGGGCGTCGCGGTCTTCGTCCCGACGCGGGCCGAGGTGGAACGGCTGGCCGCCGAACTTGGGGCGAAGTGGCCCAAGCTTACCGCGGCGTTCTACCACGGGGGCGAACCGATTCGGGTCATTCGGCCGTTCCTCGAAGGCCAAGTTGACAAGCCGTTTCTTTTGGCGATGACGGCGGCCGGGCAATCGGCGCTCAACATTCCTGGGCTCGATACCGTGGTGATCTACGACGCCCGGTACGGGAACGTGGTCGACCGGGGCCGGAACGTCTTGCATCGGATGTACCTGGGCGCCAACGAGATCCTCCAGATGGCGGGCCGAGTCCATGGCCGGGTGGCGAAGGGCGAGGTGACCATCTTGTCCGATCGGCCGCTCCGATTCGAAGATCTCCGGCCCACCCCGCCGGAGTTCCAATTGGCGGGGGACGCCGAGCGGGTGGCGTTGACCTGTGCGGCGTTGGGGGTTGACGCCGCGGACCTCGACCTCCCGGTGGCACTCGACCGGATCGCCTATCGAAAATCGGTGGCACTGCTGACGGAGCGAGGCTTGATAGCCGGTGGCCGGCTGACGAAATACGGGCGGGAGGTCGAGGCCATGCCGGTGGAGCGGTGCTGGGGCGAGTTGCTGGTGAGCGGCGAGCCCGATTTGGCTCCGATTCTCGCCGTCGCTTCGGCGGTCGATTCCACTCATCGGATGACGCGGGAGGAGCGCGATCTGCGGGGGGTCGCGATTCAGGGGAGCGACCATCTCACGGCGTACAATATCTACGCCGAGGCGGTGAACCGGTTCGGGGTGGTCGGTGAGGTCCACGGCCTCGAACGGCACGGGTTCGAGGAGGGGATTGCCGAGTGGGCCGACGAACGGGGGGTGCTGGTCAAGGCGATCGAGGATGCCGCGATGGGGATGGCGTCGGTGTACCGTTCGCTCGAATTGAAGCTGCCTCGCGGGCTTCCCTATGTCAGTAAGGAACTGAAGAGCCAATTTGTCGATTTGGTGGCTCGGGTCATGCCGTTCGATTTGGTGATCGACGAACGGACGGCGGACGGGCAGGAAGCGCGGGTCGGCAAGCGATCGTTTGCCGGCAACTGGGGCGCGGTCGCTGGTTCGGTCCGGTTCTTCGCGGACCGGTTCGGGGTTCCGCGGGCCTCGGTCGAGGGGACGACGATTTCGTACGATCAGGTGCGCCAGTATGCGAAACGAGGCGAGCCCCGGGTCACGGTGAGCGGATCACGGAAACATCAACGGCTTTTGGTGTGCCACACGCTGTCGTACTTCGGCTTTGCGCTCGAAACACTCGAAGCGCCGTTGCCCGATCCGATTCCCGATGCGTTCCTTCCGGCCGCGATGAACGCCCTGATCGACGGAGTGATCGACGGGAGTATCAATCATCCCGACCAGGGCAAGATTCGGCGGGCGGCACGGGAACTCGACGAGTACTGGCGCCGGTCAGGCGGGGCCCTCATCTCGGCGAGCCAGGAGCGGGTTCGACGGGTGGTGGCGGCACAGCTCGATGGGGTGGCCAGCTGGTCGGATTTCATGAAACGCCGACTGGAACTCGACCCCGCCGATCACATCGAACTGGGGCAGCGGGTGGCCTTGGACCAATTGCCGGCCACCGTGCGGCTGTTTGGCGACACGACGGCGATCGAGTACGATATCGACCGGGGCCAAGGCGTCATTCGGCTTCGACTGCGAGATGGCCAGGCACGCCGGATGACGGAGGACGATGTGCCGGCGTTCGACCGGCCGGTCCGGTTTCAGGTCCTTCGGGGGGAGGATAGCCCGATTGAGGCGGAAACTCTCGCGATGTTGAAGGGGCTGCTCAGGGGCTCGGCCACTCGGCACTCGGCGCTCGGCGCTCGGCAACAGCAACAGCAACAGCGGCATCAGCGTTCGAGGAGGCGGCGATGAGATGGCGAATGGTGGTGGGGGTCGTTTTGGCTGCGGGGTGCGGGAAGGCGGCGGCGCCGCGGGTGGTGGATCGGGCGGCGGAGGCGATTGGGGTGGTGGCGGCGGGGCTTCGGCCGGCGGTCGTGGTCCAGGGGGGGGCGGAGGTTAGCTATTCCCTGGCGGATCGGATGGTGCACTATCGGGTGCCGGGGGTCTCGGTGGCGGTGGTCGATAGCGGGCGGATCGTGTGGGCTCGGGGGTTCGGGGTGAAGGAAGCGGGGACGGCGGATTCGGTCGGGCCGGGCACGATCTTTCAGGCGGCGTCGATCAGCAAGCCGGTGGCGGTGACGGCGATGTTGCGGTTGGTCGAGGAGGGGAAGTTGTCACTCGACACCGCGGTCAATGTGTACCTCAAGAGTTGGAAGGTTCCCGACAACAAGTTTACGGCGAAAGAGCCGGTGACGCTGCGGCGGATCGTCTCGCATAGTGCGGGGCTCACGGTTCACGGGTTTCCAGGGTATCAGGCGGGCGATTCGTTGCCGACGGTGCCGCAGCTTCTTGATGGGCTGAAGCCGGCCAATACCGGTCCGGTTCGGGTCGACGTGGAGCCGGGCAAGATGATGCGGTATGCCGGCGGCGGTACCACGGTCATGCAACTCGCGATGACCGACGTGACCGGCGAGGCGTTTCCGGCGGTGCTCAAACGGTTGGTGCTCGACCCGATCGGGATGACCAGCAGCACCTACGAGCAGCCGTTGCCGGCATCGCGACGAGGGGAGGCGTCGGCGGCACACAAGGCCGACGGTGCGATGACGCCGGGGCGATGGCACACCTATCCAGAGATGGCTGCGGCGGGGCTGTGGACGACGCCGACCGATTTGCTCAAATGGGCGATGGAGATCGCGGCGGCGCGGGCCGGGGTTTCCGCCAAGATCCTCTCCAAGGCGATGGCGACGGAAATGTTGACGGTACAGAAGGCGCCGGTCGGCCTGGGTCCGTTCTTGGGTGGGGCGGGGCGGGGTTTCAACTTTGGTCATGGCGGGGCCAATGAGGGGTTCCGGTCGCAGGTGATCTATTTCCCGGAAACCGGTCAGGGTGCCGCCGTCATGACCAACGGCGATCAGGGGTCCGGGTTGGCCCAAGAAATTCTCTTTGCGATCGCGGCTCGGTATCAGTGGCCGGAATACGGTCCCAAGTCGATCGTGCTTCACGTGATGGATTCCAGTGCGCTGGAAGGGTATGTCGGTACCTACGAGGTCAAGAGCCCGTTCCCGGTATCGTTGGTGGTCAGCCGGGAAGGGACGAAGCTCTTTGCCGAGGCACAAGGTGTGCTTCCCCGCGAGGAGATTGGTCTGACCGGCCCCGACAAGTCGGTCGGCCTCGAATCCGGCAACGAGGCGACGTTCCTCATCGGTCGAGGGAAAAAAATCGAGGGGATCGAACTGAGCGGTCGTAAACTGATGAGGAAGGACAAGTAACGATGCGAATCGTCGCGACAGCTTTCGGGTTGGTGGTTGCCGTTCAGGCTGGGGTCCTGGCGCAGGTGCCGGGGCCGAGTTTCAAAGATGTGATCAACCTGCAGAGCGTTGGGTCGCCGGCGATTTCGCCGGACGGGAAGGCGGTGGCTTACACAATCCGGACGACGGATTGGAAGGACAACCGGTTCGACACCGAGATTTGGTTGTGGCGCCAGGGTGCCGGCTCGATTCAGCTGACCCGGTCGCCCAAGGGAAGCAGCAGCACGCCTCGGTGGTCACCGGACGGGGCGTGGCTCGGTTTCTTGGCCGACCGCGGCGACCGCCAGCAGCTCTACGTGATCGGGGCGACCGGTGGCGAGGCTGTGCAATTGACCTCGCTCAAGGACGGCGTTTCGGATTATCGGTGGTCGCCGGCGGGGGGGAAGATCGCCCTGGCGGCGACGGAGCCGGAGACCGAGGCGACCACCAAGGCGAAGGCGCTCTACGGCGATTTCTTTGCCGAGGAGAACGACTATCGGCTGACCCACCTTTGGGTCGTGGACGCCGATCCGACCCGGTGGATGGGTGATTCGACGATGTTCCCCAAGCCGACCCGGCTCACCGAGGGCGCGGCGTATACCGTCGGCTCGTTTGCGTGGTCGCCGGATGGGAGCCGGATCGCGTTCGATCATCGTCGGGATCCGCTACTCCATTCATCGGGTACGGCGGACATCTCGGTCGTGACGGTGGCCAACCGGGTGGTGACGCCGTTGGTGGCGCGGGTCGGATCGGATGGATCGCCGGTTTGGTCTCCCGACGGCCAATGGATCGCCTTCACGACGTCGGCGGGCGACACCGTCTCCAACTTTTACAAGAACAACCAGCTGGCGAAGGTGCCGGCGAGCGGCGGGGTGCCGACGCGGTTGGCGGCCGACTTCGACGAAATGATCGGCTCGATGCTGTGGACATCGGATGGGATCTGGTTCGTCGCCTTCAACAAGGCGACGTCGGGGTTCGTCAAAGTCGATCCGGCCACCGGCCGGGCGGAACGGGATCAGGGGTCACCGTTCTTGACCGTTGGCGGGGCCGACGTGACGCGGGACGGCAAGTGGTGGGTGATCTCGGCGCAGAAAGACGGAAGTTCTTTGCCGGAACTCTATCGTGGCGAAGTGACCGGGCAAGGCGGGCCCGAGAAGTTGACCGACCTCACCGCGCAGATCGCGTCCTGGAACGTGGGGCAGAACGAGGTCGTGAGCTGGCCCAGCCGTGACGGGACGATCATCGAGGGGGTTCTCCACAAGCCGAAGGACTGGCAGCCGGGGAAGAAGTACCCATTGTTCGTGGTGATTCACGGCGGGCCGACCGGGATCGACTATCCCCAGCCGACGCCATTCTATGTCTATCCGATTCCCCAGTGGGTGGCAAAGGGCGCCTTGGTGCTGCGGCCGAATTATCGGGGCTCGGCCGGCTATGGGGAGAAGTTCAGATCGCTCAATGTTCGGAACCTCGGGGTTGGGGATATGTGGGACGTGATGTCGGGGGTCGACTACCTGATCAACCAGGGCATGGTCGACAGCACCAAGATGGCCGCGATGGGCTGGAGCCAGGGCGGGTACATCTCGGCGTTCTTGACCACGAATACGTCCCGGTTCAAGGCGATTTCGGTTGGCGCCGGGATCTCCAACTGGGTGACCTATTACGTCTCGACGGACATCTATCCGTTCACGCGGCAGTATCTCAAGGCCACACCGTGGGACGATATGGCGATCTACCAGAAGACCTCGCCGATGACGACCATCAAGCAGGCCAAGACGCCGACCTTGATTCAGCATGGCCAATTCGACTGGCGAGTCCCGATCCAGAATGCCTACGAGCTGAACCAGGGGTTGCTCGATCAGGGGGTGGCCACGGAACTGATGGTCTATCGCGGCTTCGGTCACGTGATCAACAAGCCGAAGGAGCAACTGGCGGCCGTGTGGCACAACTGGCGGTGGTTCGGGAAGTACATCTTCGGGGAGTCGGTCACGATTCCCTTGGACGAGCCGTAGGCCCGATGGAGGTCCCCACGCTTGCCGACATCAGAGCGGCGCGGGAGCGGCTGGCCGGCTTTGCCGTCCGCACGCCCCTGGTGCGCTGGTACGATGGGCCGACGGAGATCTATCTCAAACTCGAAATCTTGCAGCCGATCGGTTCCTTCAAGATTCGGGGGGCCCGCAACGCGCTGGCCACGGCTCCGCCTGGGGCGCTCGACCACGGCGTCTTCACCGCGAGTGCCGGCAACATGGCCCAAGGCGTGGCATGGTGCGCCCGGGCTCTCGGCGTGCCGTGTACCGTCGTGGTGCCCGATCATGCGCCCGTTACCAAGCTCGAGGCGATCGCCCGGTTAGGCGCGGCGGTCATCAAGGTCCCGTTCGACCGGTGGTGGCGGGTACTGGGCGAACGGCGGTTCGAGGGGCTCAACGGATTCTTCGTTCATCCGGTGTCCGATCCGGCGGTAATCGCAGGTAACGGAACCATCGGGCTCGAGATCGCGGAGGATCTTCCGGACGTTGATCTGGTCCTGGCTCCCTATGGCGGGGGCGGGTTGTCGTGCGGGATCGCCGCTGCGCTTCGGGCGGTGGTGCCGAGCGCCCGGGTCGTGGCGGTCGAGCCGGAAACGGCCGCGCCGCTCGCGGCGTCCTGGGCCGCCGGCACACCGACGCCGGTAGACTACCAGCCCACCTTCATCGATGGATCGGGCGGCAAGGCCGTGCTCGACGAAATGTGGCCGCTGGCGCGCGAGCTTCTCGCAGGCTCGGTGCCGGTGTCGGTCGCGGCGGTTGCCGAGGCGATTCGGCTGATGGCGGAGCGGGCGCGGATCGTGGCGGAGGGTGCGGGCGGTTTGGCGCTGGCCGCGGCGAGGTCCGGCCTGGTCGAGGGCCGGAAGGTGGTGTGTGTCGTGTCCGGAGGGAACATCGACGCCAGCCGTTTGGTCGCCATACTCCAAGGGGAGGTGCCGACATGACCCAGCCGGACGTATGGCTCCGAGGGCCAGTGGCTGACGTACCGGCGCTGCTCCAGCCGGCCGCTCACGCCTTGTTGCAAGCAGCCGAGGACGTCGATCGGGTGGTAGGGGAGATGGGCCCCGACGACCTATGGAGACGGCCTGGTGGTGCGGCCTCCGCGGGGTTTCACCTCAAGCATCTGATCGGGGCGACCGAGCGGTTGTTGGGGTATGGGCGGGGCGACCAGATCTCAGATTCGGAACGTGCTTGGCTCGGCCTCGAGTCCCGGGACGGTGAGCCGGCTACGACGGCTCGGGCGCTGGCGGAGCGGTTTCGAAAAGTGGTCGAAGCCGCCATCGCGGAGTTCAGGTCGGTGCCGATGGAACGGTTGACCGAGCCGCGCGCCATTGGCCGCCTGGGGCTTCCAACCACTGTGATGGGGTGCATCTTCCACGCGGCCGAGCATGCTTCGCGGCATGCCGGGCAACTGATTACCACGGTCAAAGCGCTGGACTGACAATGAGTTTTTGAAAGGAGCCACCGGACCCGTCGCCGACCCAGTACCCCAACCGCCCGCGGACTCCCGGCGTCAGACGAGCAACGGACAGGTCCGGGTTCCGCCCGCCATTGAGGTACGCATGAACCGAATCCGCGGTTATCGCGGAGATAGACGGCTTCGTAGGTGGAGTCATCCTGCCCAGCGAACGCGATGCCGATGAACGAGTGGCCCTGCACATCTTGGCCGCGCAGCGTGACGTCGAGCGTCCCCGCCGCGAAGGTCGAATCCTGGAGCCATGCAAACCCCTCCCCGGAGCTCTCATTGAAGGAGAGCACGGGCCGGTTGGATTCGATGGCGAAACGTGACCAACCGCCGCTCGATCCGCAAATTGGCGACCGGCGGCCCTTGGGGTCCTCCTTGAACGAGGGCCTCTGCGGTAGGACTGCCTAACGATACTAGGACGACCAGTGCCCAGAGCCGATGCTTCATGCCGGTTGCCGGCGCTGAGCGAAAACCCAATTGAGCAACGCCGGCTCGGTGTAGGCCCACTCCCAGACGTTGTGGCCGACTCCGGCGTATTCGGTGACCGACGGCCGCGCCCCAGCCGTCTTGAGCGCCGCGATCCGGCCGCGGGACACGGCCACCGGAACGGTCTGGTCGGCGTCACCATGGAAGTTCCAAAGCGGCGTGGCCGCGGAGAGGGCCGCGGCATCCTTCGTGGCGCTTCCGCAGCAGCTGACCGCGGCGGCGAAGTACTGGGGTCGATGTGCGGTCAGGTTCCATACCCCCGCTCCCCCCATCGATTGTCCCGTCAGGTAGATCCGCCGTTCGTCGACGGCGAACTCCCGGCGGAGGGTGTCGATGATCTCGACTGCCAGCTTGGCTCCATCGCCCAAGCCGGGGACGACCTGGGCCGCGCCTCCGTCTGGAGGGGCATCGTACCGGGCCCAGCCACGGTCGGTTTGCGGCGCGAGGACGTAGCAGGGAAACCGGGTCTGGTGTTCCGGAAGCGCCCAAACGCGGGTGCCGAAGACGTTGCCGAGGGCGAGTTGCTTGGCGTTGTCGGTGCCGAGGCCGCCGCTGCCGTGGAGGTAGAGGACCAGCGGCAGCGGCGCCCAGGACCTGAATCGCTTCACGGCGGGATATCATCGGGGCTCTCGGGGCGAGGTTTCCATAGGTTGTCGCGGTCACGGAACCAAGCGACCGCAACGGTTCTCGGCTTGAACCATGTTGCGATCGGGTTCTGGTCG
>JAYTTT010000364.1:0-5195 GCA_043744895.1 Gemmatimonadota bacterium | reverse complement strand
CGTCGCCGTCTGGCTGGTGCTCCTGATCGCGTGCGCCAACGTCGCCAACTTGCTCCTCGCCCGAACTGCGGGCCGAACCCGCGAGATCGCGATCCGATCCGCGGTCGGCGCCGGACGGGGCCGGATCATTCGGCTCCTCTTGGTCGAGAGCGTCGTTCTGGCCGGCATCGGAGGAGTCCTCGGCATCGGCCTCTCGGTCGCGGGGCTCGCCTGGCTCAAGGAGATTCTGGGATCCAACCACCTCGGCGGGCTCGCGCCGGTTGGGCTGTCCGGCCGGCTCTTCCTGGTCGCCCTCCTAGTCACCGGCGGCGCCGCGCTGATGGTTGGTCTGTTGCCGGCGCTTCGAAGCGCCGGTGACGTCACCGCCAGGCTCCGCGATGGCGGCCGCTCAGAAACCAGCGGCCGGTCCCGAAGCCGCTCACGGGCGGTGTTGGTCGCCGCGGAACTGGCAATGGCCGTGGTGCTACTCGTGGGCGCCGGCCTCATGGTCAAGGGGAACTACCACGCCGCGCGGGTCGATCTCGGCGTCGACGTCGGCCAAGGGATCACCTTCACTACTTTCCTCTCCGAACTGGAGTACCCCGACTCAGCCGCAATCCTCCGGTTCCAGGATCAGGTGGCCGAACGGCTCAGCGCCATTCTGAAAGTCGAAACGGTCGGTTTTGGGTCGACCCTGCCCTTCGACGGCTCGAGCGGCACCCCCTATTCCGTCGACGCTCCCGCAGCCGACTCAGCGCGCGACCTTCCCTACGCCCAGCTCCATAGCGTCAGTGCCGGTTACTTCTCCGCCTTGGGAATCAAGGTATCCCGGGGACGGGGGTTCGCTGCGATCGACCAATTCAGCTCCCCCCGAGTGACGCTGGTCAATGAGCGACTGGCTGCGATCCATTGGCCTGGCGCTGATCCGGTCGGCCACCGGCTTTGGTTCAACGGCAGGGAATGGTCCATCGTCGGCGTGGTGGCGAATATTCGCGAGTTCGGCGTGCTGAACGAGGCGCCGGCCGCTATCTACGTGGCAACTTCCCAGTTGGCGACGCGGTGGGTGAGCTTCGCCGTCCGGGCTCAGCGGAGAATCGACCAACTGGGACCGGAGGCCCGCGCGGCCGTGGCCGCTGTGGCGCCCCGCCAACCAATTACTCGGCTCCAGTCGCTGGCCTGGCAGGTCACCCGGGCCCGGCGGGAACCGAGGCTGCTGGCGGAAATGTTCGGGCTCCTGGGCGCCATCGCCGTGATTCTGGCCTTGATGGGCGTCTACAGCGTGACCTCATACCTGGTGGCGCAACGAACCGCCGAGATCGGCGTGCGGCGGGCGTTAGGCGCCGGGGCCCGGGAGATCGTTCGGGTGGTGGTTGCCAATGAGGCCCGAGCCCTTCTGGCCGGCGGGATGGTGGGCCTCGTCCTGGCGGGATTCGCCGGCCGAGCGATCGCGGGCTTTCTGATCGGGACGAGCCCCTTCGACCCAACCGTGTTCGCGGCCGTGACCGTCATCCTGGCCGGAACCGCGTTCCTCGCGATGGTTGGGCCTCTGCGGCGGGCCCTGCGAATCGATCCGCTGGAGGCCCTGCGCCGCGAGTGAAGGACGAGCACCCAACCGATTCGCGACCCGGCGTAGGGTGCCATCAACCTCCGGTCCCGGCCACCCGGACTCCACCAGCTCCCGGGCAGCGACCGAGTCGCCGCACACCAGCTGTTGCGTCGCGAACGTCGTGATGGCGACTCGGGTCTCGGCGACCTCATCCGTCAGGGGGCTGGTGGCCAGGCGCGCGGCCGCCCGATGAGCGGCATCCAGCCTCGGCAGCTCGCCGAGAATCCTCGGGCAGTGGGCCTTGGTGACATCGACCAACCGGGTGGCGACCAGCCGGTAGGCCCGGTCGACCGTGGGGGACATCGCCTCCGACGGGCCGTCGCCGTAGAAAGTGACCGTCTCCCGAATGACGGGGCGACCCTCGGTGTCGAGCTCGAAGGCCGGTGAAAACGGCAGCCGTGCCCGAACGGCGAACCGGGCGGCGAGTCCGAGAACGAAATAGGTCCACTCACCCTTGTTGCCCCCCCTCGCATCGATCCCGATGACCGCATCGGGGCGGCCGTCTCCAAACATAAATGTCTGAGCGGAAGAGACGCTAACCTGCCCCCCGGAGTTGTTCCGGTTGCTATGACAGCGCTAGGCACGGGGGCCGGTGAGGTGGTTCGGGCGCCGGACCCGGCTCTCGATCTCGTCGCCGGAAGTGACTCCACCGGCCGATAGAACCAGGCAGCTCGGCCCGCACTGCTGAGGCGGAGGAATTGGTCGGTCCCCTCGGCGATGATCTCAACGGCCGGAGGGCCAACACCACGGAGATTCACAACCACAAGGCTGACGAGCATCATACCATTAGGACGACGCCGGCGGCGGACTGGTTTTGCCGTCGCCGGTCATCCACGGCGAGAACCGGTCAGTACCCGAAGTACCCGGCCTTCGTCGCCAGCCGTTGATGAGGTGTGGAACATCGCGAGAAAGGTTTCTCGATCTCCTTCGGGGCACCACGAGGCCCGGCCGCCCCGGTGCCTTGGGACGGCCGGGCGCTCAGGCCTCGGCGTCATGCGGCTTTCGCGTCTCCTTCCGCCGCCGGACCGGCCGGCTTACCGCGGAACGGACCGGCCACGTTCTTGGCGCTGTGCCAGGCCGCGGTCTTTTCCGGGTCGTCCCGGAACCGATACCGGCTCATCCCATCGAGGACGCCCACCACCTTCATGATCTCGCCGACCGTATCCTCGAGATCGGCCCGGGCGCCGACATGGGCCCGGCGGTGGGCGTTGGCCGACGCGTTGATGCGTTCGAGCTGACCAAACACCGCGCTCAGATCCTCCAGGAAGCCGCCCGAGAGCCCATGCGTCGCGAGCAGCTCGGCGTGCGCCCGGGCCACCTCGAGCATCGACCGCACCGCCGTGACGAAGGCGGCGTGGCGGCTGCCCGACTTCGGGAACCGGAACCGCCCGCCCAATTCCGGCGTGTCCTCCGCGGCGAGGGCCCCGACCCGAATCAACTGAGGCAGGAAGGTGCCGTGGATCTCGGCGCGCAGGTCGGCTCGCCGCCGGGTGGCGGCGCGGGCGCCGCTCCGACCGTCCTGTTCTTGAGCCGCCAGGGTGCTGGCGCGACTCAAGAGTTCTCCGAACCGCGCGAACACCGCCGCGTTGCTCGGATCGGGCGGCGGATTGGCAAGGCCGAAGTCTCGGACCCGCACCGCCATGCCCAGCTTGTCATACAGTACCGCTTTCATACCAGGCCCCTTTCAGGATGCCTCACCAGCGCGGCGACCAGGGCGTCGCACTGAGGACCGAACGAAGGGACCCGCTCGATCGAGGCCCCGGTGTCTCGTCGACGGGGAGAGCGACCGCGACGATCAGGCCAGTGGCGCCACGGCGAACATGGTAGGATCAATGGGCGGTGACGGCGGCCGTCACGACACCATCGGGGATTTCGTGGCGACCGAGGAGAATCGACTCGATGTCGCCGGTGATCAACCCGGCGGGCCGGGTGATCGAGTCGGCGGCAAAAGTGGGGGAGGCGAAACCCAAAGTGATCGAACCGGCATCCCCGCCGGGGGGCACGGTGGCCTCAATCGTCGACAGGTCGGCGCGAGTGATGGAGTCGATGAGCCAGGTGAAGGGCACGGGGGCCCGGGTGGCGGACCCGGTGAGCGAAGGGGAAGAGCCGACGGCCCGGGTGGCGGGCACGGTGAGCGAAGTGGAGCAGCCGACGATCCGTGTGGCGCCCCTGGCGAACCCAGTGGAGGAGGCGGCAGCCGCGGTGGCGGACGCGGTGAGCCGAGCGGAGGAGCGGGCCGAGCCGTGGCAAAGAGGCGGCGATCGAAGGGAAGGAGGCGGCGGTCCGGGTGGAGGACCCCGCGAGCGGAGTGGAGGAGCCGGCGGCGCACGTGGCGGAGCCGTGATCCCCGTAGCGCGGAAATTGGGGTATGGCTCGGTTTTCTTGGGTACTGGGCTGGTGCGGGGGCCGTCGATATTGCGGCGATGTCTGACTCGTCAGTACCCGCCCCGGCCCCCCGTCTTCTTACGCAGCTTCGTGCCACGCTACGTATGGCCCACTATAGCCCGCGTACCGAGGCTGCCTATGTCCGGTGGACCAAGCTGTTCGTTCGGTTCCACGGCATCCGTCACCCTCGCGATCTCGGCGCCCCCGAGGTGACTCAGTTCTTGACGCATCTCGCCGTCGCCCGTCGGGTCGCCGCCTCGACCCAGGGGCAGGCCTTGGGGGCCTTGCTCTATCTCTATCGCGAGGTGCTCAAGCAGCCGCTCGGTGATCTCAGTGCCGCGGTGCGGGCTCGCCAGCCGGAGCGGGTGCCGACGGTCCTGGCACCCGATGAAATCGAGGCGGTTCTGGCTGAGCTTTCCGGGGTGCCGCGGCTGGTGGCGGTGCTGTTGTATGGTGCTGGCCTCCGGCTCGAGGAAGGCCTCAGCTTGCGGGTCAAGGACCTCGACTTTGCTCGTGGGGAGGTGATCGTCCGGCGGGGCAAGGGCGCGAAGGACCGGGTGACGATCCTTCCGGCTCGCTCGGTTGGTCCGCTCAAGGCCCATCTGGTGCGGGTCAAGGCGTTGCATGCGCGCGACTTGGCCGTCGGCGCCGGGGCGGTGGAGCTGCCGGGGGCGTTGGGGCGGAAACTCCCGACCGCCGATCGAGACTGGGCCTGGCAGTGGGTGTTTCCGGCGACCCGGACCTATCAGGTTCGCGGAACGGTGGAACGCCGGCGTCACCATCTCCACCCAACGGTGGTGCAGAAGGCGGTCACGGCGGCGGTGCGACGCGCGGGACTCACGAAACGGGCGACCTGTCACACCTTACGGCACTCCTTTGCAACCCATCTCTTGGAGGCCGGATACGACATTCGAACGGTCCAAGAGCTTTTGGGCCATCGGGATGTTTCGACGACGATGCTGTACACCCATGTCTTGAATCGAGGCGGTCTGGGGGTTCGAAGCCCGGCGGACGGATTGGCCCGGAGGCGGAGTGGTGACTCTGGCGGCGGATGAGTGCGAAACGCGGCCGAGCCTGGCTGGAGTTAGGGTTTTGAAGTATCGTTCCGTCAAGAAGTACAATATTAGTTAGGCACCCTGACCGAGCTACATTTGCGCCCCGTTCTTCGCGTTCTCCGAGCATACCTGGGATTCGTCGTGCTCGTCGCCGGCGGTGTTACGATGTT
>JAYTTT010000363.1:0-20235 GCA_043744895.1 Gemmatimonadota bacterium | reverse complement strand
CGATGGCGGTCGCGAGTACCCCAGACCAAATGCGCTTCATCGTATCGACTCCTTGGTGGTGGCTGATGCAGACTCCTCCGCGCGGAGGGCCTGGGCTTGAATCATCCGAAATAGGTGGTGCGCGGGCTGGCCGGTGCGCTCGGCGGCGGCCAGGACGTCGTCGAACTCCGGCTTGACGTGCCGCCCCTCGGGGCCGTGGGTCGTCTTGATCCGGAACTGGTGGCCGTCATCGTCCCGCAACACCCAATGATCTCTGGGCAATGTCGAGCGCTCCGCCACCCAGCGACGAACGCCGGCCGTGGTGCTGTGCGTGAAGAATGCGTTGGTCACCGATCCGATCCGATCGGGCGGCACCAGCGCCTCCACCCGAAACCCGGTCCGACCCTTCTTCATCTGGATCGGCCAACTTTGCACATCGAGGGCCCCGGCCCCCACCAGCGCCGCGCGAAGCGGCTCGAGGTATTCGGGGCTCAAATCATCGAGGTCGGTGGCGACGATCGTGACCGCTTCCGGCAGCCGGCCGATCTCTTGGCCGATGACGACGCGGAGGGTGTTGGCGTAGTTCGCGGGATCCCGACCGCCGGCTCCCCATCCGGTGCGAACCGCCGACCATTCGCCCATCGGCGCCGAGGGGCTGGTCAGCGCTCGCAACAGCGCCGCACCCGTGGGCGTCGTCGCCTCGCCGACAATCGGCCCGTCGGCCGCAATCGCGAGCCCCTCGACGAGGAGCGCGGTTGCGGGGGCCGGCACCGGCA
This sequence comes from Gemmatimonadota bacterium, assembly GCA_043744895.1. GTDB lineage: Bacteria > Gemmatimonadota > Gemmatimonadetes > Gemmatimonadales > GWC2-71-9 > SHZU01. The sequence continues at coordinate 19,480 of JAYTTT010000363.1, read as the reverse complement.
TCAGGCCATGGGCCGCCCGAACCCATCCGGAGCCTAACGCGACTGGCCGGGTCCGGATGTCAGTGATCCCGAGTTGCTCGAATCCTTCGACCGCCCCGACGATGTCGATGAGCGCATCCAAGGCGCCGACTTCATGGAGAGCGACCGACTCGGGGGGAACCCCGTGGATCTTCCCTTCCGCTTCGGCCACGAGGCGAAACGCCTGACTGGCCCGCTCCTTGGTCCAGGGAGAGAGCTCGGCTGCGGCAATCATGTTGAGCAGCTGGCCAACGTGGCGGTGAGCGTGAGGACCGGTCGAGTGTGAGGTGCCGCCGTCGTGGTGATGATCGTGAGCCCCGTGATGGTGGTGTCCCTGGATGACGTCTCCGGGTCCCTCGCTTGCACCATCGACCGTCACCGTCACCTTGGTGGACCGCATCCCGCATCGCATCACATCGGCGATGTCGATCGCGACCTGCGGCGCGCCGAGCCGGGCCGGCAACGCTCGCAGCCAAGCCGGCGGCGCGCCGAGATCGATCAAGGCGCCAAGCAGCATATCGCCGCTGATCCCCGCGGCCGGGTCGATTAGGGCGAAACGGCGAGACGACATAGACTTAGAAATATCGCCCCCGATCGGGCTCTCGGCAACTCTGGCTCGGCGCTCGGCGCTCGGCACTCGGCACTCGGCGGGGGGGGCTGGGAGGCTAGCGGTAGAGCCAGCCGGCGCCGGTGTTGAAGAGGAGGATTTGGTCGTGGGGGGAGATGACTTTGGTTTCCTTGAGAAGGATGGCGGCGGCGAGGGCGGCGCCGCCCTCGGGGGAGAAGTCGATTCCTTCCCGGGCTGAGCCCCGGGCCGCCTCCCGTTCGAGTTCCTCGTCGGTCACGGCCACCGCCCCGCCGCCGCTTTGGCGGAGGGCCTCCAGCATCAGGCGGTCGCCCAACGGGCCGGGGACCCGGAGGCCGCTCGCAACCGTCCAGGGGTTGTCCCACGCCACGCATTCGTCCGCCCCACTCTGGAAGGCACGCACGACGGGGGCACAGCCATCGGATTGGACCGTGAACATCCGCGGCAATTTCCCGGTCACCCAACCCAGGGCCGTCATCTCTTGGAAAACTTTCCACATGCCGATGAGTCCGGTCCCACCGCCGGTCGGATAGATGATGACATCCGGCAACTTCCAGCCGAACTGCTCGGAGAGTTCCAGGCCCATAGTCTTCTTGCCCTCGATCCGGTACGGCTCCCGAAGCGTTGACAGATCGAGCGCTCCCGACTCGGCCGCGAAGGCCCGGCTGGCCTTGCCGCAATCACCGATGTGACCGTCGAGCAGATGGAGGTCGGCCCCGAAGGCTCGGATCTGGTTTAGGATCGGGGTTGGAGTCGTTTTCGGGGCGTAAACCCGGACGGTGACCCGAGCCCTCGCGCCGTAGGCGGCCGCCGCCACGCCGGCGTTTCCGGCCGTGGGCAGGGTAAAGCTCGAGGCGCCTGCCGCGGAGGCCCGGTGGAGGGCGGCACAGAGGCCCCTGGCCTTAAAGGAGCCGGTTGGGTTGGTGCCTTCGTCTTTGACCCAGAGGTTGCCGAAACCGAGATCCCGCTCGAGCCGGTCGGCCCGCAGCATCGGGGTGTCGCCCTCTCCCAAGGTGAGAGGGACTTCGCCCTCGGCCACCGGCAGAAGGGCCTGGAACCGCCACATCCCGCGCCCGCCGGCGGGTCGATCCCGCTCGGTCAGACTGGTCTTTCTGAGCGGATAGCGTACTAGCCAGGGCTTACCGCAGGCCTCGCACACGGTGGGCAGGCCATCGGGACCGCGGGTGACGCCGCACTTGGAACATTCGAGATGCCAATCCAGCATGGGAGAGCCCCTGATTCAGGTCGTCTTGAGATGTTCCAGAATACGTTCGGCCAGCTTGTCGGAGAACCCCGGCAGACCCGCGATCTCGGCGCCATTCGCCGACTTGACCCCGGCCAGGCTCCCGAACCGCTCGATCAGCGCCCGCCGGCGGTGCGGCCCGACACCGGGGATCGTGAGCAGGGCCGACGTGATAGTGCGCTCGGTCCGGCGTTTCCGATTGTAGGTCAGCCCAAAGCGGTGGGCTTCGTCCCGCGCTCGCTGAAGCAACTTGAGGCCGGCGCTTCGCCGGGAAAGGCGGAGCGAGTCGGATTCGCCCGGCAGGAAGATCTCTTCTTCCTTCTTGGCGAGCCCGATCAACGGGATCGTCGCGAGACCGACGCCGATCAGGGCGTCGAGTGCCGAGCTGAGTTGTCCCTTGCCCCCGTCGATCACGACCAAGTCGGGGAGCGGCTTCTGCTCGTCCAGGCGGCGGCGGAAATAGCGGGTGACCACCTCATGAATGGCGGCAAAGTCGTCTTGCTGGCCCGGCCCCGTGATTTTGAACTTGCGATACTCCGCCTTCTTGGGGCGGCCGGCCTCGAACCAGACCAGCGAGCCGACGGTATCCCGGCCCTGGTTGGTCGAGATGTCGACGCAAATCAAGGTCCGGGGCACCGTCGCCATGCCTAACGCCCGCCCCAAGGCGTAGACCGGGTCGTCGGACCGTTCATCGGTTTCGAATGACTCGAGCTTGAGGCTCTCGAGCAAATGCTGGGCATTCTGATCGGCGAGGTCGAGCCACCGTTTGCCGGTGCCGCGGCTCGGCGTGGTGAAATCCGACTCCGTGAACACCGCTTGCACCGCCTCGTCGTCGGCCGGCGGAAACGGCATCAGCACCCGCCGGCTCCGCTCACCGGCCAGCAGGTAATACCGAATCAGGAAATGCTCCAGCACGGTGCCATCCGCGACTTCGTCTAGATTGTCGAGGATCCGATGGTCCCGGGCGATCAGGCGGCCGTCCCGAACTTTGAGCAAGACGCACACGGCATCGTCACCGTCCCGGGCGTAGCCCACCACATCGGCGTCGCCACCGGCCAGGAGATCGACGGCCGGGGGCGCATCGACCTGCTCGAGCCATTTCAAGGCATCGCGAAGGTCGCGGGCCCGCTCGAAGTCTTCTCGGGTGCTGGCGGCCGCCATCATATCGCGGAGCCTCGACCGGACGTCGCCGGTTTTGCCCTCGAGAAACCGGACGACCTCGTCGATCATGGCTCGGTAGTCGGCTTGGTCCTGCCACCCGACACAGGGCGCCTTGCAGCGGCCGATGTGATAGTCGAGGCAGGGCCGCTCCCGACGGGTGGCCGGGAGGTCGTCGCTGCAGGTTCTGACCGTGAAGATCCGCCGAATCAGGGCCAGGCTCCGCCGCATGTCGGCGACGTCGGTATAGGGACCGAAGTAGCGGGCCCCCGGCAGATCTCGGCGCCGGGTGACCAGGACCCTCGGAAACGGCTCCTTCATCGTGACCGCGATGGACGGGTAACTCTTGTCGTCCTTGAGCCGAACGTTGAATCGAGGGAGGTGCTCCTTGATCAGATTGTTCTCGAGCAGCAACGACTGGGTTTCGCTCGCGACCACGATCGTTTCGACGTCGGCGATCTGGCGAACCAGGAGTTGGTTCTTGGGGCTGGCCGAGTGGTCGGACGTGAAGTAGCTCCGGACCCGGCTCCGCAGATTCTTGGCTTTTCCGACGTAGAGGACCTGGCCCGAGCGGTCCTTCCAGAGGTAGACGCCGGGTCCGTCGGGCAGCGTGTCGAGCTTCCGCTCAAGGAGGCTGTCCGGCGCGGTCATCGGCGGAACCGGGCCGCGAGGTCCCGAACCCGCCCTACCCCGAAGGCCATGGTCAGGGCGAGATAGGTCAGGCCAAAAACGCCTAACACGACGCTCCCCGCCCCCAAGGGCCCGAGCACCGGGAGCATCACGGCCACGAGCCAGGCCACCGCACTGGCGAGAAGCCCGGCAGCCCAGAGCTTGGCATGCAGGATCCGGTCGACGGCTAAGGATCCGACTTGGGCCGCCATCGACCGGCGGAGCAGAACGAACTCGAGGGTCCCGCCGATCGCCGTGGCCAACCCGAGGCCGGCAGTACCCCACCGGGCATCGATGCCGACCAGCCCGGGACCGAACTGGGAGGCCAGGTAGCCGATCACCACCCCCACGGTCAGCCGGATGGCCGCAAACCGGAGCGGGCGGCGGGTGTCGCCTAACGCATAGTGCGCCGAGCTCAGGATCCGGCCCGAGGCCTGCGGCAGGAGGCCGAGCGACGTAGCGGCCAGGGTACCCCAGACCCAGCGGGCATCGGTGGCGCCGAATCGTCCCGATTGAAAGACTAGGCCCGCCACGAATTGGCCGAGAAAAAGAAACGCGAATACGGTTGGGATGACGAAGAACGCGACCTGGTCGGTGCCGGCCCTGATCCGGGCTCGGAGCGCCTCGGTGGGTGCCGGCGACCCGGCCACCGCCGCCATGGCCGGCAGCTCCGAGGCCGCCACCGACATCCCGAACAAGCTGATCGGGAGCGTGTACAGCGCCTGGGCATTGGTGAGGGCGGTCAGCCCGCCCGCGGGTAAGAGGCTGGCGACGATGGTATCGAAGTAGGCGCTGATCTGGCCGACGCCGCGACTGAGAAACGCGGGACCGAAGTTCCCGATCACCCGACGGACCGATGGCGCCGTCCGGTCGACACTCGGACGAATCCGGCCGGCCAGCTTGAGCGCCGCGGGCAATTGCACCACCAGTTGCAGGGCGCTCCCGATCACCGCGCCCCACGCGGCCCAGACCACCAATCGCTCGGGCGCGCCGTCGGCCGCAGCCAATGCCATGCCGATGATGGCCAGGCTCCACACCACGGGAGCGGCATAAGAAAGGAAGAATCGGTGATGACTGTTGAGAATGCCCAGACACCACGCCGACAGCACCAGCAGGCCGACTCCGGGAAAGAGAATCCGCACCAGCTGGACGGTCAGGTCGCGGGTCGCATCGGAAAATCCCAAGGCCAGCACGTCCACCAGCCACGGGGCCCCGGTAACCCCGATCGCCACGACGGCCAGCACGACCGTGCCTAACAACCCGGCCACTGCCCCGGCCAGCCGCCGGGCGCCTTCCTCGTCGCCCGATGACCGAAGCCGCACGTACTCGGGAATGAACGACGCCGAGAGCGCCCCTTCGCCGAAGAGGTTCTGAAGAAAATTGGGAATTCGGAACGCCGCGTTGAAGGCGTCGGCGACCGCGCCCTGGCCCAGGTAGTGACTCAAGACCCGCTGGCGCACCAAGCCGACGACCCGGCTCGCGAAAATCCCGGCCGCCACCAGCGCCGCGGCACCGCGGCGGGGGGCCGTCAGGGGCCGGTGCGGGGTGGCAGGGTGGGCCGGTTCGGCGCGTCCTCGAGGAGTTTTTGAAGGAACTGATTCTCATCCCGGAGGGCCGCGACCGAGCGGCCGAGATCATCGAGTTCCGTTTCGAGCCCTTCGACCCGCTTGGCTAAGGCGGCCAACTCCGGCGGGGTGTAGTTCGGCCCTTCGAGCCGCCGGGCCAGCGCCTTGCCGATCGGGGTATCGACCAAGACCACCGCCACCGGAATCAGGAGCGCCGCGAGAATGATGAGGCCAAGGAACGCCATGGGTTCGAGTCTAGGCGGTGGGCGCGCCACCTTCAAGGGCGCGCCGGTACCAGGCATCGATGTGATCGGCCAGCTCGCTCAGGAATCCGATGCCATACCGGCCGGCCAGGGCCGGCAGGCCAAGGACCCGCTCCTGGGGATCTCCTCCAGGGCGGATCGCGGTACGGGCCCGGTCGAGTTGCGCCATCACCTCGCCCTGCCGGCGCTTTTGAGCCTGGAGCAGCCGTTTCTCGAGGTCGCCGAGACCGGTGAGCGCGCCGCCCCGGGTGGCGGCCGCCGGCTTCTCGAGGGTCGGATCGATGGCCTTGGCCACGGTCATGATCCGATCGTAGCCGGCCTCGATCCGTTGCCGGGCCTCGGCAAAAGCCGGGTCAAAGTCCGGCGGCACCAGCCCGTGGAGGACCCGCTGCTCGACCTGAGCCGGACCGTCGAACAGCTCCGCCATCGTGGCGCCGAATTTCTCGAGGCTCCGAGTCACTCGCGGTTCGACCACAACCCCGGACCATCGAGGCACCGCTAGTTGCCGCACCACGCCCAGCGACTGATAGAGCGCCTCGGCCAGCGCGAGATACCGGAGCTCGCCGGGCCCGGCGACGTACCCGACCGTCGGCAGCAGGGCGCTTTCGATCACTGGCCGGAGCAGAACGTTAGGCGACAACCGGGCCGGCTCCTGGCGAGCGATGCGGGCGAGCTCCGGGTCCGAGATCGGTTCTCCGCCCCGCCGGGTTCGATACCCGGCCGGGTCGAGGACCAATCGGTCCCGGCCCCCCGGACCGTCCAGGAACGCCAGGGTGGCGCCGTCGCCCACTTTGACGCCGGGGCTCTGCCCGGCTGCCTCGAGATCCGCGGCCCGGGTAACCAAAAGCCGGTCGAGTTCTCCCGCCCGTCGAGCCGCCGCGAGGATCGTCGGCGCGGCGGCGGCCTTGGCCGCGGGCGCGGTCGCGTCAAAGCAGAGGATTCCGAGAGGACCGAGCACTTCGGCCAAGGCCCCGCCGAACGCCTGGGCCAGGCTCGCATCGGTCCGATAGTGCCGGCCAAGCCAGTCGATGGTCTGGTCGCGAGCGGGCCCGTCCGGGAGCGCCGTCACCAACTCGGCCAGGAGTTCGACCGCGCGGGCCGGGACCGGCTCGCGAGACATCGGGCGCTGAGGTGCTGCCACTGGCCGCGGCTCGAGGGCCACCGACATCAAGGCCCCGTCCGGGCCCAGCCAATGGGCCGCCGCCGCTTCGGGGTAGTCGTGGTCATCCCCGGCCAGCCAAAATATCGGCACGACCGGCCGCTGCCATCGCCGCTCGAGGAGTGACGCCAGGGCGCGGGCCGAGAGCGCCTTGTGAATCGTGTAGAGCGGGCCGGTGAACAGCCCCGGCTGTTGCCCGGTCGTGATGGCGAGGACATCAGGGCGCCGGAGCTTGGCGCGAACGTCCTCGGTCCCGCCGAGAACAGCCGGCAGAAGCTCCGCAGCGAACCCGCCGGGCCGCGACACCGGCCATTCCGGACGAGGCCCGAGGGGCGTATCGAAGTAGCTCAACATCTCAGCCTGCCTCGGCGAAGAGGATGACCCGGGGGGCGTCGGGCCCGGCAGGCAACCCGTCGTAGGTCCCGAACTGATGGCGAACCCGGCCCCCCGCCTCGGCGATCATCGCGACCAAGGTCTCTCGCGAGTAGAGCCGCACCCGTTCGAGGAACTGGCGCCCGTCCGGCGTGGTAATCGTCTTGAGCACGAACCGGCCGTCGTCTTGGAGCCACCGCTCGATGACCACCGGCGTGTCGCCAAGCGTGGTTTCTTCCCGAGCCACGAGCGTGGCGGCCACCTGCGAGGCGTTGAAGTAGTCGATCACGAACCACCCGCCCGGCCGCACCGGCCCGAGCATCTGGCCGAGGGCGGCGAGATGCTCATGGTCATGCTCGAAGTAGCCAAAACTCGTGAACAGATTGACGACGAGGTCGACCGAACGAGGCCGAAACGGAAGCGCCCGCACATCCGCCCGCACCAGGGGAACGTGCGCCACTTCCCGAGCCCGCTCAAGCAGGTGGGCCGACAAATCGACCCCGATCGGCTGGAAACCGCGGTCCCGAAACGCGAGCGCGTGGCGGCCGGCCCCGCAACAGACATCGAGCACTCGGTCATAGGCCAGGCCGGGGAGGGTCCGCTCAATCAGGGCGACCATGCCCTCCGCATCGGATCCGTCCCGATGGGGATAGAGCTGGAGATATTCCTCACCAAACCATTCCTGAAACCAATCGCCCATCGGGTCCGATCTACTTGTGATACGGTTCGCCACGGAGAATCGTCCAGGCGCGATACCATTGTTCCAGCACCACGACCCGGGCCAGCTGGTGCGGTAGGGTGAGCGGCCCGAGGCTCCATCGGTGATCGGCCCGGGCCAGGACCGACCCGTCGAGTCCGGTCGACCCGCCAATCAGCAACGCCAGCGGGCGGCCACTCTCGCGCCATCGGCCGAGATGGCTGGCCAACGCCTCGCTGGTCCATCCGGTGCCGGTCCGGTCGAGGGCGATCACGACGGCCCGCTCGGGGACTTTGTCGAGGAGCCGCTTCGCCTCGGTCCGTCGCTGCTCCAGGGGCGACGCGCTGGCCGGGGCCTCCCGCACTTCGCACTGAACCATCTCGTCATAGCGACGAAGGCGCGCGAGATACTCGTCGCACGCCTCCTGAAACGTGGACCGCAGCTTCCCGACCGCGATCAGGGTGGTGACCACGGCGCCCGGCGACTAGGCATACATGCCGCGGAGCCGGTGGACCGTGGCGACGCGGTCGATCGCCACCATGTACGCGGCAATCCGCATGCTGACCCCGTGGCGCGCGGCCATGCCCGCCACCTCGTTGAACGACTCGACCATGATCCGTTCCAGGCGAGTGTTGACCGTCTCTTCGTCCCAGAAGTAGCCGCCCCGATCCTGGACCCACTCGAAGTAGCTCACCGTGACCCCGCCGGCATTGGCGAGGATGTCCGGAATCACCAGGATCCCCTTGTCCTGCAACGTCTGGTCGGCGGTCGCGGAAGTCGGGCCGTTGGCCCCTTCGCAGATGATCTTGGCCTTGATCTGGCCGGCGTTGTCATCGGTAATCACGTTTTCGAGCGCCGCCGGAACCAGGACCTCGCAATCGAGCGTCAAGAGCTCCTCGTTGGTGATCCGATCGGCGCCCGGATAGGTCTTCAGGGACCGGTGTTCTTTCACGTGGGCGATTAAGGTGTTGACGTCGAATCCGTCTTTGTTGTAGAGCCCGCCATCCTTGTCGCTCACCGCGATGATCCGAAGGCCGAGGTCCTGCATCAGCTTGGCGCTGATCGACCCGACGTTCCCGAATCCCTGCACCGCGACCCGGGTGGTGCGGTCGATCGGCATGTTGAGGCGTTTCAAGGCTTCACGGGTCACTAGCATGCAGCCCCGGCCGGTCGCCTCGCGCCGGCCTAACGATCCGCCCATTTCCACCGGTTTGCCGGTGACCACCGCCGTCACCGTGTGGCGTTTGTGCATGGAGTAGGTATCCATGATCCACGCCATCATCCGCTCGTTGGTGTTCACGTCCGGCGCCGGGACGTCCGAATCGGGTCCGAGGAAATCGATAATCGCCGAGGTGTAGCGCCGAGTCAGCCGCTCGAGCTCGACCATCGACATGGTCGACGGATCGCACAGAATGCCGCCCTTGGCCCCGCCGAACGGCAAGTTGACTACCGCGCATTTCCAGGTCATCCACGCCGCCAGCGCCTTGACCTCGTCGAGGGTCACGCCCATATCGAATCGAATCCCGCCCTTGGCCGGCCCGCGCGCGGTGTTGTAGAGCACCCGGTAGCCGGTAAAGACCTCGACCTGGCCGTTGTCCCGAAGGATCGGGCAGGCGACAATCAGCTGCTTTTCGGGGTGACGGAGCACGCTGTACACGTTGTGCTCGAGGTTGAGCTTCTTGGCGGCGATGTCGAACCGCGCCATCATCGACTCGAAGGGATTCTCTCCTCCAAGATGGGTATCTCGCTCCGGCCGGATACTGCCGCTGGCGGCTGTCATCGAACGCTCCTGTTTTGGTAAAGTTACTACGGTTACCCGCGACCGGGCAGACGGTCGAGCCGAGCCACGATCTCGGCTTCCCCGGCTTCCCAATTCACCACCAGTTCGGCCACCAGCGGTTCCGGAATGCTGGCCGGCCACCGGTCCCGGAGCTTGACGGCATCCTTCTCGGTCAGCACGACGAAATCCGATTTGCGGGCCGCCCGGGCCAACCAGGCCACGTCCTCGTCTCGAAAGTCGTGGTGATCGCGCCAGGTCGCCGCTTGCACGTGGGCGCCGGTGGCCTTGGTCTGGGCAATAAACGCCTCCGGATCGGCGATCGCCGAGGCGGCGACCACGCGCAGACCCGACAGCGTCTCGGCCGGATGGGCCGTGCCGCTCAACATCCCGACGTAGCGCCGAATCCCGAGATGAACGACGGCCACCGGCCCGTCGATCACGGGCGTGAGATCCCGGGCGACCGCCATGGCGGTCGCCGCGTCGGCCCGCTTCCGGGTCACGATCAGCGCGCCGGCACGATGGGCCGAGGCGAGCGGCTCCCGCCACGGGCCGGCCGGCAAGCACCAGCGGACCGCGCGGACCGACTCAGCCGCCACCAACAGGAGGTTCAAGTCCCGACGGACATCCCGGCGCTGGAATCCATCGTCGAGCACCAAAACGCGGGCGCCCCGGGCCACGGCCAGTTCCGCACCCGCAACCCGGTCGGGATTCGCGACCACCACCGCGCCGGGAACGTTGTGTTCGTGGAGCAGCACTTCGTCTCGCCCGTACCCCCGGAGCAGAATTCCCGGCGTTACGCCCTGGGCCAAGTAATGCTTCGCGATCCAGCCCGCGATCGGGGTCTTGCCCGATCCACCGACCGTGAGATTGCCGACCGCCACCGCCGGGACCGGTAGATCGTGGACCGAAAGCCACCCGCGGTCGAATGCGGTGTTCCGAAGTGCAACGACCGAGCGCCACGCACCGGATAGCGGCGCCAAACCGGCGCGCGCGAGTTTCGCATCGATCCGCCGGCTCGTCCAAAGCCAGCGAATCAGTCGGTGTCCGTCGCCCCGCCGTCCCGCCATGCGATCTCCTGTTCCACCGTGGTAAGACATCGGGCCGCGTGGTGGGCCGCTGCCGCCAGATCATCGTCCGCCCCGACCTGGAACGGCGGGCCGTAACCGATCCGAACCCGGGAAAACGGCTTGGGCACCATCAGCCGATCCCATGACCGGAGCCGCCAGGCCGATTTCGCCTCGGCGTGAATCGGGAGGATCCAGGCACCGGAGCGCGCCGCGGCCGCCAAGATACCGACCTTGACGACCCGGCGGGGGCCCCGCGGTCCGTCCGGTGTGAACGCGACCGCGGTACCCGCCCCGAGCGCCCGAACGGCCCCTAAGAGCGCCCGGGCCCCTCCTCGGGTGCTGGATCCGGAAAGGCACCCGTAGCCGAGCCGCTCGGCATAGGCCGCCAAATAACGGCCATCCTGAGCCTCACTGACCACGATCGCAACCCCTTGCCGCCGATGGTGCCACAACAAGGGAAGGAGCGCCTCATGCCAGAGCAGGAAGAGAAATCCCTGGGTAGCCCGAGCCGAACGGTAGTGCTCCTCGCCGGCCACGTCGGTCCGCCAGGTGCGCGCCAATGCCGAGACGACCGTGCCCGCTACGGTGGCGGTGGTCTCCGGCGAGACCGGCCATTTCATCCGATCAGGGCGCCGGCCATGGCGGCCACCCGCTCGGCAGCCCCGCTGGTGCCGAGCAGTTCCCGGACTCGGGCCAGCCCCGCGAGCTGGGCCCGGGTCGTGGGGTGCTCCCGGTCGAGCAACGGCCGAACCGACTGGGCCAGCCGTTCAGCCGTGACCTCGTCCTGGACCAGTTCCTCGACCACCGGCGCTTCGGCGATCAGGTTGACGAGACTGATCCACCGAACCCGGATCAGCCGGCGGGCAAACCAGCCGGTCAGCCGGTGGACCCGATACGCTACCACCATCGGGGTATCGGCGAGGGCGGCCTCCAGTGTCGTGGTCCCCGACTTGGCGATCACCGCATCGACGGCGGCCAAGACGGTCGCCGGGTCGGTCCGGGCCAGGACCAGGCTGCCGGGATCCGGATAGGCGCCCTGTGGGATGGCCGCCACCAGACCCACGTCGGCGTGCCCCGCCCCGATCAGCGACCGGGCGGCGTCCCGAAACGGGGCCCAGTGGCGGCCGATCTCTTGGGGACGGCTCCCCGGGAACAAGCCGATGACCCGGGCATCCGGCGCGATGCCTAACGCCGCACGGGCCGCGGCCCGGCTCGGCCGGGCTCCGGCTTCGACCAGCGGGTGACCAACGTACTCCGCGTCAAGCCCCAATCCCCGAAAAAACGGCGCCTCGAACGGAAAGATTACGGCGAACCGGTCAACCGCTTTTCGAAACCGGCGGGCCCGTTCGGGGCGCCAGGCCCACAGTTGCGGGGCGACGTAGTAGAGGACCGGGACGCCGGCCGCCTTGGCCGCTTCGGCCACCCGGAGGTGAAATCCCGGATAGTCGATCAGGACAACGAGGGCGTAGCGTTCCGACCGAAACCGCCGCGCCATGGCTCGCAGGAGGCTGATGTGGGCCGGGATCTTGGCGAGAATCTCCACGAAACCAATGACGGTATATCGATCCATCGGCCACAGAATGGTCGCGCCCGCCTCGGCCATTCGGGCACCCCCAAATCCTTCGATCGTGGCGCCGGGAAACCGGCGCCGCAGCGCCCGCACCACCGGGGCTCCGTGGAGGTCGCCGGACGGCTCCCCCGCGGACACGAAAATCCGCCCGGTCACCGGCGGGTGACCGCGTCACTGACCCGGAGGGCCAGGGCCAGCGCCGCCCGCCCCTCGACGCCGGTCACGACCAGATCCGGATCGCCCCGCAGGAACCGGACGAAGCTTTCCAGCTCGGCGCCTAACGCGTCGCCCTCGGGCGCCTCGAGCTGGACCACCTCCACCACTTCTTCGAGGTTGACGGCCTGGCCGGCGGGGCGATCCCGCCGCAGGCGCATGAAAACCCCGGTTCCGGCCGCCAGATCGAGCGAGAGGTAGCCGTTCGACTGGAACAGGCGGAGCTTTCGGACCCGGTCCCGGGCCACCCGCGACGCCGTGATGTTCGCCACCCCGCCGCCCGCGAACTCGACCCGGGCATTGGCGACGTCGACATGCGGCGTCAGCACCGCGACGCCGCTGGCCCGAACATCGGCCACCGCGTCGCCGCGGGTCAGATGGAGCACCAAGTCCAGATCATGAATCATCAGGTCGAGGATCACGGCGACATCAGTTCCCCGGGGCTGAAAGGGCGCCAACCGGGTGCTTTCGAAATACTTGATCTCACCGAGAAAGGCGCCGGCGGCCCGGACGGCCCGGTTGAATCGTTCGATGTGGTCGACCACCAGTGGCACGCCGCTCTGGGCCGCCGCGGCGATCAGGGCGTCGGCTTCGGCGATCGACACCGCGAGCGGCTTTTCCATCAGCACCGCCCGGCCCCGGTCGAGGGCCTGGAGACCGACGGCCGCATGAACCGGCGTCGGGACCGCGATGGTGACGGCCTCGACGGCGCCGAGCAATTCGTCGAGATCGGCGTAGAAGCGGGTCCCCACGCCGTCCGCGACGGCCCGGCCCCGGTCGTGGTCGAGATCATGGACGCCCACGAGCCGGGCGGCATTCGAAGCGGCCAGATGCCTGGCATGATGGCGGCCTAACGCTCCGACCCCGATGACGCCAACCGGGATCCGGGTCATGTCAGGAGGGAATGCCCCGATTGGAACGCCCGACGAAATCGAGGAACTGGCGCACCTCCGCAAGCTCGGGCACCTCGGCCCGAACCCGGTCGGCGGCCTGGGAGAGGTTGAGATCCGAATTGAAGAACAGCCGGTAGACGCGCTTCAGGGCCCGGACCGTGTCTTCCGACAGGCCGGCCCGCTGGAGCCCGACGCTGTTGAGCCCATACAACTCGACCGGGTTGCCGACCGCCTTGACGAACGGCGGAATGTCCTGGTTGACCCGGGAGCAGCCGCCAACAAACGCCAGGGCGCCGATGGTGACGAACTGGTGAATGGCGACGAGCCCCGAGACGATCGCCTGATCGTTGATGGTGACATGGCCGGCCAACTGCGTCCCATTGGCAATGATCACTTGATGACCGACATGACAATCATGGGCCAGATGGACGTAGCTCATGATGAAGCACCGGGCACCGACCGTCGTCGCTCCCGAAGCGGTGGTGCCCCGATTGATGGTCGAGTATTCGCGAATGACCGTGTCCGCGCCGATCTCGACCCAGGTCTCCTCCCCTTTGTACTTGAGATCTTGCGGATCGCCGCCGACGATCGAGCCGGAGCCGACCACGACACCACTTGCCAGGCGGACGTTCCGCTCCAGGGTGGCTCGGGCACCGATCTGACACCGATCGCCGATCGTCACGTTCGGTCCGACGATCGCGAACGGGCCGATCTCCACGCCCTCACCGAGGACCGCGGTGGGATCGACCAGCGCGGTCGAATGAATAGTGGTCGCGACCGGGGCGATCGTCATTTGTCGACCACCATCGCCATCATCTCAGCCTCGCAGACCACCTTGCCGTCGACGTAGGCAACGCCCTTGAGACGGCAGGTCCGGCCCCGAAGCTGGACCATCTCGACTTCCTGCCGGATCTGATCGCCCGGCATGACCGGGCGGCGGAACTTGATGTTGTCGAGGGTCATGAAGTAGACGACCTTCTCGCCAGGCGCGTCGAGTTCATCCATCAACAGCATGCCGCCGACCTGGGCCATCGACTCGACGATCAGGACGCCGGGCATGACCGGGTGGCCGGGAAAATGCCCCTGGAAAAACGGCTCGTTGATGGTGACGTTCTTGAGCCCGACGACTCGCTTCTTCGGCTCGATCTCGAGGATCCGGTCGACGAGCAGGAATGGATACCGGTGGGGAATGACCGCCAGAATCCGGCTGATGTCGAGGACCCGTCCCCCGTCCTGCGCCGAGGTGCGGACCAGGAGTTTGGCCAACGCCACATTGCCCTCGTGACTGGGCCTCGTGGCGATGACGTGGGCGCGAACCCGGCCCCCGGCCAGCGCGAGGTCGCCGATGATATCGCCGATCTTGTGGCGGACAAACTCATCCGGCCACCGAAGGGGGCCGTTCACGACGCCCTCGTCCGACAGCACGACCGCGGACTCGATTGAGCCGCCCTTGAGCAGCCCTTTCGCCCGCAACCCCTCGACCTCGTGCGCGAACCCAAAGGTTCGGGCCGGGGCCACGTCGCGCCGAAATGAGTCGGCCGTGACATCGTAGGAACCGGTCTGCCGGCCGATCGACGGATGGGCCCATTCGATCGTGGCGGTGATCCGAAGTCCCTTGGCCGGGGCGACGACGTAGTTAGCGTCGCCGACGGTCAGCGTAAACGGGGCCGCAATCGTGAACGACGTCGGACTGCCCGGCTGCTCAACCACTCCACCGGCTTCGAGGGCCGCCAGAAACGGGGCAAACGAGCCGTCGAGGATCGGGGCCTCCGGTCCATTGATTTCGACCACGAGATCATCGATCTCGAGGGCGGCCACGGCCGCCAACAAATGCTCGACCGTATGGACCGTCTGATCGCCATGGCCGATCGCGGTCCGCCGCTCGGTCGCCTCAACCTGGTCGACTTGGGCGGGAAACTCCGGCTGCCCTTCGAGATCAACCCGGCGAAACCGAATCCCGGTTCCCGATCCGGCCGGGAGACACCGCACCGACGTGACGGCGCCGGTGTGGAGGCCGGTACCGGCCACTCCGATCGGGGCCGCGAGCGTTCGTCTGGACATGGTCTCAGGACCGATCGTGCACAAGGGTTTCGAGGTCATCGATAATCGGCGCTAGGCGGTACAACGCGGCCTGGGCCCGGAGGAACTCCCGG
Organism: Gemmatimonadota bacterium; assembly: GCA_043744895.1. GTDB lineage: Bacteria > Gemmatimonadota > Gemmatimonadetes > Gemmatimonadales > GWC2-71-9 > SHZU01. Next base: position 4,074 of record JAYTTT010000363.1, on the reverse strand, counting down.
TGCGGGCGAGCCGGAAATCCGCTCACGTCAGCCCCGGCGGGCACTTCGGAAATCACCCCGGCCTTGGCGCCAATCCGAGCCCGGTCGCCAACCGAGAAATGCCCACCCACGGCACTGTGCCCCGCCAAAATGACGTCGTCGCCGATCCGCGCGCTCCCGGCCACGACCACGCCCCCCATGACCAGGCACCGCTTCCCGAGATGCGAGTTGTGCCCGATATGCACCAGGTTGTCGATCTTGGTGCCGTCTCCGATCACAGTGTCATCGATGCTGCCCCGGTCGATGCAGCTGTTGGCCCCGATGTGAACATCGTTGCCAATCCGGCATCCGCCGACGTGCGGAATTGGTTGGTGCCCGGTTCGATCGGATACGAACCCGAACCCCGGGCCCCCGAGGACGGCGCCGGATTTGACGACGACCCGCTTGCCGAGCGTCACGCCGGCATAACACACCACCCGGGGCCCGATCGTCGAACCGCGGCCGACGACCACGCCGGCTTCCAGCACCGCCCCAGCCCCGACCGTCACATCATCCCCTAACTCGACCCCGGGGCCTAAGACGACCTGGGGGCCCACGGAAGCCGACGGAGCCAGCCGGACACCCCGGCCGAGGCGGGCGGTGGGATCTACGCCTGGCACGAGCACCGGCGCTGGAAACAGGGCCTGGATTGCGATCGACATGGCGCGTTGAGGATCCGGCACCGCGATCCGGGTCCGGGGGCCGGTGGGCGGCGGATGAAAGCCCATCGGCACCAGCACGACACCCGCGGCGGAAACCGCGAACTGGTCCGCGTACTTTGCCGAGGTCAGGAACGAAAGCGCGCCGCCGTGGGCCCGATCGAGCGGACCCACGGCGCGCACTTCAACGGACCCGTCCCCCTCGAGGCGGCCGCCAACCAACTCTGCTACGGCCGCCGCGGTCAGGGCCACCGCGGCATCCGGCACCTTAGTTCGACTGCCCCTGGGCCAGGCGTTGGGCGACTCGAAGCGTAATGTCGGCCGATTTGTCGTAGGACACGATGCTGGCGGCCGCGTCGCTCGACAGATCGATGATCATCAGGTAGTTGCCTTCCGCCCTGACGCCGTCGATGATCGACTTGAGGCGCTCCTGAATCGGCCCGAGTAGCTCGCGCTCCTTGGTGCCGACCCGGGCCTGGAGCAGCTGCAGCTTCGCTTGCAACGAGTCGCCCTGAACCTGGAGCGACTTTTCCTTGGCCGTGCGGGCCGAGGGGGTCATCAGCGGCTGCTGCTGCTGATACTGGGCCACGGCCGAATCGAAGACCGCCCGGAGGTTCTTGGCCTCAGTATTGGCCGACTCGGCATCCTTGGTCCAGACGCTTTCGGCCTGGGCGTAGCCGGGCATTCCCCGAAGCAAGGCTTGGGCGTTGATGAACGCCACCTTGGTTCCGCCGGCCGGGGCCGGTGGGGGGGTCTGGGGCTGGGGCTTGAGCGGCGTGGCCTGCGCGGACGCCGAGCCGGCGCCGACGATGAGCGCGACCCCAAAGATCGAGAGTGCATTACGAACGGACAACATTATGGTCCTCCACCGATACCGTTATCCCGGGATCCCGGGTTAGAAGAAATTGCCCAGTCGGAAATGGAGCTGCCAGCCGGGTTTGGGCCTGCCGGCCTGGTCGGTCCGATCAAGGCCATAGCCGAGATCGATCCCGATGGGCCCGAGGGGCGAAATCAGCGCCACCCCGGCACCCACGCTGCGAAACAACCGCGTCGGATTGAACTGGCGGGCCCGACCGTAGACGTTGCCCGCATCCGAAAACACGTTGACATAAAACTGCTGGCTGAGGCGGGCCCCGGCCTCGATGGTGAACGACGCGTAGGCCTTCCCAAATGAGCCCGGCTGCACTTGGGATCCGCTGGCCGTCGCATCGTACCCTTGCGGGGTAATCGAAAACTCGTCATAGCCGCGGAGCGGAATCCCATACTGCACCCCGCCCAGCGAATAGAGTTCGTAGAAAAACGGCCCAACATCGCCGAACACGAAGCCGCTCTTGGCCTTGAATCCGAGGGTGAACTGAACCCCGCCGCCAAAATTGTCTCCGCCGGCCCGGCCGAGGGGGGTGAACCAGTTGCCCTCGAGGTCGATCTTCTGATACTGACCGCTGCCGCCAAGAAACCCGCCGTTGAATTCGCCTGACGTCGTGATCGAGTTGCCCGCCACCGGGAACGGCAGCCCGACTCGGGTGTCACGAACCAAGCTGAGGCCTAACGACGACCGACTACAACCCTGGTCGCACCGGAACCGGTCGGCCAGGTCGGCCGGCGTATCGGTGAACCGGTTCCGCTGGAATCCGTACGAAGCGAACACCCGGGTGTATCGCGAGCCGAAGAACGGAAAGCCGAGCTGAAGGTTGGTGCCTTCGCGGCGAATCCGTCCCAGTTGGCCGACCGTATACCGCTGCCGACTGTTGAACAACGTCAGGGTCCCGGAAATCCGGCTGTCCTGAATGGCTGGATCGGAATAGCTCAAGTTGAAGTCGTTGATATTCCGGCCGAACTGCCACTGGATTTTGCCGCGCTTGCCCTTGCCGAACAGGTTGGGCTCCTCGAGCCCCAAGAACCCGCCGACCCCGACCCCCTGCCCGACCGAGGCGCCGAAGTTGACGTTGCCGGTGTTGCGCTCCTTGACCCGAAACGTAACATCGACATCGGCACCATTTTCCGATTCATGGACATCGGGCGCGGTCAGCGGCTGCTCGAAGAAATTCAGATTCGACACGTTCTGATACGACCGGATCAAGAGGTCGCGATTGAACGTCATCCCCGGCAGCAACACGATCTGCTCCCGAATGACTCGTTCGTGGGTCACATCGTTGCCGAGGATGATGATCTTGTTGACGGTGGCCGGCTGGGCCTCGAAAACTCGCCACCGGAGGTCGACGAGCGGCTTGCCGTCGGGTCCGGTTCGGCGAACTTCCTCCGGCTCTACCTGGGAGGTGATGTACCCGTTGTTCGAGTACAAATTCCGGACCTTTTCGGTGGCCGCTTCCCAATCGGCCTTACTGAAGGGCACCCCCACGTCCTTGCCGCTCCCCGCGATGGTGGCAATGCCGAACGGGAAAAACAGGCTCAGCTCATCGGAGGAAAACCGCCGGTTGCCCACGATGTCGAACGCCCCGACGTGATACGGCTTGCCCTCGTCGATGGTGATCTTGAGGATCGCCTTGCCCGGCGTACTGTCGGTGACCAGGGTGTCGCGGAGGACCCGGAGGTCGACATGGCCTCGATCGGCGTACCACTGGGGGATCTTGTTCCGGACGTCGTCCTCGACCTTATCCTCGGTGTATTCGCCCTTTCGAAACCACCAAAACCCTTCGGGGCGGGAGGTCATGCCTTTGATGATGTCCTGGTCCTTGAACTTCTCGTTGCCGTCGATCACCACTTGGCTGATCGCGACCCTGCCGCCCTCTTTGACGACGAAGGCGACCTCGACCGCGTTGGTGGAGTCCCGACGGGTCTCCTCGGTCGAGATTTGTGCGGCGTAGTAGCCCTTCTTCTTGTAGAGCGAGTCGATGGCCGCCACCGATCGCGCCACGGCGACTCGATCGATGGCCCGGCCCTCGAGCACCGCGACTTTCTTGCGGACGCTCGACTCGTCAAGTTTCTCGACCCCGCGCAACCGCCAGCGCTGGAGGATCGGTCGCTCCTTGACGATGATCGTGAGGAGGTAGCCGCCGGCCTCGAGCTCCTTGCCGTCGATTTGGACATCGTCGAATTGGCCGGTCGCGTAGAGCGCCGAAATGGCTCGCTGAATGCTGCGATAGTTGAAGGGCTGGAACAACTGAATGCCGGTGAAGCTGATGATCTCGTCAGTCCGAAGTCGGAGATTGCCCTCGACGGCCACGCTATCGACCGACGGCGGCGCCGGGGGTGGGGCCACCGGATCCTGCGCGGCGGCGGGCCGCGAAACGACCCCGGCCAAACCAATCCCAATGGCGACTGCAAGCCCGTGCAGCGATCGGCTCATCCGTTTCCCACCCACCTGCCGCATCACCTTACAGATGCGACCCGGACAGGGCTCGGAAGACGAGCCGATCGCCTTCGGGGGCGAGATCGA
>JAYTTT010000362.1:0-5208 GCA_043744895.1 Gemmatimonadota bacterium | reverse complement strand
CTTTGACCTCGGTCGGGGCAACCTTCTCGGCGTCGGCCTGAATGGCGGCCACCGCCTTCTCGGCCTTCGCGATCGCCGACTCGGCGGAGCTCTTGGCGCACCCCGTCGTGCCCAGTACGAGCCCTACGATTCCGATCGACAGCATGCGACGCATAGTACCTCCCAGGTGGATGAAGCCGGGGCGGCTTCGGCACGGAAGGTCGCTCCCCAGGAGAGGTTCCGCAACAGCCTGGAAAGGCCTCGGGCGGCGGGTTAGCTTCCGGCCTCACGGGGCGGTAGCTCAGTTGGGAGAGCACCTGCTTTGCAAGCAGGGGGTCACCGGTTCGATCCCGGTCCGCTCCATTCTCTAGGTTGTCCCCACCATGACCAACCCAACCACCCGCCGGTTCGAACGCTACGTCGCGATCGGCGACAGTTCCACCGAGGGCCTTGACGACCCGGACGGGCGCGGCGGTTTCCACGGCTGGGCCAACCGCCTGGCGGAGCGCATCGCCGCGATCCAGGGCTCTTTGCTCTACGCCAATCTCGGGGTCCGCGGCCGGCGGACCCGGGAGATTCTCGAGGAACAGCTCGACGCCGCCCTGGACCTGCGTCCCGACTTGGCGACGCTGTTTTCCGGAACCAATGACGTCGTCGGGAAAGGGTTCGATCCGGAAGCGGTCGCGGCCGACGTCGCGATCATGCAGTCGGCCCTGGTCAGCCAGGGGGCCACCGTCCTGACCTTTACGCTCCCTGACCTGACCCCGGTCATGCCGCTCGCTCGCCGGATCCTGCCTCGGGTCTTGGCGATGAACGACGCCCTCCGCCGAGCCTCAGCCCAAAGCGGCGCCATCTTGGTCGACGTGGCGGCCCATCCGGTGGCGTCCGATCCGCGACTGTGGAGTGAGGATCGTCTCCATGCCAATGCCCTAGGGCATGCCCGGATCGCTGCCGCGCTGGGGGATGCGTTAGGCTTGCCGGGATCGGACCCTGGGTGGTCCGATCCGCTGCCCGCGGTGGCACCCCCGACATCGTTCGAGCGGGTGGCCGCCGAGCTCCGGTGGGGACGGCGCTATCTCGTACCGTGGATGTGGCGTCACCTTCGAGGTCGATCATCCGGCGACGGCCGGACCGCCAAGCGACCGGCCCTCGAACCGGTCGGCCGCGCGCCGGCTATTGAGCGCTGACGGCTTCCACCGTAAAGACCAAGATCGCATTGGGCGGAATCGGCCCGTTGCCCCTGGCGCCGTAGCCCAGAGCGGGCGGAATCACCAACTGCCGCTTGCCGCCGACCTTCATGCCGATGACGCCCTCATCCCACCCGCCGATCACCTCGCCGGCACCAGGGTGGAAGACATAGGGCGAATCGTTCGGACCGGCGGCGTCGAACTGCTTCCCGTCGGGCAACCAGCCCGCGTACCGCATGGCAACCGCCTGACCCGCCGCCACGGTGGTGCCGGTTCCAGGCTCGAGATCCCGATAGTAGAGACCAGAAGCCGTCTTGGTCATGGCCGACAGGTCGACCTTGAGATCGGCGGCAAATCGGGTGGCTTCGATCGACTTGGCCGGGACATCGCCCTTGGCGCACCCGGCCAGGACGGTCAGGGCCACGAGGCCGGTGCGAAAGAGGTGGTGAGTCATGGTGCCTCCAATTTACCGCTTCGCCGCGGCTTGGTAGACGACGTGGCCGTTGAAGACCGTCAGCTCGCACCGGAGGTCCTTCAGCTTGGCCGACGGGACCGTGTAGAGATCGCGGTCCCAAACGGCCAGGTCGGCGTACTTCCCGACCTCGATCGACCCGGTCTTCTTTTCGAGAAACATCTGATGGGCCGCGTCGATGGTGAACGCGCGTAAGGCTGCTCGGACGTCGATGGCCTCGGCGGTGCCGAAGGGGTCCTTGCCGTACAAACCTAGCAACGGTTCGCGGGTGACCGCCGACCAAATCCCGTACCGGGCCGGAAACGGCGTCACGTTGTAGTCCGAGGTGCCGGCCCAGCGGACACCCTTCCGGGCGAAGGTCTTGAACGGGTTGAGCCGGCGAGAGCGAACCGCGCCGAAGTTACCCGCGTAGGTATCGCCGAGCCACCAGGTGAATGCCGGCGACGGCTCGGGATACCCGGCGTCGAACTTCGCTTGCATCGCGGCCATCATGTCGATGGCCCGGTCGGTGGGGATGTTGGCGTGGATGATCCCGTGGCGACGTCCGCGAACCGGATTGGCGGCCAGCGCCGCGGCATAGCTGTCCATCGTCCAGTCGATGGCCCGGTCGCCGATCGAATGGACGCTGACGTGAAATCCGGCGTCGTGGTATCGCTTGATCAGGGCCCGAATGGTGTCCGGATTGGCGGCGGGATAGCCTTGGTTGCCCCGATCGACCTCGGTCAGATTCCGGTTCCAGTCATCGTAGAGCCAGGCGGTTCGGGCTCCGCCGCTTCCGTCGATATAGAGTTTCACGCCGCCGGCAATCAGCCGGTCGTCGCCGGTCGATTCGTAGGGCCGGCTCATCGCCGCCCGCTCGGCAATCAGTTTATCCGCCGTTGCCATGCTTTGCCCGCCGGACCAGAGTACGAAGACCCGGACCGAGAGCCCACTGTCGGCCAGCGCCTTCCGGTAGGCGTTCCAGGCTTCGCTCCCGATGCCGGGATCTTTGACGCCCGTCATTCCCTCGGCGTTCATGGCCTGGGCCAGTTGCTTCATCCCGTCCACCACCACGCTCTCGGCGGGTGCCGGAATCAGACGCGCCACCAAGTCCTGGGCCGACTCCTTGAGCACCCCGGTTGGGGTACCATGAGGATCCCGATCGATCGTGCCGGCCGGCGGGTCTTTGGTCTCCCGAGTCACCCCGGCGAGTTTGAGCGCGGCGGAATTGGCCACGCCGTAGTGCCCGGTGGTTTGGGTGAGCCATACCGGGTGATTCGGTGACACCCGGTCTAAGTCGGCCGCCGTGAGGAGACGTCGTTCGGCGAGCTTACTCTCGTCCCACCCGCGGCCCTCGATCCACGCTCCCGGAGCGGTCGCCGCCGCCCGCGTGGCAACCTTGGCCTGCACGTCGGCCACGGACTTGACGTCGGGATAGCCCAGGTCGAGGAGGAGGATGCGGTTGGTGCTGCCCCAAGCGAAATGATTGTGGGCATCGATCAGTCCGGGCGTCACCGTGCGGCCGGCCAAATCAATCCGCCGGGTCTTGGGGCCGGCGAGCCGTTCGATCTCATCGGTCGGACCAACGGCCACAATCCGGTCGCCACGGACGGCAACGGCTTGGGCTACCCGATCGGCGGAATCGACCGTGATCACTTTGCCATTGACGAAGATGAGGTCGGCCGGGGCCGCGGCGGTCCGGCACGCGCCCAGCAACAGAAGGAAGGGCAGGAATCGAATCATGAGGCCCAATATGGCGGCCAAACGGGAACTGGGCCAGATTTGAGGCATGGCCAAGCCCCTGACCCCTGCCGTCCTGTTCGCCGTCCTCGCTGCTCCCCTTGCCGCCCAAGTCCCTGCCCCGCTCACCGACATGGTCCGGAGAGTATTCGCCTCGAACGAGTTCAGCGCCCGCCAGCGGTTCGGTCCGGTGGAATGGATCGAGCAGGGCGCGGCGTATCTCGCGGTCGAATCCGGGGACATCATTCGGTACGAGACCGCTACCGGCGCCCGGACGACGTACGTGGCGACGAGTCAGTTGATTCCGGCGGGCAAGAAAGAGCCGCTGGAGATCGAGGAGTACACCGTGTCGAGCAGTGGCCGTCAGATCCTGATCTTCACCAACTCGGCTCGGGTCTGGCGCCAGAACACCCGGGGGGATTTCTGGGTCCTTGACCGCCAGAGCGGCGCTCTCAAACAGCTGGGCGGTTCGGATGCGCCGGTGTCGAGCCTGATGTACGCCAAGCTCTCGCCGTCCGGCGACCGGGCGGCCTACGTTCGTCAGGGCGACATCTTCGTCGAGCGCCTCGCCGACGGCCAGCTGACGAAGGTCACGTCCGGCGCGGATACGTTGCATGTGAACGGGATGACGGACTGGGCGTACGAAGAGGAGTTTGCGCTTCGGGATGGATTTCGTTGGTCGCCCGACGGGACGAAGATTGCCTATTGGCGTTTCGACATGACCGGGGTCGGCACCTTCAATCTGTTCAACGCCACCGATTCGCTCTACCCGTTCGTCACCCCGGTCCAGTATCCCAAGGTCGGCACCACCAACTCGGCCGTGACCGTGGGGGTCGTTTCGGCCGACGGCGGCCGGACCACCTGGCTCGAGGTGCCCGACGATCCGCGGCAGAACTATCTCCCCCGGATGGAGTGGGCGGGGCCGAGCGAGGTGGTGATTCAGCGGATGAACCGGCTCCAGAACACCAACCGGATATTCCTCGGCAACGCCTCAACCGGCCGAGTCAGGGCGGTGCTGACCGAACGGGACGAGGCGTGGGTCGATGTGGTCGACGATCTGACCTGGCTCGCGGGTGGGAAGGCGTTTCTCTGGGTCAGTGAAGCCGACGGATGGCGCCACGTTTCCCGGGTGGCCAGAGACGGGACCAAACGGACCCTGATCACCAAGGGTGACTACGACGTCGTCAGCATCGCCTCGGTGGACGAAGCCCAGGGATTGCTCTACTTCATCGCCTCGCCCGACAACGCGACGCAGCGGTACCTCTACCGAACCCGCCTCGACGGCACCGGCACGGCCCAGCGGGTCTCGCCGGCCGATCAGCCCGGCACGCACGGCTATACCGTCGCGCCGAACGCCCGGTGGGCCTTCCATACCTATTCGAGCGCCAACCGACTGCCGACGATCGACCTGGTCGGACTGCCGAGGCATGAGGTGGTTCGGACCATGGTCAGCGACACGGCCCGCCAGCGGGCCGTGGCGGCCGTGCTGGCTCGGCCCATCGAGTTCTTCAAGGTCGACGTGGGCGACGGCGTCGTGCTCGACGGCTGGATGATCAAGCCGCGGGACTTCGATTCGACCCAGACCTATCCCCTGCTGATGCACGTCTATGGCGAACCGGCCGGACAAACCGCGACCGATCAGTGGCAGGGCGGCTCGCGGATCTGGTATCAGGCCGTGGCCGACCAGGGTTATGTGATCGCGACGGTCGATAACCGTGGCACGCCGGCTCCTCGGGGCCGGGCCTGGCGCAAGGTGGTCTATCAGCAGATTGGGCTCTTGTCGAGCAAGGAGCAGGCTCAGGCGGTTACGGTGTTGACCCGGACCCGTTCGTATCTCGATCCGAACCGGGT
>JAYTTT010000361.1:0-5219 GCA_043744895.1 Gemmatimonadota bacterium | reverse complement strand
CGCTCGACCTCGCGATGATCGTGTTGGTGCTCCACCACTTGGCCGAACCAGCTCGCGCCATCGAGGAGGTCAGCCGGGTGGTCAAACCGGGCGGCCGGGTCATCATCGCCGACATGATGCCGCACGAACGCACCGAATACCTCGAGTCGATGGGGCACCAATGGCTCGGGTTCGACCGGCCGGCGGTGGCCGGATGGTGCCAATCGGCGGGTTTTACAGGGCTCAGCTTTCGCCCGCTTCCGCCGCAACCGAATACCAAAGGGCCGCTGCTGTTCGTTGCCTCGGCCGAAAAACATCACTAACCAGAGGATCCCAGCCCGTGACCACTGCAACGCTCGCTCGCCACCCGTTCGACGCCGCCACAGACGCCGGCCGCCCCCCGTTCAAGGTCAAAGACCTCGGCGAGGCCGAGTTCGGCCGCAAGGAAATGCGCCTCGCCGAGCAGGAGATGCCTGGCCTGATGGCCCTCCGCACCGAGTACAAGGGCAAGAAACCGCTGGCCGGCGCCAAGATCATGGGTTCGCTCCACATGACGATCCAAACGGCGGTGTTAATCGAGACGCTCACCGAGCTCGGCGGCGACGTCCGGTGGGTCTCTTGCAACATCTTCTCGACCCAAGATCACGCGGCTGCCGCCGTCGTCGTCGGCCGGGACGGCTCTGTGGCGGACCCGCGGGGCACGCCGGTGTTTGCCTGGAAAGGTGAGACGCTGGAGGAATACTGGTGGTGCACCGAGCAGGCCTTGATGTGGCCGGACGGCTCAGGCCCCACCCTGCTCCTCGATGATGGCGGTGACGCCACGCTCCTCGTCCACAAAGGCGTCGAGTTCGAGAAGGCTGGGAAGATCCCCGCGTTCGATGCCGCCAATGAGCCGGAAGAGTGGGGCGTGATCCTCGATCTGATCCGCGCGGAAGCGAAGAAGACCCCGGGTCGGTGGACCAAGGTTGCCGCGGACCTCCGGGGCGTGTCGGAGGAAACCACCACCGGCGTGCACCGACTCTACGAGATGATGAAGGCCGGCACCCTGCTGTTCCCGGCCATCAACGTCAATGACTCGGTCACCAAGTCGAAGTTCGACAACATCTACGGCTGCCGTCACTCGGTCATCGACGGCCTGAACCGGGCCAGCGATGTCATGGTCTCCGGCAAAGTGGCTGTCGTCTTCGGGTATGGCGAGGTCGGCAAGGGCTGCGCCCAAGCACTCAAGGGCCAGGGCGCCCGAGTCATCATTGCCGAAATCGACCCGATCTGCGCCCTCCAGGCTGCGATGGAAGGCTTCCAGATCCTGACGATCGACGACGTGGTCTCGACCGCCGACATCTTCATCACCGCGACCGGCAACTTCAACATCATCACGGCCGATCACATGGCGAAAATGAAAGACAAAGCCATCATCGCCAACATCGGCCACTTCGACAACGAAATCGACATGGCCGGGTTAAAGAAGGTCAAGGGAATCAAGCGGATCAACATCAAACCGCAGTACGACGAGTGGGTCTTCCCCGACGGCCACAGCGTCATGATTCTAGCCGAGGGACGTTTGATGAATCTGGGCTGCGCCACCGGCCATCCGAGCTTCGTGATGTCGGCAAGCTTCACCAACCAGGTCATGGCCCAGATCGAGCTGCACCAGAACGCCGGCAACTACGAGAAGAAGGTCTACGTCCTACCGAAGCACCTGGATGAAAAGGTGGCGCGGCTCCATCTCGACAAGCTCGGCGTCAAACTCACGAAACTGACCCCGGAGCAGGCCGCCTACATCGGCACGAAAGTGGAAGGCCCGTACAAACCGGATCATTATCGATATTAGGCACTCGGCACTCGGCACTCGGCACTCGGCACTCGCGAACGATGATCGCGTTCCTGCCGAGTGCCGAGCACCCAGTGCCGAGCTCACGGCACTACGACTGATCCAACCATCCCGCTGGTGAAGTTGCCGGGGGTGCTGTGGATCGTGCACTGATACCGGAAGGTTCCGGCGGTGGAGAAGGTCCGCTCATGAGTACCCGACGACTGGGTCGAGGCGTTGTTCACATTGTCCTCGAACGTAACATTGTGCCCAGTCCCTCCCGGCCAGTTCCACCGGATCGTGGCACCCCTGGCGGTGGCATTGATTGCTTGAGGTTCGAAAGAGTTGCCGACGATGTTGACCGTGTTCGGCGCCGGGGGCGGCGGAGGGGGGGGCGGCGGTCCCGGCGGGCCGGTTTCGGTTCCGCCGCATCCGAGTCCGACCGCCAACGCCGCCGCCGCCAATACCGTTCGTGTCTTCATTGTCGCTCCCCTTAGGATTTCGTCCATTGCTGTCACACTGCCGCAAACCATCCCATGCCGCCTTGCTCGGCCATCACCCGTTGATGGGGATGAAACATGTATCGTCCCCGAGCGGGGAGGCGGAACTCGATGATCGCTCGCTCGGCAGGCCCGAGACTGACTATATCGGTTTCCTCGTTCGGCACAAGTCGTGTACCGTTTCGATACACCGTAAACATTTCGGCATGGAGATGAAATGAAGCCATCGGCTGATCAGTGACCATGTTGGCGAGGTATACCCTGACAAGTTCACCGGCCTTGACCTTGATGGGGTACTTCGCGAAGAATCCCGCCACACCGTTCCACCCGAACAGGTCGCTCTTCCCATCGTGGTCAATGTCAAATCCTCCGAGGACCAACGAAAACTCCTGGGCCTTCGGCCGGCCCGGCCGCGGATCGACGATCAGAACGCCATAGAGGCCGTTGGCGATATGATCCTCGCTCGGCGTGAAATCACAGTGGTACGGGTGGACGCCGAAGGGGCCGGCGGTCAGTTGGTACGTCACCTCGCCTCCCGGAGGAACCGGTTCCCAGCCGTCGGCGGCGATCTCGTGCCGGCCGTGGAAATGGAGGTTGTGGGCGTGGCTGGTGCGGTTCTTCAGGGTGATCTCGAGCCGGTCACCTTCGGTGGCCCGTAGCACCGGACCCGGCATCGAACCGCTGAAGGTCCAGGCGTCGAACCGTTGGTCGACCGAAACGCCCACCTGTTGATCGACCACCTCAAGCCGATATTGTCTGGTCACCCGGGTCGATTCCCGGTGGGGCGACGGCGGCCGGGTCACGTGGTCGAGGCTCAAGGGTCCAAGCTCGATTGGCGGCATGGCGCCGTGGTCGTACTGCAGTCTCGATGGAGTGGCTCCGGCCATCGGGGGCATGGCTTTCTTCGGCAAGGCCAGACGACTCCACAGCGCCGTGCCAACGGCCCCGACCGCAATGCCCGATCCACCGATCAGCCAGTCTCGGCGCCTCACCTCAGATCCGCCCGTAGAGCCAGGCACTGGCCACCGTCATCACCAGCACAAAACCGAGGCCGGTCACGACGACTCCGACCCACCGCCAGCGGGAGCGGGTGGGAACCCGGCGGCCGCCGACCATTCGGGCCGCCCACCACAGGAGCACGACAGGAATGGCCAAGAAGGCCGAGTTCGCCCCGAGGCGACTCAGCACGCCCCCGCGGCTCATACCACGACCAGAGACCCGCCAAGCCGCCAAAACCGAGTCGGTCCCGGCCGGAAGTTGTGCCGCGGCCAAATCGAAGTGGAGCGAATCGAACACGTGCCGGGCAATCCGAACCGGCGCACCGGAACCGCCAGGCATCGAGGGTTGGGGGCCTGGTATCGGTTGGGTTTTGGAATCCGGAAACACATCGGACGCCATCGCCGAGCGCACCAAGATCGAGCCGAGCGGAACCCAGTCCGACCACCACGGCATCCAGGCACTAGCGCAGTTGCGGAACACCTCGAGCCCGAAGGGCACGCTCGAGCGATGCTCGTTGCCCGCGAAGCAATTGCCGGTGCCGCCGGGCCCGCTATTGGCGAGATCAGCCCGGCCCGATCCGAGTACGATATTGTTTCGGACCACGTTCCCGGTTGCCCGATAATAATTGCGGTCTTGGAACGGGACCGTCGCGACCCCGTGACTGTCGTGATCCAAGATCACATTCCGTTCGACCGTATCGTGAACGGTACCGGCCAGCAGGATCCCGTTGCCGAGCACGACCGAATTGATGGTGATCGCGGGGGCGTTCGCGTTGTTATTCGACATCACCAAGTTGCTTGCGAACACGGCTTCGCGTTGCGGCGGCTCGAGCTCGATGTCGAGCGACGCCGGGACGAGTCCGGCGCGATTGTAACGCCAGATCGAGCTCACCACGTAGAGCCGCCCGCCCGCGTTGGTGCCCGAGTAACCCAGGGCGTTGTGCTCCGCGATGACGTTGCGAATCACTGTGTTGCAGGGGTAACACTGGCCGATATAGAACCCGGAATCAGGCGACCCCGATGCATACGAAGCCTCGAACACGCCGTCGCTGGAACCAAAGGCGTAGATCCCGTAGTCGCCGTTGTTGACCGCCGTCAGGTAAGAACCCCGAAAACCGGTGACCCCGGTCCAGAAAAATCCGTTCAAGACCGCATTGCGGGCCGTCATGTTCTCGACCGCCACCCCATCGGCCAGCACTGAAATCCCGTTGCCGCGGACGAACTCGCCGTCGATAATGGTCTCGTTGCGGTTTTCACCCCGAATGACGATCGACGGTGTCGTCACCGCCACTTCCTCGCGATAGACGCCTCGGCCCACCAGCACCAGGTCACCCGGGCTTGCTGCATCGACAGCTGATTGAATCGTCCGGTACTCGGCCGGAACCTTGAGCGTCCTGCCGCTGGGAAGGTCGACTGACGCAATCGCACCTTTGGCACTCGGACTGAACGGCACGTCGCCGACGACGACGACACCGGTCATCCCGCCGCCCGCTTTGGTTCCGTGGTAAGTGCAGTAGTATTGGTAGACGCCGGGGCGGTCGAAGACCACGTCGCCACCCCGTCCGTCACCACCGGAACGACCCGCGACATCGCCGGTCTTCCAGGCTCCGTCAACGGAAGTGGCATTATGGACGCTCCGTCCCTGATTGAGGAACGTCACCCGGGTCCCGACCGGGACCCGGCTTACCGAGCCGCTGAATTGGTTGTCATACATGTTGACCAGGGTCCCGGCCGGTTCCCGGGGTCCACAGCTCACCGCGAGAACGGCAACACCAACCACCCACCAGCGCGCGAGCTGGGTCATGGAACCTCGACGAGAAGACCGGAAACCATGCGACGGGACGTGATAAGCTATCGCTGCCGGGTTGCCATCGCGAACCCGGCTCGGTGGGAATGGTTCAAACCATGAAGGTCCAGGACCGATGGGTCGCG
>JAYTTT010000360.1:0-5229 GCA_043744895.1 Gemmatimonadota bacterium | reverse complement strand
TCGGCAGCAATAGCCGGCTTCGGTGGACCATAACTCCCACGACCGAACTGTTCGTGGTGTACAACCACAATTTGCGGGACCGGCTCGATCGGTGGTCGTTCGACTCGAACCGGTTCCTGACCAAGTTCCAGTATACGTTTCGGCGCTAACAATCCGAGGAGGGGTATGAACCGCCGCACGTTTGTATTCACGTCGTCCGGGGCCGCGATCGGTTCCCTCATCGTACCGGGCTTGGCCGAGAGCCCCGATTCGAGCGGGCTGGTGACCGGCCAACCGAAGCCGCTTCGGCACCTCGAAGTTCCTGGGTTCTTGAGCGCGGCCCAAATCGCGCCCCACCACACGGCCCATTACGGCGGGGCGCTCAAGGCGTTCGTCGGCGTGGAACAAGCCCTGGAGCGAAGCGCCGCCGGCGGACCCGCCGCCGACCCATTGGCGTTCGAACGGATGAAGGCGCTGCAGTCGAGCCGGGGCAACAGCGTAATTCTGCACGAACTCTACTTCGACGGCTTGGCCCTCAAGGAAACGAGCCCGGGCACCGGGCTGCGGGACGCCATCGCCAAGCGATTCGGATCGCTCGACCGGTGGGCGGCTGATTTCGTCGCTAGTGCCAAGACCGCGGCCGGCTGGGCGATGCTGGTGCGCCATCCGGTCAACGGCCGGCTCTATAACGTGGTCAGCGACGAGCACGCCCAAGGCGCGCTCTGGCTGGCCGTGCCCCTCGTCGTCATCGACACCTACGAGCATGCTTTTTACGTCGACTACCAGAACCGCAAGGCCGAGTACGTCGAGAAATTCTTGGGCTTCGTCGATTGGGCCGAGGCCGAGCGGCGGTGGACCTCGTGATCCGTTCGACCGTGACGCTGATGCTTTGGGCCACGCTGGCCAATGCCCAACAACCCGTCGGGGCCGCCGCGGTGCGTGAGGGCCGCCTCTGGTTCGACGGCCGGGCGACGCTGGGTGATTTCACCGGCACAACCACGTCAGTGACCGGGCGGCTCACCGGTGGGGCCGATCTCGTCGAGGTCCGTGGCTGGGTGGAGGCCCCGGTCGGAACCCTGGTGACCGGCAACGACCGGCGCGACCGGGATCTCAAAAAATCAATGGGCGCGGCCGAATTCCCCACCCTCCGGTTCGACTTGACCGGGCTCGTGGTCGTCGAGCGGATCGCCGACACCACGGTGGTGCAATTGGATGGCTCGTTCACGCTCCGCGGCGTCACTCGATCCGCGAAGATTCCGGCCCGGCTCGTGCTCGGAGAGCGGCGCTATCATCTCTGGGCCGCGACGCCCCTCAATCTCAAAGACTACGCCATCGGCGGGCTCTCCAAGATGCTGGGTCTGCTCAGGATGTCCGAAGACATCGTGGTACACATCGACTTGGTGTTCGAGGCTCCTTGACCGTTCAGCGGCGTTCTCGCGGGCTGATTCGCGGCATCGCCTGCCTCGCGGTCCCCGTTCTCCTCGGCGCCCAGCCCGGACCGACTCGAGCGTCGGCGCTCGATTCATCCAAGACCGCCTTCCAGGATGCCAAGATTTGGTCTCTTCGTCCATTGGGGCATCTACAGCCTCCTCGCCGATGGCGAGTGGGTCATGAACAACCGGAGCATCCGGACCACCGAGTACGAACACCTGGCCGCCCGGTTCAATCCGACCCGCTTTGACGCCCGCGCCTGGGTGGCCTTGGCCCGGCGGGCGGGGGTTCGCTACCTCACGATGACCACCAAGCATCACGACGGGTTCGCGATGTACGACAGCCGGCTTTCCGACTGGGACATCGTCGACCGGACCCCGTTTGGGCGCGATGTGATCGCCGAGCTAGCGGCGCCAACTATCTCGTCAACATCGGCCCGATGGCCGACGGCACCCTTCAGCCCGAGTTTACCGAGCGGCTTGGCGTGATGGGAGACTGGCTGGCGCGGTATGGCCGGTCGATCTACGGAACCCGGGCCGGCCCGATCGCGGCGCGCCCCTGGGGTGTGACGACGGCCCGCGGCGATACCGTCTTCGTGCATGTGCTCGACTGGAAAGACCACTTTCTCCCGATCCCGGGACTGAGCCGTTCAGTGGCCCGGGCCCGCTACGTCGGACGGGCGGGAACTCCGACCGTTTCAGTCGTGACCGGCGGCGTGGTGTTAGGCATCGACCCTCCCGGGAAGGACGAGCCGGACGTGGTGATCGAACTCCTACTGAAAGCGGCCCGATGAGACTCCGCCTCGCGCTCGTTACCCTCGGCCTCGTCTCGCAGGCCACAGCCCAGACCTATCAGCCAACTCCCCAGAACCTCGAATCGCGCCGGTGGTTTCAGGACGCCAAGCTCGGCCTCTTCATTCACTGGGGCATCTCAAGCCAGCTCGAGGACGGCGAATGGGTGATGAACAACAAGGAGATTCGGATCGCGGACTACGAGCGGCTGGCCCCGCGCTGGAACCCGACCAAGTTCGACGCCCGGGCCTGGGCGGCCACGGCCAAGAGCGCCGGGATGAAGTACATCACCCTGATCACCAAGCACCACGACGGGTTCGCGCTCTTCGATTCGAAGGTCAGCGACTACGACGTGACCGACCGGACCCCCTATGGCAAGGATATTGTCCGCCAACTGGCCGAGGCGTGCCGGGAGCAGGGGCTCAAGCTCTTTCTCTACTACTCGCAACTCGACTGGCATCACCTGGATTTCTTCCCCCGCGGTGGTACCGGCCGCCAAGCCGGCCGGCCCGACTCGGGGGACTTCACTCGATACCTCGACTATATGGACGCCCAGCTGACCGAGCTCCTCACCAACTACGGTCCGATCGGCGGCATTTGGTTCGACGGGATGTGGGACCGCCCCGACGCCGACTGGCGGCTGGCGCAAACGTACGGCCTCATACACCGGCTCCAGCCGGCCACGCTGGTGGGCTCCAATCACCACAAGCTGCCCTTCCCAGGCGAAGACTTCCAGATGTTCGAGAAGGACCTGCCCGGGGCCAACTCGGCCGGGTTCAACACCACCGAGATCGGAACCCTGCCGCTCGAAACCGCCGAGACGATGAACGACAGTTGGGGCTATCGGATCACCGACCGGACGTGGAAGACCCCTCGGCAGCTGCTCCGCGAGATGGTCGAAGCGGCGGGCCGGAACGCCAATTTCCTGCTCAACGTCGGCCCGATGCCTAACGGGGAGTTCCCGCCGGAGGCGATGGCGATCCTCCGGGAGATGGGCCAGTGGCACGGGGTGTATGGTGAGTCGGTTACCGGAACCCGGGCCGGCCCGATTTCGCCGCGCCCATGGGGCGTCACCACCGCCAAGGGCGACCGGGTCTTCCTTCACCTCCTCAACTGGGCCGACCGGATCCTGACGCTCCCGACGTTGTCGCGGACCGTCCTGAAAGCCTACCGGCTCGACGACAAGGCGCCGGCCGCGTTGAAGCTGCTCGACCAGGGCATCGTGCTCTCGCTGCCCGGGCGCCAAGGCGATCCGGTCGACGAAGTGTACGTCCTCGAACTTGGACCGGCGAAATGACCGACCGCCGGGAATTCGTGCACCAGGTGAGCGGCATCATGGCGGGCATTCCGATGGCCGGCGCCCTGTCGTTCGCCGGCCGGCCACCAAGCCTCGCCATCCCCTCCGCCGCGCAGATTGCCTGGCAGGATCTCGAAATCGGGATGTTCGTTCATTTTGCGCCGAACACCTGGCAGGACCAGGAGTACGACGACCGGTCCACTCCGCTCGATCGGATCATGCCGGACATCGATACCGACCAATGGGCCGACGCCGCCGTGGCCCTCGGCGCCCGCTACATCGTGATGGTGGCCAAGCACGTGGGCGGGTTCTGTATGTGGCAAACCAAGACCAACAGCTACGGCATTGCCGGAACCCCATGGAAGGGCGGCCGGGGCGACGTGATGGCCGACCTGTCGCGATCCTGCGCGAAGCGGGGCCTTAAACTCGGCGTCTACCTGTCGCCCCGAGACGATTCGTTAGGCGCGGGCCAGAGCGGCCGCTGCGCCACTCCAGAGCTTCAGGCCAAGTACGACCGGATCTGCCGGCAGCAACTCACCGAACTGTTGACTCGGTACGGCCCGATCGCGGAGATCTGGTTCGACGGAAGCTCGGTGGTGCCGGTCGGCGATATCCTGGCGCGGTATGCCCAGAAAGCGATGATCTTCCAGGGGCCCCACGCGACCATCCGCTGGGTCGGCAACGAAAACGGGTTCTCGCCCTACCCGGCCTGGAACACCGTGACAAGGGCCGACGCCAAGACGGGCATTGCCACCGCGATGCATGGCGACCCCTCCGGCGACACCTGGCTTCCGAACGAGGTCGATGTCTCGATCCGCCGGCCAGACTGGTTTTGGCACACCGACAACGAGAAGAACCTTCTCACCACCGCGCAGCTGATCGAGATCTACTACCGCTCGGTGGGCCGGGGCGGCCAGTTACTTCTCAACATGCCCCCGGACCGAGCGGGCAAGATCCCCGCCGGCGACCTCGGCCGGGCCAAGGAGTTCGGCGACGAGATCCGCCGGCGCTTCGGCACGCCGGCCGGGTCGGCCCACGGCACCGGCGCCGAGATCGTGATCGGCCTCCCGCGGGAGCAGCGGATCGACCACCTCATCCTGGCCGAGGATCTTCGCGGGGGCGAGCGGGTGCGGGGCTACCGAATCGAGGCCGCGGTCGGCGACGAATGGGTGTTGCTCGCAACCGGCTCGGCGATCGGGCACAAGCGGATCCAGCCGATCGTCCCGACCTATGTCCGCCGGATCCGGCTCCGGATCAGCGCCTCGGCCGGCACGCCATTGATCCGGACCTTCGCGGCCTTCGCCGCCGGGGCCGAGCCGCCTCCGACCTGGAGCGATCCGGCGCCAGCATGGGCCGATGACGACGCCGGCATCTGGGAGAACGGCGAGTTCGACCTCGACCTCACGCCCAAGATCAAGGCGCCGATGGCCTACCAGCTTCGGTTCGTCGGCCAGGGTGGCCCAGCCGAGGTTGCGGGACTGGACCTGATGATCGGCGGAGTGCCGGCGCCGCAACTGGTGCGGATGGTCCCAAAACGACCCGACCTCCGGACGATCACCATCTCGGAGATCGGTCGACCGATTCGAATCAAGGGCCAGATTACCGGAGTGCTGCGGGGGAACGTGCTGGTCCGCCGGACGGGCGCCCCGGTTCGTCTATGAGAAGCAATCGTCCGGTGGGCGGCTTCATTTGCGCCGAACCGAGGTCCCCTTTGGCCAGAAGGTGAACTCC
>JAYTTT010000359.1:0-5232 GCA_043744895.1 Gemmatimonadota bacterium | reverse complement strand
CCGAAGATCGCTTGTCAGGTTCAACGATCGTTAGGCCGATTGCGCATCGAACCAGGCGGCAAGGGCCGGTCGAAGTCGACTCCGATGAGGCGATATCGACAAATATAGGAGTGTCCCTTTCTGTACGTCGGATGCCACGTCATCACTTGCGCCCCGATCGCAAGCGTCGGTCGATCTTCATCTGGTAGATCGATGCGCACGCGGTCCGAGTCCTCAATCCAGGCGTCGACGATTTGGACTGTGTAACGGGGCGGAGCAATCAGCGAATATTCCACATCCAGCGGGATCGACTCGTGTAGGAAAAAGAAGAGCGCTCCACCTTCCGTGAATGCCTTCGCCTCGCATTTTGGGATCAGCGATGAATACGAATACTCAACGAAATCACCCTTTTTGCGAAGGGCAGGCGTAATGTTGTACGCCCACCGACAGTCGTAGTGAAGATGTCCGCCGCGGGTTGTTTGCGTTTTAAGCGGCTCGTGCGGCACGAGCTTCACTCCGGACGGCCGAGAAGCGAGGACCTTCGCTTCCGGCGGAAAATCCGGAATGGGTACCTCAGCACCCACCAGATCTTGCTTCGTGCGGTTTTCTACAACGCCATCGCGAAGCACTTCGACGCGAAAGTACCGCTCGTAGAGGAGGTCGCCCTTAGTGTTCTGAACACGCACCGTGAACGTGGACGTGATGTCTGTGCCCGTAACCCAGTCAAATGCCTCTCGCGCATGGATCCAGGCGCGGCGATAGCGGCGGAACGATTGGACAGTCGGTCCGGCGCGGATAATAAGCAGCGCGATGACCAGAGGGGCCAGCACGAGGGCGTATTGCCAGATCTGGTGGTACGGCCCCTGTGCTAGGAAGACAACGACCGAGAGGACGATCCCTAGCCAGCCGATTACGACCCCCGATCGTCGGGAGATCGCCAGTCTATTCCGGTCGCGCGTCGATAGCATTATGTAGATGCAAGATCTTTCATCAAGCCGATGGGGGTTGCGGCCTAACGGATTGTGCTTCAGCGGCGGGCGCCACACGGAACCAAGCGGCCGCGCCGTCCTCCGACCAACATCGGGGCGCGGTCGCGACTTGTCAAACGGCGCCCTCGGCGCCCGTCCGCCTGCAAGCACGGGTTGGGCAGAACCCCGCGCGGGGAGCCTTGGTAGGGAGCGGAGGTTGCGGGCCGGATGCTCGACAGGCCGGCCGAGCGCCCCACCGGAGCGCGGGCTCGGCGGGCCGGTGACACGGATCGTGACCGGGACGGCCCGGCCCGCACGGTGTTCAATCGGGCGCGGGCCCAATGGCTGCGGCCGCCGCCCTGCGGAATGCCCGAAGTGAGCGCCGGCAGCCATCGGGTGGATGCCCGGGGCCGGGCCGCTGGGGAACGACGGCGCCCCGGCCCGCCGAGCTGTTCCCACGATGGTGCCCGGGCGGGGACGATCGGGATGCCGGCCGACCGCCACGCCGGGATGCCAGCGTGCGAGCGGTTCACTTCAAATTGTTTTGGGTGGGGTTGCTGTCCAACTAGTATTCTGTTGCTTGGGAGAACGATAGCTCCGACCCCCAATCCCAGCCAGCCCCGACCGCCTTGATCCCTCATTGACGGCCGAGCCCATCACACGGCAACTATCTGTAAGCCGCTGCGGCACCTCGCCGTGGACGCCCCCCAAAGCCCTCATCGAACCGGACCAGAGGCTTGGTCCAACCAACATCCGCGGCGTGGGTTCGCCGTGTAACGTGAACAATACGCGGCGGCGGGCGAAGCGGCGTAAGACGGCGTCCGAGAAACCAGACGGCAGATCCACGACCGCCGGCACAGTCGGCGCAGGCCTTTGAGGCTCTTGCTCGGATTAGGAGGTCGAGGTTGCCTGTCACGACATCATGGCCCTGTGGCCCGGCATGCCGGGAGCGCGACCCGCCGGCCCCGAAGTCAAGGAAGGCGAACGCCCATCCGCTTCCCAACTTTCGTGGGCGCCTGGGATTCGAAGGGATCGAGGGTCACACTCCCCTCGGGGAAGAGCACGATCACCGTCGAGCCGTAATTGAATCGCGCCATCTCCGCGAACCGGTCGAGCCGAATCGACCGCCCCCGGAAATCGGTACACTTCGGGCGGTCGGCGTATTCCGGAATGTTCACCCCGTTCCACACCGCCTCCACCCCCGACACCAGCAGCGCGCCCACCATCACCGAACACATCGGCCCGAAGTCGGTCTCGAAGTGGCAGACCAGCCGTTCGTTCCGGGCAAAGAGGCGTGGCACATCCTCCACCGTCCCCGGCGACACGCTGAAGAGCCGTCCCGGAACATGCAGCGTCTCCACCAGGGTGCCGGCCCACGGCATGTGGACGCGGTGGTAGTCCCGGGGCGACAGGTAGACGTTGATGAACTGCCCGTTCCGGTACGGCTCCGCCAGACCTGCATCGCCCAGCAATTCGGCCACCGTGTAGTCCCGGCCCTTGGCCTGGAAGATCCGGCCGTTCTCGATCCGGCCGCTCTGACTTACCCGGCCGTCGGCGGGCAACAGCACCGTGGCGGGATCGGGATCGGCTACCCGCGCGCCCGGCTTCAACGCGCGGGTGAAGAAGGCGCTGAAGCTCCGGTAGTTCTCGGGATTCGGATCCACCGCCTCGCTCAGGTCGACGTCGAAATGCGCCAGCACGGTCCGGATGAAGCGCCGTTTGATCCACGGCACCTCGGATCTTGCGACCCGAAGTGCCAGACTCGACAGCAGGCGGTGAGGCAGCAGGTACTGCACCAGCGTGGACGGTTTCATGGGCACAGCGGGCAAGCTACCATCCCCGGCGGCACGGGGTCCACTCCGCCCGGCTGATCGCGGGCCAGGCTCTGGACGCGGGGCGGCAGCACGCTAGTATAGGATGGCCCCACCACACCCAATCATCGGAGTCTTCTTCATGCGCCGCCTGTTCCACGCCCTCACCGCGCTCGCCCTGACCCTGCTCGTCGCCCAGCCCAGCCTTGCCCAAAGAAAGGGCGCTGGCGCCCCCGATCTCAAGGCGATCGACCAGGTCGTCACTTCGATCATGAAGGAGTGGCAGGTCCCCGGCCTGGCACTTGGCATCGTGAAGGACGGCAAGGTCCTCTACCTCAAGGGCTACGGCTACCGGGACGTGGAGAAGCAGGTGCCCGTCACGCCGAAGACCCTGATGGCGATCGGCTCCAACAGCAAGTCGTTCACCGTGACGCTGATGGGCATGCTCGTGGACCAGAAGAAGCTCGACTGGGACACGCCGGTCCGGCAATATCTCACCGACTTCAAGCTCTACGACGCCTACGCCGGCGAGCACATGACCCCGCGCGACCTGGTCCGGCACAACTCCGGCCTCCCCCGCCACGACCTGGTCTGGTACGGCCGCGACGTAACCCGCCAGGAAATCTATCAGCGAGTCCGCTACGTCGAGCCCAACGTCTCCTTCCGCGAGAAGTGGCAGTACAACAACCTGATGTTCCTGACGGCCGGCGTACTGGTCGAGACGATCTGGGGCCGCTCCTGGAAGTCGCTCGTCAAATCGGAGCTCTTCGCGCCCCTCGGCATGAGCCGGACCCTGCCGGGCTCCACCGGCATGGACCAGACCGACGACTTCGCCTGGCCCTATGAGAAGCGGAACGGCTCGGTCGTAAAGGTCCCGATCCGGATCATCGACCAGATGGGTCCCGCCGGCTCAATCGTGTCGAGCGTCGAGGACATGGTGAAGTACATCCAGTTCCGGCTCGATCACGGCACGTCGGCCACGGGACCCAAGATCTCGGTTGCGGCGGAGGACCAGATGCAGTCGCCGCAGATGGTGATCGGCAGCACGTTCGGCCCCGCGATCTGGCCCGGCTTCGAGAATAACACCTACGGTCTCGGCCTCAACGTCGCCACGTATCGCGGCCACCAGTCCGTCGCCCACGGCGGCGGGATCGACGGGTTCATCTCGCAGATGTCGTGGCTTCCGAAGGACAAGATCGGGATCATGGTGCTGACCAACCTCGGCGGCGACAACCCGGTCCCGACGATGGTCGTCCAGTCGGTCTACGACCGGCTGCTCGGCCTCGACCCGATCGACTACACCGCGGTGCAGCACGCCAAGGACGCCGAGAATGCGAAGAAGGCAGCCGAAGCGAAGTTGGCGGCGAAGGCGGTGCAGGTTCAGGGGACGTCACCGAGCCACGCGCAGGCGGCGTATGCCGGCACCTATGAGCACCCCGGATACGGCAAGCTCATCATTCGGCAAACGGGCAACGGGCTCGAAGCCGCACTCGACGCGATCGTGGCTCCGATGCACCACTTCCACTACGACGTCTTCGAGATCGGCGACCCGGGCAACATCGTGCCGCTCTCGGGGCTCGTGGCCTTCTCGACCAACATCAAGGGGGAGGTCGATCAGTTGACGATTCCGTTGGAGCCGAGCGTGAAGCCGATCGTCTTCAAGCGGGTGCCGTAGCACAAGCACCTTCGTGAACGAGGGCCAATTGCAGGAGCGATGCCCGTCACCCCGGACGCCAAGCGGCTGGCCGAGGTGGCGGGCACCGGAGATTATATGAGTCGGGTCAGGGTTTCTTGGCACCCTCGAACCGGAACTTGAGCACGACAGAGTCGGGCTTGTCGGCCAGCATGAACATCCCGGTCCCCGTGACCTTGCCGGCCGAGGGGACCCGGCTCACCCATCGCTCGGTGACCATGACGCCGGGGAACAATGGGTTCTTCATGGCGGCAGCCGATCCGACCGCGCTGTCCGCGCCGAAGCCATAGGTAGACACCACCGTGTCAGGCTGGCCCTCGGTGGTTCCGCGACAGGTGCCGCCGGCGCACACCTGGGTCCAGTGACCGAGGAGCGAATCCTTGGCATTGTAGAATGATCCGGTCCAGGTGCCGGCAATGTCGGCTTCGCTCATGGCGGCGGGGCCGGCGGGGGCGGCCTGGTCCTTCGGGGCATCGGATTTCGCACAACCAGCGAGCAGCGGCAACAACAGGACGAGACGGCGCATGACGACTCCGGGGCTCGGGGAAGAGGGGGACGGCCCGGTAAAGGTCGGTCCGAAGGGGGCTCTCCGCCAGAGAGCCCCCGCCGGCTAGGCCCAAGCCCCCATCGCGATCACGGCGGCCCGCCTCATCGTCGGCGATGGCCGGGTGGTGGACTCACCCGTCGTGATCGTGCAGGGCACCCGGATTGCCGCCGTGGGCACCCGCGCCAGCGTCGCGATTCCGAAGGGGGCCCGGATCATCAACTTCCCCGGCCAAAC
>JAYTTT010000358.1:0-5242 GCA_043744895.1 Gemmatimonadota bacterium | reverse complement strand
TTGGATGGACCTCCTCGAACAGCAGCTCGTGTTTGCCGGTCACCGCCTCCAGCTCGCGCAGCACCTCGAGTTCGATCCGCTTGACCAGGTGCATCGTGACGTACAAGAAATTCCCGGAGCCGCAAGCCGGATCGAGAAACCGAAGTCCCTTCATCCACCCGTGGAAATCGCGGAGCCGCTTCTCGGCGTCCTTGTGCTTGCCGGCTTCTCGGAGTTGGAGCACCACCACCTGCTCCGCCTTCCACCGCTCGCGAATCGGCTCTTCGACGGTGGGCCGGACCACCCGCTCGACGAACTCCCGCGGGGTGAACTCGGCGCCCAACCGATGGCGCTCCGCCGGGTCGAGGGCTCTGGTCAGCAGCGTGCCGAAGATCGCCGGCTCCACATCCTGCCAATCGGCCGCGGCAGCAAGGTTCAGGATCAGGACCGCCTGCTTCGAAATCGGCAGGGCCTCGGAATCCCGGAAGAAATGGCCGTTGAAGCGGGGGAGCTTCTTCCACTCGAATTTTCCGCCCCCATCCATTGCTTGCCAGAGCGCCAAGGCCTGTTCGGGAAACGCCGTCGGGTCGTCCTTGCAGCGTTCGAGCAGCTGGCGGAACGGTTCGCCATCCAGCAATCCGATGTCCTCGGCGAACATCGTGAAGACGCAGCGCATGGTGAAGCGCGCCACCCGTTCCTGATCGTAGCCCTGGCCTTCCAGGGCCCGTGCCAGGTTGGCGAGGTAGCCGGCGACCTCTTTGGTGACCGCTTGGGCCCGGGCCCGAGGGTCGAGCGACTTGGGATCGGTCCAGACCGCCCGAAGAAACTCGGCATCCTCGGGATGCTGGTCGAGTCGGGCGAGATCGATTCGCCTCCCCGCCTGCCAGTCGCCATAGTTCCCGTTCCAGCGGTCCCAGAGAATCGCCGTCCGGGCGACGTCCATCACGATGAGGTAGGGAGGCAGGCCGCCCGGAGCGTGGCTGGCGTAGTGCCGCACCTGGCCGAAGGCGCGCCGGAGGAGGAGTTCCGTCGACCTGCCCGGCTCCTCGTCTTTGGCCTCGATCGAGAAAAAGTTGGTTCGGTGGCAGTCGATGAAGTTGGCGACTTCGACGCCGTCTCGGGTGATCACCTTCACCGGCTGCTCGAACTGATACCCGCCGCCGGCTGGCGCGGGGCGTTCGACGCCGAGGGCTTCGCAGAGTTCGATCAGGTAGGGCTGGAAATTGGCCCGCTCGGCGGCCTTCGCTCCGGCCCATCGTTCGGCGAGCGCAGTCAGCGGCGCCTGGTTCGGCATGACGGAATATGGGTCCGACGCCGTGAAAAAGGGTACTGGGGGCCTGACACTACCCCGTTTAACCGGTCTTGCTCCGCGTTTTGTCGGTTATTCGGAACCGACGAATGCCGTTAGTCTTGCGGGAAACCATCGATGGTAGGCCTCCATGACATTTCTACGCCGTGGCCTGATCCCGGCCGTCGGGATTCTACCCTCTGGCCGGCCCCCCCGGATGGAGGTAATCTTCTCCACCCATTTGACGACATCTGACCGCCCATGACCAGCCCTGCTGCCCGGCTCACGGTGGCCCTGTCCGGCCACTACCGGGTCGAGCGGGAGCTCGGAGCTGGGGGCATGGCCACGGTGTACCTGGCCCACGACCTCAAGCACGGCCGCGAAGTCGCCATTAAGGTCCTCAGGGACGAAGTGGCCGGTTCGTTAGGCCCTGAGCGGTTCCTCCGGGAAATCCATCTGGCGGCCAAGCTGAGCCACCCCCACATCCTTCCGCTGTACGACTCGGGGAACACCGGCGGCGTGCTCTACTTCGTGATGCCGAACGTCGAGGGCGCCTCGCTCCGCGACCGGCTCGACCGGGTCAAGCAGCTGCCGGTGGACGAAGCGGTCCGGATCGCGAGCGAAGTGGCCGGTGCCCTCGATTACGCCCACCGTCACGGTGTCGTGCATCGCGACATCAAGCCCGAGAACATCATGCTCCACGACGGCCACGCCCTGGTGGCCGACTTCGGAATCGGGAAGGCGCTGTCGGCCGGCGAGGGCCAGTCGCTCACCCGAACCGGAATGAGCGTCGGCACGCCGGCCTACATGAGCCCGGAGCAGGCGGTGGGCGAGGCGGTCGACGGGCGGAGCGACCTCTACGCGTTAGGCTGTGTCCTCTACGAGATGCTGGTGGGCGAGCCGCCATTTACCGGACCCACGGTGCAGGCGGTGATTGCCAAGCGGTTCGTCCAGACCCCGGCCGACGTGACGGCCCTCCGCGAGAATGTCCCCCGAAGCGTGGCGCGGGCGGTCCACAAGGCGCTGGCCCGGACGCCGATCGACCGGTACGAATCCGGGGCGCAGTTCATCGCGGCGCTGAACGAGGTGACCGTCGCGGATCACGCCCCGCCGGCGCCGGAGAAATCGATCGCGGTGCTGCCGTTCGCGAGCCTGAGCCAGGATTCGGACGACGCGTTCTTTGCCGACGGCATCACCGAGGAAATCCTTAACGCGCTGGCCACGATTCCCGATCTCCGAGTGGCCGGCCGAGGTTCGGTGTTCTCATTCAAGGGCAAGAGCGAGGACCCCCGGACGGTGGGCACCAAGCTCAACGTGGCCACGATCCTCGAAGGGACGCTCCGGCGGTCGGGGAATCGGGTTCGAATCACCGCCCAGCTGCTCAGCGCCGTCGATGGCTACCAGCTCTGGTCCGAGCGGTACGACCGGGTCCTCGAGGACGTCTTTGCCGTGCAGGACGAGATCGCCACCGCCATCGCGGGGCGGCTCAGGGTGACCCTGGGCGGCGGACGCCCCGGCGGTCCCGCCAAGCCGCCGACCCAGCAGCTCGCCGCCTACGAGCTCTATCTCAAGGGCCGGGCCTTGCTCTACCAGCGCGGACGGAGCATTCCGCTCGGGATCGAGTGCTTCCGTCAGGCGGTGGCCCTCGATCCTGGTTACGCCCAGGCGTGGGCCGGCCTCGCGGACGGGTACACGACCTCGGGCTTCTCGGGATTTGGGCCGGCCGCCGAGGTTATGCCCAAGGCACTTGAAGCCGCCGCACGGGCCCTCGAGCTGGGTCCGGACCTGGCGGAATCGCATACGGCGTTTGCCTGCGCGACGATGCTGTACCAGCGGGACTACGAGGGGGCCGAGCGGGCATTTCAGCGGGCCATCGAGCTGAATCCCAACTATCCTCAAGCCCGAGCCTGGTACGGGCTCTTCTTGCTCCATTGGGTGGCCGGCCGGACCGACGAGGCCGCCGCTCAGCTGCACGCGGTGCTCGAGTTGGATCCGCTCTCAGCCTACGCCCACATCATCCTCGCCTTCCACCACTTCACCGCGGGGCGGCCGGCCGAGGCGATCGCGCATGGCCGCCGCGGAATCGAACTGGATCCCAATTCCTACCTCGGGCATTGGGCCCTGCTGTCGGCACTCGACCGTGGGGGCCAGTACGAGGAGGCGGCGGCGGTGGCCGAGCGGGCCCTCGGGATGTCGGGACGCCACATCTGGACCCTCGCCAGTGCGGCGGCGATTTACGCGCGGTGGGGCAAGGCGACGGACGCGACCGCCCTCTTCCGGGAGGCCGAGATCCGCGCCGGGCGCGAATACATGCAGGCCTCGATGCTGTGTGCGGCGGCGGTTGCGGTGGGCGACACCGACCAGGCGATCGCCTATGCGCACCAGGCATTGGACGAGCGCGATCCGCTCTTCGTGATGCTGGCCCGCTCCTTCCCGCTCTACGACGGCCTCCGCGCTGATCCCCGTTTCGGCGCCATCATCGCGGACCTCCGGCTGCCGCGGTGATCTTCTCAGGTTCGGCATTGGTCTCTTGATCCAAGGATGTGGGCGGATGAACAGGTGGCAGACAGTCGCGCTGATCTTCGGGGTGTCCCTGGGTCTCGGCTGCGGCGGTGCAGCGTCGACCGACTCGCGGGCGGTCCGGTGCCGTACTCGATCACCGGTCCGAACACGCTCACCATCGACAACATCAAGCTGATCCGGCTGGTGCCGTGATCGACGGACTCCGCGCCCCGGTGCGGGGCCCGTGACGCTGCCGGTCACCATCGTCAACGTAGGTTACCGCTCCACCAATTTCTGGGTGGTGAGCGCGGGCCGGTCCCGGCTGCTGGTGGATCTCGGCTGGCCGGGGATGTTCAATGCCCTCGAGGCGAACCTCAAGCGGGCTGATATCCCGGTGGCGGAAATTACCCACGGCCTGGCCACCCACTACCACATTGACCACGCCGGAGCCGCCCAGGACCTGAAGAACCGGGGAATGCGCCTGGTCGTTACCGAGGAGCAGGTCGCCGCCATTCCCGCCATGGCACGACACATCAAGCCGTCCGACGGTTACATCGAGATCCTGTTGCACGACAACCTGGTGATTTCGTGCGAGGAGAGCCGGGCGCTGCTCGGCCGGCTGGGAATCGCCGGCCGGATCGTGCCGACGCCGGGCCATTCCGAGAACAGCGTGACCTTGCTGCTCGATACCGGCGAGGCCTTTACCGGCGACCTGACCGCCCCCGGGATGGCGACCGAGGCGGCGGTGGAACAGGTCGCCGCGAGCTGGCGGTTGCTTCGAGACCTGGGGGCGCGGTCGGTGTATCCGGGGCACGGGCCGGTGCGGCCCTGCCTGGGAGCGTTGAGATGAGGTGCCTCGCGACCTTCTCCGCCGTGGCATTCGTGGCCGCCTGCAGCGGCCCGCCGGGCGAAAGAGGGACCACGATCACGAACGTCCGAATCGTGGACGGCACCGGCGCGCCGGCGCGGGACGGAGCCGTCCGGATCGTGGCCGACACGATCGTTGCGGTCGGCGACGTCTCGCCGCTCGTGGGCGATTCGATCCTCGATGGCAACGGCCTCGTTCTCGCTCCCGGCTTCATCGATACCCACAGCCACCAGGATTTCGGACTCGGCCAGAACCCCGATGCCGCCGCGACGGTGAGCCAGGGGATCACCACCATCGTCGCCGGGAACGACGGCGGGCATCCGTATCCGTTGGCCCGGGCGTTCGATTCGCTCACCGCGAGCGGCCACGCGCCGAACATCGCGTTCTACGCGGGGCACGGCAGCCTGCGCACGGCGGTGATGGGGAACCACTTCAAGCGCCACGCCACGGCCACCGAAGTGGACTCGATGGCAGCGCTCCTGAGCGTCGAGCTTGCCGCGGGGGCGTTAGCAGGGTGATGAAAAACAGCGACGTCTGAGTGCGATGGGCGGGTGTGGTACGCCGGAGGGGTTCAAACGATCGGGTGGGTTGCGATTCGCGGGCGG
>JAYTTT010000357.1:0-20380 GCA_043744895.1 Gemmatimonadota bacterium | reverse complement strand
GGCCCCGGTTCCCGTGAACACGATCTGAAAGACCTTGTCCTCGATCGCGTCGCCGGTGTTGTCGACCTTGATCTGGTATAGAAGGTTCCGGTCGAACGAGGCGCTCCGGGCTTGGGCGGGTGTCAGGAACGCCCGGCTGTTGAGCACCAAGGCGATCCGGCCGGGCGTCGCGGACGGAAAGGCGTAGAAATCGGTCATGTCCTGGGTGGGGTTGAGCTCCACGTCAGGTGAATCTTGGTGGTCCGACGCGATGGCGACAGTCAGGCCACCGGCGACCGCGAGGCCGGCGAGTCCGGCAGCGATCGCGAAACGGCGAGTACGGATTGGGAACATCGAAACACTCCTGTTGGGTGTGATGAAGACTGCCTCGATGGGGTCTACGCGCAGGCCCGACGTTCGGATTGGTTTTGGTTTTTTTGGGTGAGCGGGGCGGCCTGTTCGGTACCGTGGAGGTTAGGCCAGCCAGGACCCGCAGCGGGAAGGACTAAGGTTCTGGAGCCGGTCCCCTTGGTCAGCTCCGCGGGCCAGCCGGAGGATCCCGCCGTCGAAATGGCCTGCGTCGACCCCACTTTCGTCCTTGAAGGCCCCGACCGGTCGCGGTAGTACTCCCGGCCCGCGATCCGAGCCGTGGATGCCGACACTCCGCCCACCCGCGATCCGTAGGGAACGGGGGCGCCGTTACTTTCCAGCGCCTGCGGACCCGACCACCTCATCGACCAGGAAGTACTTCGTGACCGAGCGCCTTGACCGACTCGTTGGAATGATCTTGCTCTCCGGCACGGTGGCGTGCGGCATCGCCCCTCGTCTCGAGGCCCAGGCTGCCCCCAAGACGGCGCGCGCCGTCCGGATCGCGGGGCCTGCGCCGAAGATCGATGGCCTGATGGACGACGCGGCCTGGGCCGGCGCCCAGCCGATCACCGATTTCGTCGAAAAGGTCCCGGTCGAACGGGCCGTGCCCTCGCTCCGAACCGAGGTGCGGATCGGCTACGACAACGATGCCGTGTACGTCGGAGCCCGGCTGTTCCGGCCCGATCCCGAGAAGATTCCGACCGCCATCACCCGGCGGGACGGGACCAGCAACGCCGAGGCGCTGGTGGTGTCGTTCGACACCTACCTCGACCGGCGGACGGCCTATAGCTTTTCGATTTCCTCGGGGGGCGTCCGCAGCGACTACTACCACGGCCAGGATTCCCAGACCGATCGCCAGTTCGAGTACGACCCGATCTGGACCGCGCACGCCCGGGTGGACAGCGCGGGGTGGACGGCCGAGATGCGGATCCCGTTTTCGCAGCTCCGGTTCGGGGCGCGGAACCAGGCGTGGGGCCTCCAGATCGAGCGCTCTATTCCCGACAAGAACGCCGACCTCTACTGGGTGCTGATTCCCAAGTCCAAGGACCAATCGGGGTGGTCTTCCTTTTTCGGTAACCTCGAAGGGATCGAGGGCGTGAACACCGCGCGCGGCATCGAACTGGTGCCCTACACCGCGGCCGACGCCACGGTACGCGGCAACCGCGATGCCGCCAATCCCTTCGACCAGACCTTCGCGGCCCGGGCCGGGGCCGACCTCAAGGCGGGGCTGGGCTCGAACCTGACGCTCGACGCCACGGTCAATCCGGACTTCGGCCAGGTGGAGGCGGACCCGGCTGAAGTGAACCTGACGGCGTTCGAGACCGTGTTCGAGGAGAAGCGGCCCTTCTTCGTGGAGGGGAACGAGATCCTGACGGGCCGGGCCCAAAGCTTCCTCGGCCGGCCGACTTATTTCTATACCCGGCGGATTGGCGCGAGCCCGCACGGCTCGATCGACGGCGACTACGTCGA
This sequence comes from Gemmatimonadota bacterium, assembly GCA_043744895.1. Taxonomy (GTDB): domain Bacteria; phylum Gemmatimonadota; class Gemmatimonadetes; order Gemmatimonadales; family GWC2-71-9; genus SHZU01. The sequence continues at coordinate 18,562 of JAYTTT010000357.1, read as the reverse complement.
TCAGCCCCGGAACACCACCATTCTCGGCGCCGCGAAGGTGACGGGTCGGCTCCCCTCACGGCTCTCCGTCGGGCTGCTCGGCGCGGTCACGGGCCGGGAGTTCGCCCGGGGGTATGATGTGGCGACCGGCCTCTACCGCCGGGCCGCCGTGGAGCCGACCACGGGCTACGGCGTCCTCCGGCTCCAGCAGGAGGTGGGGCGGCAGCAGTCGACGTTAGGCATGGTGCTCACCAGCGTTCACCGGGGGCTGGGCGAACCCGGGGGGCTCGACAACCTGCTGGCCCGGGACGCCGTGACTGGGGGTGTGGACTGGCGGCTCCGGATCCAGGAAGGCAAGTATGAGATTACCGGCTGGGCCGGGTTCAGTCGCGTCGCCGGCGAGGCCGCCGGGATCGACCGGGTCCAGCGGTCGAGTGCCCGATATCTGCAGCGCCCCGACCTCGACTATTTCACGTACAACCCGCTTCGGCATTCACTGTCCGGCTACACCGCGTCGGTGCGGGCCGACAAGAACGCGGGTCGTTACACGCTTTGGGGGATCCAAATCGGGGTTAAGTCGCCGGGATTCGAGATCAACGACATCGGGCAGATGGCCCGGGCCGACGCCGTGGACTTCAACGCCGACCTCCAGTTGCAGGACACCAGACCGAGCCGGACCTTCCGCTACGTCCGGGTTGGCCACTCCATCAACGGTCAGTGGGACTACGGCCTGGCGCGTCAGTTCCTCAGGCTGGCGCAGAACGGCACCTTCCTCTTCCACAACTTCTGGAACGCGTCGTACGGCGTCGGGTATGCCCCCCGGGCGATGAGCAACACCCTGACGCGCGGCGGGCCATACATGGAAACCCCGCGGGCCTGGACCCTGCAGGCCGGCGTGAGCGGGAATCAGCAGCGGCAGACGATCTGGAACGTGCGAGGCAGCCGTCGAACCGACGAACTGGGCGGCTCGGCCTCCTCGGCCAGCGTCGGGATCACCACGCGACCGGCCGCGCAGTGGGAGGCGTCGATTGCTCCGCGGTACACCCGGTCCACCAATCCGCAGCAATACGTGGCCACCCTGCCCGGCGGGGCCGCGGCCACGTTCGGTCGCCGATACCTGTTCGCGGCGATCGAGCAGAGCACGGTGGCAGTGCAGTTCCGGCTCAACTACGCCTTCACGCCCAACATGACGGTGCAGGCGTACGCCGAGCCGTTTGCGTCGAGCGGACGGTTTCGCGACTTCGGGGAGCTGGCGCGGGCCCGGAGTTTGGCCGTCCGCACCTATGGGCCGTCGACCGGCACCACCATCACGCGGCGAACCGACGGCAGTTACTCGGTAACCGACGGCGCGGCCACCTTCGGATTCGCGAGTTCCGACTTCAACGTGCTGTCGTTCCGGTCGAACCTCGTGCTCCGGTGGGAGTGGGCCGCGGGGAGCACGCTCTTCCTGATCTGGCAGCAGGACCGGGGCAACCTGCTCCCGGTGGGCGATCTTGTGAACGCGGGGTCCCTCTGGGATGCCGCCACGGCACCGGGCGACAACTTCTTTGCCCTCAAGGTGAGCTACTGGCTCAAGGCGAGGTAGCCGCCTCGGAAGCGACCCTTCCCGGCTCCGGTGGATCTGATTCGGGCCGCCAACCTCGAGGCGGCCCGGCCCACGGTTCTGTCGGCCGGATGTCCCTGACCCGGAGCCATGACACCATGCGGACCCTGTCCCCGACCATCTTCCTCGCAACCGCCACCTTGTCGTCCCTCCAGGCCCAGCAGGCCGCCCACCCCCTGGCGGGCACGTGGTCCATCGAGTTTCCCGCGGGCGCCCAGATGATCAACGGCGCCGTCACCACGATCATCGGCCACGGCACGATCGTGATGGTGGCCCAGGGCGATTCGCTGGGTCGACGGTGACGTCACCTTCGTTGTGATCGGCCGGTCGAAGATCTCGCGCAACGGCGAGGAGTCGGAGGTCGAAACGATGAGCACGTGGAAGATGTCGGTTCAGGGCGACGTTCTCGGCGGGACGCTCGAACGGACGGTCAAGGGAATCGAGATGCCCGACGCCGGACCCCAGCCGATCAGTGGCAGGCGGATCAAGCCCTAGTGTCGGCAAGCCGTGACTCGAAGTCTGTCGTGGCGGGCGCTAGGCTTTCGCCAGGTCGGCCACCGCACCGGCCAGTTTCCTGACCCGGGCCGCGTCCGCTGCGCGCCCGGCGTCCCGCTCGATCTCCCCGGCCAGCCGTTCCAGCGCGGCCCGGCGATCGGCGCCGGTGAGTTTCTCGGCGCGGTTGAGCCCCGCGGTGATCCGCGTGGTCCGGGCCGCGGCCAGGCCTCGATTGCGGACCAGCTGGTCGACGTACGACCGGGCCACCGCGAAGCTCGCCGGCCACCCGAACGGCTCCTGGTGCTGCGGGTTGAGCTGTTCCACCCGGGCCGACTCGGCCGCCTCGATTTCATTCTTAGAAAGGAGCGGAGTGGGCTTGAGGCGGAGCAAGTCGAGGCCCCGGGCGATTTCCGACCCGACCACGTACCCATTGTACCAGTAGCCGGCCCACTGGCCCCCCATGGCGAGTTTCTCGCCGGAGACCGGGCCGCGGTCGAAGAATCCAATCTCGACGGGCTTGGCGGGGTTGGTGATGTCGATCAAGGCCAGGCCGCCCTGGTACCAGCCCTGCACGATGATGTCGCGCCCCGGCACCGGGATCATCGACCCGTTGTGGGCGACGCAGTTCTCCTCCTCGGTCTGCGGCGCCCGCATCTTGTAGAAGCTACGCGGGGTCAGCTTGCCGCCCTCGAGTGAGTAGATCGCGTCGGCGCCCCAGGTGGGTCGGTCGGTGGCGCGGCAGCGCGGCGCCACCCCCCCGCCCCACTCATCGGTGAAGAGCAGCGTGGTCGCGTCGTTGGTAAAGTTGGCCGAGTGCCAGTAGGCGAAGTTGGGGTCGGAGACCTCGGTGATCCGCTTGGGATGGGCCGCGTCCCGGATGTCGATCAGAATCCCGTTGCCCGAGCACGCCCCGGCGCCCAGACCCTTGGCCGGATAGACGATGATGTCGTGGCACATGTTGGTCGGCGCGGTGGTCTGGGTCCCGGGGCCGTGATCGCCGGCCTTGGCGAGCCCGTCGGGATTGCCGGTGGCCGCATCGGCGAAGAGCCGGGCGACGCCGATGACCTTGGCCTCCTGCGGCGCGGCGAGCGGCACCCGGATCACCTCAGTCTGGAAGAGCGAGGTGTTGGGGTCCTCCTGGGCCGACTTGCCGCTGCACCCCGCCAATTCGCTGGGCGAGCGGACGTTGCTGGTGCCGGAGACGTAGACGTAGATGTTATCCTTGTCGTTCGGGTCGGTCACCAGCGTGTGGGTGTGCGACCCCCGGCAGGTCTGCACCGCGGCGATCTGCTTCGGGTGATCGATGTCGCTGATGTCGAAGATCCGCACTCCCCGGAAGCGCGCCGACACCACCGAGTCCCCCATGCTTTTGCCACCCTCAGTCCCGCAGTCGACCCGCCCGTTCGGCATCTCGACCGAGAAGAACAGCAGGTTGCCCCAGACCGAGGGGTCGCCTTGCCCGCCGGGGCATGGGTACGCCAGCCGCAGGGTGGGAGTGGCCGGAGTGGAAATATCCCAGACCTGGAAGCCGTAGAAGTTGCCCTGGAAGACGAAGTTCCCCCTGAAGGCCAGGTCGGAATTCATGTAGAGGAAGTTGCCGGGGCCGGCCGGGTCTTCGAGCGCCGCGGGCTTCCGGGCGGCCGCCACCAGCTCCAGGCCACGCACCGCGATCCCGGCGTCGTAGAGGCCGGGCTTCAAGCCGACCCGGGGATCATTGCGGATCGGCTTCTTCTGGGCGCCGAGCGGATGAGTCTTGGGCACGTCCTGGGCAGCCAACGACGGCAGGGCTCGCGCCGCCAGCACGCTGACACCGAGGGCCAACACGACACGACGGGCTACCGATTTCATGGTGAGGTCTCGCCTGGATTGGGAAGGGTTACGGTTTAAGCAGGGCGCGCATCCGAGCGATCTCGGCCCGCTGATCGGCTTCGATGTCGGAGGCCATCGTGTACACCACCAGATCTTCCGCGGCACCCTTGGTGGCGAACAGGGCGGTCGTCATGGTGATCGCCCCTTCGTGGTGCTGGATCATGCCTTCGAGGAAGAGCCGCTCGAATCCGGGGCCGGTCGCGGCGGCCAGCCGGGTCATCTGCTCCGGGGTCAACATGCCCGGCATCAAGGCCCCATGGTCGTGATGCTCCGGGTGGGCCATCGGATCGGGCGCGTCGGCCCCATGCTCCAAGAGCCACCGGCGCATCAGCTTGATCTCGTCGCGCTGCGAGACGATGATCCGCTCGGCCAAGCTGTTCAGGGGACCATTCCTGGTCCGGCGGGCCATCAACACGCTCATGGTGATGGCTTGCGCGTGGTGGGCGATCATCCCCTGGAAGAACTCGGCGTCCGCCTTCGCGTACCGCGGGGCCGGCTGGCCGGCCCCGGCCCGCGGCGCGGCCCCAGCGAGCAACGCTAGCGCGGTGAGCGCCTGCGGAGACCATCGAACGGGGATCCTCATCGTCAGGTTAAGCTACCACTGGTAGGCGCCCGGCGCCCCGTTTGACAACCCAGAGCCGCGCCCCGATCTTGGTTCGCCACCTTGGCTGATGTCCTCTTGCTGCCCCTCTCCGGCCGACCATGCAGACGAAATCGGAAGACCTCTCGTGGCCGCTCGGCCAGACCGCGCCGTCGGTGGTACGACCGCCGGTGGCGGGGTTCGGGGCGATGATCTCGTTTGACGTGTCGGGCGGGGCGGTGCAGGCGGACCTCGATCAGGCGCTGGGGCGGCGGGCCGCCGGCTCGTGTTAACAACACCGAGGGCCGTTCGTCTCCAAACTGGCCGCCGCTCCACCCCGCTTCCAGGAGGACGCATGCACCGCCCGCTCCAGCCGGCAACCGCCGTCATCGCAACCGCCGTCATCGTGCTAGCCGCCTGTACCGACTCAGCCATCACGAGCCCGACTCCACCGAAGACGCCCGAGCCCAGCGTGGCCATGAAGGCCTGGAAACCGGGCCCCGGCGACACCTGCCCGATTTCGGTCCATGACCAGTATGCGACCATCGGGCCGGACGGGAAGCTCTACCCGACCTGGCATCCCCCGGTCGACCCGGCCACCGGCTGCACCTTCGGGCACGAGCACGGTCGCGATCCCAGCGGATCGCCCCTCTATCAGGCCGCTGGCAAGATCCCGTTTGGCTACGCCAACGAGCAGCTCGCCGCCTACGACCCGACCGGCATGCGACACGAGGACCATGTCGGCCACAAGATCGAATGGGAAGCGTCGTTGGCGATGCACATCAACGGCATCCCGACCGACATCCGGTGTGATGTCCTCGCCAAGCTCCACCAGGGGACCCATTCCAAGGACGCCTTCACCAACAACCTTCACGAGATCGTGTATCACCTGAAGTGTACCGACGGCAGCGAACTCCACATCACGATGATGAGCGCCATCGGGAAACCGGGCGAGTTCGTCCGGACCTGTGACCGGACCGCCTCGGTATCGGTAGGACCGGCGACGCCGGCCAACTCGCCGGTCGGCGGGGGCAAGCGGATCATCGCCGATCGGGCCTGCGTCGACCAGTTCGTGCTCGTGCCCGCCGGCCAGTCCTCGGCCTTCAACACCGGACTGCGGGAGAGCTGGCAGACGTCGAACACCGTCCGGCTGCCCAACGGCAAGGCGTTGGCTCATTTCAATCCCTATTTCCAGGTCGTCTCGCCCAGCCGGTTCTATGAGCCGGCCCGGCCGGACCTGACAGGGCGGAGCCTCGGGATCTGCTACGAGACCGAATCGAATGGGGATCGGGCTCGCGGGGGCCCCTGCGGGCTGGTGTCGAACCTGGCCCAAGGGTCGGTGACCTTCGATGATCCCCGCTCGCCGTTCAACGGCGTGCTCCGCGTCGTGGACATCAACACCAACCGGATCTCCAACAGCGCCGGCCCCGAGGTGTGGTACACCGATCCGTTCGGCGGCCACGCCGCGCCGGCGCCGTTTCCGGGATCGATCCGGCAGTTCATCGCGGCGCTCGACAACACGGCGGTTCCCTTCAACGGGCCGACCATCGGCGGGACGCGGAGCTATGGCGGACCAGGGGTCCACGCGCCCAACTGAGACGCCACGCCGCGGCTGGAGGCGAAAGGCGGTTCGGCCTGTGGGCCTTAGCGAGGGGCGGCTTGCCACGCCGCCAGCATCGCTACCACCGTACCCCTCCCCCACCGGCGATCGACGTAACCCGCCAGCGATCCCGCCAGGCCGTACCGCCACCGTCCGCTCCAGGCATTGGCCAGGTGGTCGGGCGCCTTGCCCGCGGCGATCGCCTCGCGGGCCGCTCCCTTGTGCTCGGCGGCGAGCTGTCCCGACGCCAGCACCGCCACGCCCTCGACGAACCAGCCGAGATCATGGCGTCGGCGAGGTCGCGAAGAATCCGGACGGCGTCCGGGATCGGCAGCTCGCCTTCCCGGATTAACTTGTCCCGGAGGCTCGTCCCCGCCACGAACGGCATGCCGTAGAACAGGAATCCGTCCGCCTCGCCGGAGTCGTAGAGCGGCAGAATGTGCGGGTGCTGGAGGTTGGCGGCGATGGTGACTTCGCGAAGGAACCGCTCGGGCCCCAAGCTCGCCGCGAGGTCGGGGCCAGGCCGCCGGCACCGAGTTCGCGCTCGATCCGGTAGCGGTCGGCGAGGGCAGCGGTCAGACGTTGCAGGGGCTCGGGCAGGCCGGGTCCGGACGTGAGAGATGATCGAACGATAGGGCGCGGGTCCGGTTTCGGCCAGAGCGGCGCGCCGCTCTGGCTTTCCCTCGATTTGACGGCCATCTCGGCGATCCCTACATTGGCTCGGGATCGCGCCGCCAACCCTCCTTCGCCGGGCCCCCGACCATGACGCTCGACCGCCGCAGTTTCGTCGCCACCACGGCGTCCCTGGCGGTCTCCGCCTACGCCGCCGCTCCGCCCCACGCCGTGGGGCCCGACGACCCCCTCGGTGTCCGCGCCGACTTCCCGATCGTCGCCAACCGGCACTATCTCAACTCGGCCTACATCGCGCCGATCCCCCGCGCGGTGCTCGACGCCGGCCGGGAGTTTCTGGAGCGGAAGTCGCTGCAGTCGCTCCAGGTCGGCGACCTCCTTCGGAAGAACAACGAAGTCAGGGCCCAGTTCGCGGCGCTGATCAACGCCACACCCGACGAGATTGCGCTCCTTTATACCACGGCTGAAGGCGAGAACATCGTCGCCAACAATCTCGACTGGGCGCCGGGTGACAACGTGGTCATCGACGAGCTTCACTACGATTCCGAATTCGTGATCTACCGCGCCCTCGAGGCCCGCCGCGGGGTCGAACTGCGGATCGTCAAGCACCGGGACGGCGCGGTCACCGCGGCCGATTTCGAGCCCCACGTCGACCGCCGGACCCGGCTCGTCTCGGTGGCGTGGGTGTCCCACCAGAATGGTTTCCGGCACGAGATGCGCCCGATCGCCGACCTGGCCCACGCCAACGGCGCTTGGTTCTACACCGATGCCATTCAAGCCGTCGGGATGTTCCCGATCGATGTCCGGGCCGCCGGGGTGGATTTTCTCTGCTCCGGAACCTACAAGTGGTTGCTTAGCGGCTTCGGGGTGGCGCCATTTTTCATTCGTCGCGACCTGCTCGAACGGCTGCCCCAGGACCGGTTCGGCGAATTCAGCGTCGAACGGAACCTGCCCGATCATCGGTACGAGTTGCATCGAACGGCCCAGCGGTTCGACTATGCCAGCCAGGCCTTCGCCGAGGTCCATATGCTGAGCGCCGCGTTGACCTACCTGCAGCGCGTGGGGGTGCCGCGGATCGAGGCGCACACGGTCGATCTCGGTCGCCGGCTCCAGGATGGGCTCCTCGCCCAGGGCCACCGGCTCTTCACGCCGCCCGGCAACCGGTCGTCGATCGTGACCTTCTATCCGACCAAGGCGCCGGCTGAGATTCGGGCGGCGTTGACGGCGGCCCACCTCGAGGCGACCGTGCGCGACGGGCAGGTGCGGGTCTCGCCCGCGCTGTTCAACACGGTCGATGATGTGGAGCGGTTTCTGGCCGTGGCGCGGCGGATGAACAATTCATGATCGTCCGCCTCTGGCACGGCTCAACCTCGGCCGCCAACGCCGACGCCTACGAGACGCTGCTCCAAGAAGAGATCTTCGTTGGGATTGAGGGCCGCCGGATTCCCGGCTTCGTCGGCATTGAGTTGCTTCGCCGAACGGTGGGTCACGAAGTCGAGTTCGTCACCATCATGCGGTTCGACTCGCTTGGCGCCGTTCGCGCCTTTGCCGGTGAGGATTACGAGATCGCTGTGGTACCGGATCGGGCCCGCGCGCTCCTGGCGCGGTATGACGCCCGATCGCAGCACTATGAACTCAAGGGGGAGGGGGAAGCAGGTCGCGATCGATCCTGAGCCGCTTCGAGAAGAGGGCTTGCTGGGCAATCTCGCGTCCTCGCGCCGTCAATATGCTGTTCCCGGTACGCCGATCCCGGCGCAGGTGCCGCGGTCAGCATGCGACGGATCATGGAGAGTGTCCGAGGGCGTAGAGGAAGTCGACGTACGAGCGGACCGCGCCGTCGAGGCCCGCCACCTTGGGATTGGACGCCTCGATGACGTAGTACTCGTCCGGCGCGTGGGCCCCGCTCCCGTGGCCGAGGCCGAACTGGCCGGCCGCGAGCTTGAGCGGCGCGCCGGTGAACGTCACCCCCGGCCACGAGCCCGCAAGCCGGGGCCAGAGCAACGGTTCGACCCCCGACTTCCGGTAGGTGGCGACCATCGCCTGCACCAGTTTCGAGCTCGGGTCCGTCTCGGTTGGGTCGTACCCGCCCGACATGTTCACCTCGATGTCGCCGAATCCATGTTTCGTGAGGTGGGCCTTGAGGAGTTCGAGGGTACCCGTGGCGGTCATGTCGGGCACCAGCCGCATGTCGATCTTCGCGACCGCCCGGTGCGGCAGGATCGTCTTGCCGCCGGGCCCGGTATACCCGCCGACCAACCCTTCGATGTTGATCGTCGGCTGCGAAACTAGTCGGATTTGGGAGTCGTGCCACGACTCGTCAGCGAACCAGTGTTCCACGCCGAGGGCTTTCTTGGCGCCGGCTTCGCTCTTCTTCGGGATCGCGGCCTCGAGAATCTGGCGCTGGACGGCGGTGAGCGGCTTTACCTGGTCGAAGAAGCCTTCGACCGCCGGGGTATGGCCGTCAGCCTTCACCAGGGTGTTGAGGGCCTGGACGAGGTGCCAGACGGGGCTGTCGATCGAGGCCGCGTAGCTCGAGTGGACGTCGAGCTTCGGCCCCCGCCCCCATTTCTCTCCCGACGCCACCAGTTCCAGCTCGACCACGCCCTTGGCGCCGAGATTGACTTCGACCGACCCGTCGGGCGACTGGGAACCAAGGGGGATGATGATCCCGACGCACTTCCGGAGCGCCGCTTCGACGTCGGGTGTGAACACGATCTGCCGGAAGTTGGGTGACCCGATCTCCTCTTCACCCTCGCAGACCAGGACGATGTTGACGGGCGGCTTCTTGCCGGCCGCCTTGAAGGCGTGGAGCGCGGCCAGCATGGCGGTCTGCGGGCCCTTGGTGTTGGTGGCGCCCCGGCCGACGATCACTTTCCCGAAGCCGGGCTTGTCCACCAGCCGAGCCTCGAGCGGGGGCGAGCTCCATTCCGCCGGATCGAACTGCTTGACGTCGTACATGAAGTAGATCGCGAGCGAGGTCGGGGCTCCGACGTCCAGCGTGGCAAAGACCCCGGGCTTGCCGGCCGTGGGGACGATCTCGACCCGCTGGAAGCCGGCGTCGCGGGCCAGCGTGGCCAGGTACTCGGCGCCCTGCGGATAGTTCCGGTTTTCCGCGGCGATGGAGGGGAGCGCGATCCAGTCCTGCAGCATCTTGACCGTCAGGTCGTGCCGCTTGGCGATCTGGGCGACCACCGCCGCCTGGTCCGGCGACTGGAGCGCGAATCCCGCCCGGTTGCCAATCGCCAGTGCGGCGGCCCCGGCCGCGGCTCCCTGGAGGAAGACCCGGCGGTTGACCTCACCGATGGGGGTGTCGAGCGGCTCGTTCGGGTTCGGCTTCATGTGGCCTCCTATGACTTTGTGGTCCTTCGCAACGATTCCAACTCTTGCCGCAACGGCATCCAATACTGCCGGTCCGCCTCGACCGCCGTGGCTTGTTCGAGCGCGAGCTCGCGCTCGATCGCGGCAACGTCTCCACCCAGAGCCGCTTGCACGGCGGGCCTGGGTGTCCGAGCCGCTTCGACCAGATGCGATCCCGCCAACTCAAGCAAGAGCGGAGGACTCCGAAGCTCCCTGAGCCAAAACAACACCTGCTCCGGCCCTGGCCCGGCGCGATGGGTGAAGTAGTTCACCTCGACGAGCCGCCGGATCATTGGCCAATCCTTGTCGCGCTGGGTCTTCTTGGCCTGGACCAGATCGGGCAGAGCCATCACATCGAAGTGCTCGTCGCCGACGGTGAAGGTACTTCGCCGCTCCCAGAGTTCGGGAAACGGATCGACACCGCGCAGCACTGACATGACATCGAGGCGGAGGCCTTCGACCCCCGGTGCTTGGCACCGGAAGTGAATGGCATGTCCGCGGCGCAAGTGGGCTATGTCGAAGGGCGGAACCGCAATTCGTTCCGCGCCGAGGTCTTCAAGAGCCAATCCGAGGCGACTGAGATTGTCAGCGTCGGCCACCAGGGCGATGTCGATGTCGCGGCTAAACTCGGCTGCGCCGTACAAGATGCACGCTTGCCCCCCCATCAGGAGATATTGGACCTGCCGCCGACGGATCGAAGAAAGGGCTTTGGGTATCGGGCTCGGGATCAAACGAACCTCCAAGGGCCAAGTAGGAGGCCCACAGCTTGGCGCTTTCGGCCCACCGTTCCTCCGGCGTCATCCGATACCATTCGGCCCACTCCGGTTCACAGAGGTCTTCGATTGATACCAGGGTCATCGGCCGTCCCGTCGGGTGGTGGCTCGTTCCCAAGTCTAGCCGGATCGACGGTCCGGCGGAAGAAACGGCCCGGGTGTTACCTTGGAGCCATGATTCGAGCAACAGCGACGGTCCTGGTCGGGCTGGCGGTGATGACCGCCCCGGCGGCAGCGCAATCGAGGGCGGCGATGAATCTCGTCACCCATTCGTCGGTGACCATCGACCGGCCCGCCTCGGCCATCTGGCCGCAGATCCTCGACCCCACCGAATGGAAGCACGGGGCCAAGTTGTGGCACAATGGCGGCCCTGTCGGGCAGGTCGGTGAAGTCTTTGCCGCCGGCGATCCGGCCGACAAGACCAAGGTGGCCTTTCTGGTCGAGAACGTCGAACTGGTGGCGAACCAGCGCCGGACCATCAAGACCGTGGTGACCTACGACGTCTATTCCGAGACCCTGATCGATCCGGCCCAGGCGAAGTCGATGACCGTCGCCCAGGTTCTGGAAGCGGAACGGACCGCGTTCCTCGCCAACCAGAAGCGGTTCGACGAGGAACTACGGGAGTTGAAGCGGCTGGTCGAGGCCCGCCGCTAGCCTACCCGATCGCGACCGGTTCGACCGCGCCGGTGCCCAACTGATAAACCCCGCCGGCGATCGAGAGTTTCCCCTCCTTGATCAAGCCACTCAGGACCGTTGAGGACTCGGTCAGATTCCCCACCTGAACGCGGACGTTCGCCTCCGTGGCCTTGGCGAGGTCTCCCATGCCAGCCCGAACCGCCGGCCGGAGGTGCTGGAAGAGCACGCTGATTTGTCCGGGAACGGGAGCGCCGGCCATCGCCGCTTTGATCGCGCCACAACCGCTATGACCGAGGACGTAAATCACTTTGGCGCCCAACACCAGGGTCCCAAACTCGAGCGAAGCCATCTCCTCCGGTGTGACGACATTGCCGGCCACCCGCACGACGAACAGGTCGCCAAACCCTTGGTCGAATACCAATTCGACCGGGACTCGGGAATCGGCGCAGGATAACACCGCCGCGAACGGTTTTTGGTCAGGGGCCACTTCTCTCAAGCGCGCCATCGATCGGTTGGGGGCAATCGGCTTTCCCTCGGCGAATCGTCGGTTGCCTTCCAGCAGCCGCTCGAGGGCTTGCTGCGGGGTGAGATCGGGCGAGGGCGGTACCCACCAGCCGGCCCGTGGATCGGAGGCGGCGGGCAAGGTGGTCGGCCGCCCTAGCATCATTCCGCCGGCGCCGAGGCTGGTTGTCACCAGCCAGTCGCGCCGTTTCATCAGCAGCTTTTCGTGGGAGCCCATGGTTCGTCCTCCGCTCAAGGTTCACTCCAGACGAGGGCAAGATACCGAGACGCGAGGAGTGCAACAATTTGAATTTGTTGATTCCAAATATTAATTTTTCTTATGGATCTGGCTGGCACCGTGCCGGCGCCGGTGAGCCCGAGGCCCGCCGCTAGGGCTTCGCGGCCCGCTCGATCTCGGCCTGGAGGGCCTGATCGTTCGGACTCGGTGCCTTCGACTTTGAGCGTGGCGGTGGAGTAGGAATCCATCACGAAAGTGGGTGATCCCGCCCGATTCCTTGAGGTCGACGTTGGAGACGATCGTGACCGGTTCCGCCGGCGGGAGGTAGGTGACCAGGGCCACGTACCGGACCCCGGGCTCCCAGTGGAGGACCTCAATCCGGTCGTGCCGGGTGACCTTGCCCGCGTTGTCCTTGAAGATCGTGTCGAACCGAGCGCCGAACTGGTCGGTCAGGCCGTTGAGCGACACCTTCTCCATGTTGGGCCGCTTCCGGATGCTGGGCAGGAAACTCCACACCAGGCTCGCGGGGGCGGCGATGTCGAGCACCACCCGGCTGGCGATGGTGGCCGTGATGCTGTCGGCCGGCGCGAGGCCGAGTCCGAAGAGCAGGGCAATGACTCCGCTGAGATCCTTGGTGCCTTCCGGGGCGACTAGGGTGTGAGCCGGGTCGGCGTCAACTTCCCGACCCACACGCCACTGTTCATGTCGGTCCCATAGACGTAGCCCCGGTGCGGCTGGGCCCCCCAGCTCATCGGCACGTTAGGCCGGAACCCTTTCGGTGAGGCGGCCCAGATCGAGCCGATCTCCCGGCCCTGGGCGTAGAGGTCGCCGCGGAGTTCCCCGCTCACGTCCACCGCCCGGATCCCCGCCTCGAAGTTGCCGACATAGAGGACGTCGTCCTCGATCCAGATGTTGTGGCTGCCCTCGTTCGGCACGCTGTACTCGGCGACTTTCACCGGATGCTCGAGGTCGCTCACGTCCAGCACATGGAGCCGGCCGAGGGTCTTGATCCGGTCCCGGCTCTGGGTATCGAAGAACTGGGGGAACACCTCGTCGCCGATGACCAGATACTTGCCGTACCGAAACACGGTATGGGTGCCCGCCAGCATATCGGGCGGGTAGAACTCGGTGGTGTTGTAGGTGTACCGGCTCACGAATACGGGGTGCTCGGGGCTGCCGCCCTTGACGCCGTTGCCGACGTCGAGGATGACCGCCCCGTCTTTGAAATAGGCGAGGTACGCCAGGCCGTCTTTGACCTGAACGTCGTGGAGATAGCGGCCCGTGGTTTGTCCGTTGGCATCGACCTGGGCATGGGTATTGGTCATCTGCCACTTGCCGACTTCCTTGGGCTGCTTGGGATCGCTGAAGTCGATCACCTTGAGCGACCGGGTCCCGTCGTCGGTGAGATAGACGTAGTGCCCGTTCACGAAGGCGCTGTGGACCCCGGACGATACCGTGGCGGTGTACTCCGAGAGCAGCTTCGGGTGGAGCGGGGCACTCAGGTCGAGGAAGGCGATCCCGTTCTTCCGCGACGAGGCACCCTCCCGGGCAATCACCCCGATCTTGCCGTCCGCCGTAGTCGAGATGTCGTTGATGAGCCGGGCGTCGAAGAGCAGGGAATCGGTCATCACCGGGTGAGCCGGATTGCTGATGTCGAAGGCATAGATCCGGTCGGCAACGGTGCTGACGTACAAGGCATCGCCGATGGCCCATCCCTCGGCCGCTTGGAGGTCGCTGAACACGACCGACCCGACGGTCTCGAATTTCCGGTGGTGGTCCCGGGCCGTAATCCTGATCGCCGCGCCGCTGGTGATGGTGCCGACGATCGCGTTGACGACATAGCTGGCGGGCCGTTCCGCCACGAACGCGCCGTCGGGATAGGTCGTGGCACCACCGCCGCTCACGACCCAGCGCACCGGCGGGTCGGCGACTGGTTTCCCGGTTCGGTCGAACGCCACGGCCTTGAGGCGAAGGACATCGCCGGTTCGGCCGTCGGCCGGCCCGGTGACTTCGAGCCGGGCCACCGGATTGGGCCGAACCTGGAGCCGCTGGACCGCCTCGACCGGGCCGGCCGCGACGGTGATTTGCGTGGTGCCGACCCGGTGCGCGGTCACCACACCGGATGGATCAACGCTGGCCACCGCCGGCGCGCTCGACCGGTAGCCGAACTGCTGGGTCAGCAGCGGTTCGTCGTCTTCGGTCAGCGCGGTGGGGCGGAGCGCCACGAGCCCGCCCGGAACCAGCTCGGCCCGCCCGGCGCCGACGAGGACTTTGACGGCCGGCTTGGGCAACACGGTCAGCTCGGACACGCCGACCTTGCCGCCGACTCGGGCCAGGACTTTGAGCGCCCCCTGCCGAAAGGCCCGCACCAGGCCCTTCTGGCTCACCGCGGCGATCTCGAAGGGACCGGAGAGCCATGTGACGGTACCGGCGTCGATCACGTTGCCGGCCGCGTCCTTGGCCCGGACCGCCAGCTGCAGCGACTGCCCGGCCACGATCGTCCCGCCGGCGGGGCTGATCTCAACCGACGCCACTTGGGCGCCTAACGATCGAACGGCCGACAGGCCAAGGAAGACGAGGGCGATCCGGAACGTCATTGGCGCTATCCTTGGGTCAAGGGAGGCGGCTCGGGCCTACTGCCGCCTGGCGGACTATCGGAACGGGCTGTTCATGACCGTCTATTTGTCACCGCGGAACTACCACCGGGTCCACGGACCGGATCCTACCGCGCCACCCGCCGGCCTTTCGGCTCGACGGCCGGCAGCACCAGAGTTCCGAGATGCTCGGTGATCAACGCCTTGACGCCGGCCAGCAGCACCGGCTCAATCTCGGCGTGCGCCAGCTCCGCGAGCCGGGAGGCGGAAGGAGCCTCGGACACCGGGCCGTCCGCATCGGACCTGACGTTGTCCTGCTCGGACAAATGGCGTCGGGAAATCTCGCTGGCCAATTGGGCCAGTGAACTATCTCTTGTCGCCAACTGGTAGAGCCAGAGCGCCTCAGCCAAGCCCACGCCGGCGATCTGAAACCCGGCCGCCGGATTCCGAGTCAGCAAAGCGGCGCCCTTCTTCGTCGAGGCATCGTGGCCCGATTGTTTGTCGAGCTGCTCGTATCGACGGGCGAACCGGTCTTCTTCTGCGGGATCGGACCGGGTGGCTTTGCCGGCGGTCGCCAGGACCGCCGCGGCGGCGAGCGAGGGGTCGCCGAGATCGGCCTCGATCCGGAGAGCCATCTCCGGAACCATGCTGACCTGAGCCTGGCCGGCCAACTCCGTCGCCAGGACGGGGGAGGCGCTGAAGAATCGGATGTACTTGACCTGCTGCACTGGTGGGGCTGGCGTGACTCCGATCTTGATCACGTTGTCGTCGAGCTCGCCGACCGATCCCGGAGGTACCATCTCCGCGATGCCGCATTGAAGTCCCCAGCTGGAGCATGGTTTGTTGGCGTCGTGTTGATGGGCCTTCCCGGCAATCACCCCGGCCACGACCGATCGGATCAGGCTCCGGTCGACCGGGGTGACCTCCTCGGGGATCCGGAACAGGTCGAGTGGCGAGAGCGGCGCCCTCGCGACCCATTTGGTTCGATCAACGCCGTCATCTCGAAGGCTTTTCACAAGGCTGTTCACGCCGGCCGTCACAAACTTGCCGGTCCCGGCCGCCAAGCTCGCGTTGATCTTGTCGAGTGTGTCTTGTCGTTTCTTCAGGTCCTTGGCGAGCAGATCCTGTTCCATGGAATCGGACACCAGACCGCCCGCGAAGTCGGTGACCTTGTTCGATAAGGCGCCCATCACTTTACCGGCCACCTTGCCGGCGACGCCGCCGGCGAGCACCGCGAGGGATTCGGTCACGATAAACTTCAAGAACTTGATCGGGAGGCCGCTTCCCGACTTGGTCGCCGTGTCGCTCATCTCCGAGCTCACGTAACGGCCCCAGATGTCGATCGTCGCCTCGACATAGGTGCCCAGGAAGTCGGCCATATTCTTGCCGTTGTCCTCGATCCGTTTCTTCAGGCCCTCGATCAGGGCATCCCGGTCCTGCTCGGAGTACTCGAAGACAGCCTGAGCAAAGATGAAGCCGCCGGTGGCGGACTGCCGGTGGGCGACTCGTGGGGGGGCCGGCGCCGTTTCCGTCGGGTTGGGGTCGACATCGTGGGTGCTCGGGCGAGGCGCTGCACCTTGATCACACGGTCGTGATCGAGTGCGCGATCACGACATTCGCGTCGATCTCATCTCGAAGGTGCCGCACCATCGGATCCTCCGTCGGGATAGCGACCCGCTTGCCGAATCTGAAGTTACGGGGGCGGCTCTGCTCGGTCAACGGACAGCTATCGGCCGATGACGAGGGTTCCGTCGAACCGTCGGAGGTGTAGGTTCTGGTCTCCTCTCCAGGAGACCCTCTTGGATCCACTCCAATCGACGCTTCTCGGGACCGTCGATCAGATCAAGTTCTTCGCTGACCGCACCCTCTCCGGGGAACTCGCCGAATCGGCCCGGTTCTTTCAGGTGGCGCCCGGCACCGCCCACATCCAATGGTTGGTCGGACACGTGGCGTTCGCGATCGACCGGATGGTGATGTCCGCCTTCGAGGTGAAGCCGGTTTTGCCCGACAGTTACCAGCCGGTGTTCGGGTGGAGCGTCAAGCCGACCGACGACCACACGGCCTACCCGAGCTGGGCCGAGGTGACCGAGGCCCTCTCGGGTTCGATCGCCCGGTGTCGAGACCACGTCGCGGGTCTGTCGGTCTCGGAGTTTGGCCGGCCACTGCCGGAGGCCCACCCATTCGCCAAGATGATTCCGTCACGGAGCAACGTCATTTCGTTCGCGGCGATGCATACCGGCTATCACTTGGGGCAGGTGTCGATTCTCCGGCGAGCGCAGGGCCTTCCGTCGGGGATGGGGCGTTGATCGCCTGGGCCTCACGCGCAGCAGGGATCGCCATTACGGTGCCGCACGGTGGCCGTAGCTCATCACCCGGGCCAGCTTCAACGTTCCCGCCTCGAGGAGCTGGGGCCGGGCGCCTCGTTCCGGATGGTGACGAACACCCTCCGCCTCGAGCGGATGCTGCGCGAAAGGAAGTACCCGGGTCTTGAGCTCACCGCCCGCGTGTTTCCCGACGAATCCCACATCACCGTGGCGGCAATGAACCTGATTCGCGGCATGGTGTCGGTGTACGGGGCGCCGGCGGCCGGCGAGGGATTGATGGACAAAGTCGCCGCCGCGTCGGGGGGACGATGATCATGACCCGCGCTCCAGCGGCCTTCGACTGAAGCCGACGCCTATCGCAAGGTGGGCCGAACCGACGCCTGTTCCTTGATCAGGGCAGCGCACCGGTCCCCGGAGGCGATGGCCTCGCTTTCGAGGGCGTCCGTCTGCAGGACATGGAAGGCCTCGTGGGCCATCGCGCCCGCCAGCCATTCCGGCGGGCGTTCGAACGCCCGGTCCCAGAGCTGAATCGCGAGCGGTGCGGATTCGTGCCTCAGGTAGGTCGCACCGTAGTACACCATGCCGAGCGCGGTATCGGGCCTGGTCCAGACGCTGATCGTGCCGACCTGCTCGAGCCAGACCAATGTCTTGGCGGCGAGGCGGCAGACTGCGTCCCGGCTCTCGGCCAGTTCCCGGATCGCCTGCCTCCAGACCAGCCGCTGGGTTGACTCCATGGGTGTGGTCGGCACCCATGCTGTGGCCTGCGCCAGGCATGGTTGGCGGGACTCACGGACCGCGCCGAGGGGGTGGGCCCAACGAAGCCGGTTGGTCAGATCGATCAGGTCGCAATCGTTCCGCCCGCTGGGGAAGTCCGCAACGGCAAGCGTTTGGGCGCTCGCGCTCGGACTTCCCAACAGGGTTGCGATTGACAGGGTCCAGATCAGCTTGCTCGTCATGGTGGCCTGCCAGGTTCCGGGGGCGAAGCGTCCTCTACAAAGTGCATCGCCATAACACAAACGTCACGTAGTTGTTACATGGACTGGAAATATGTATCGTGGGATGGCTCCGGTGACGATGACGCCGGTTCCCGGAATCGGGATCGCGGGGTTGTAGCCGTTGACGTCGGAATGGCCCCCGATGATGCCCAGCGACGGGCCTGATACGTACATCCGCGGTCCGGGAATGACCCCCCGGGCGATCAGGTCGCGCACCGCCACGTCGGAGTAATCGGTCATCCCGACGTCCCGCACCGTCGTGAAGCCGGCGTCGAGGGTCTTTCTCGCGTTGACGGTGCCGTACACGGCGGCGTGAGCCGCGGTTTCCTTGAGCACGGCCGAGTCGCCGCCGTCGGCGTCGGCCGAATTCATGTGGGTATGGGTATCG
>JAYTTT010000356.1:0-5294 GCA_043744895.1 Gemmatimonadota bacterium | reverse complement strand
CAAGCAGCTGTTCGTCTCGGGCTGCAGCGGCGGCGGGGTGCTGTCGAGCTGGGTGATTGGGCACACCACCCGGTTCGCGGGCGCGGCGGTTCGCTGCCCGGTCATCGACTGGATCAGTATGGCCGGTCAGACCGACATCCCGCTGTTCGGCTACAACTTCTTCGGGAAGCCGTTCTGGGAAGCGCCGGACCAGTGGCTCAAACAATCGTCCCTGATGTACGTGGGGAATGTGACGACGCCGACGGTGCTGATGACCGGTGAGCTCGATCTGAGGACCCCGATGCCCCAGAGTGAGGAGTACTACTCGGCGCTCAAAATGCGCGGGGTGCCGACCACGCTGCTGCGGTTCCAGGGGGAGTATCACGGGACCCAGTCGATCCCGTCGAACTGGATCCGGACCCAGCTCTACATGATGAGCTGGTTCCGGAAGTACGGCGGGAAGCCGACGTCATGACGGCCTGAACTCGGGGGCGTTGTCACCGAAGCCCCAGATGAACGGCGGCTGAACTCCGCACAGCCGGGCGTACACCGCGAGTTGGCCGCGATGATGGAGAAACTCGTCGCTCATGATGTTGAACCCGACCGAGCCCGGGAACGTCATGTGCCACGGGGTCTGGACCATAGCGGTCAGCTCGGCGTCACCGATGGTGGCCACCGCCCCGTTGGCTTGATCCCAGCACTGCTTCGCGTACGCCACCATCGCGTTCTTGGTCGTCAGGGTCGCCGCCGACTTGGGCTCATCGCCTTCCACCGCGGTGATCGCGCCTTTGGCGATTCCGCGGGCAATGTCGCGGACCAGGGTGCCCGAGGTGTGGGCCACTTGCTCGGCAAAGGTCCGAAGGCCGGGCACCGGATGGGTGTGATACTGGTCTTCCGGGAACGCCTCGATCAGACGGAGGTAGATCCCGTACTTCTGGCGGAACTGGTCCCACATCTGGTCCATGCCCTGCTTATTCATGATCCGCTCCAGGTCGAGGAAACGTTCGGGATGCCGCCGGTCCTATGCTACCGTTGGGGTGGCCGGTTGGCAAGATGAAAACGGAGTGCCCGCTCCGGTGGTCACGAGCTAGCTTTCGGGATCGAAAGGGCTGTCCCACATGCTTGCCTCCATCCTCGTCGCCGCCGTCGCCGCCGCCTCCCAAGAGCCGGCGTCCCGCCCACCGATCGACCCCCGGCTCTATACCGGTCTGGTCTGGCGGAACGTCGGGCCGTTCCGCGGCGGCCGGGTGTCTGCTGTGTCCGGCGCCATCGGTCAGCCCGGGGTCTTCTACGCTGGTTTCCCGGCCGCCGGTGTCTGGAAGACGACCAACGCGGGGGCGACCTGGTTTCCGGCTTTCGATGCGATTCGTTCGGTCTCGTCAATCGGGGCGGTCGAGGTGGCGCCCTCGAATCCCAACGTGATCTACGTCGGCACCGGCGACATGATCACCGCCACCACCATCGACCAGGGTGACGGGGTCTTCAAGTCCATCGATGCCGGAAAGACCTGGCAAGCCATGGGGCTTAGGGCCACCAAGCACATCCCGTCGATGCTGGTGGATTCCCGGCGGCCGGACGTGGTGCTGGTGGCGGCCCAAGGCGACCCGATCCGGAAATCGGACCAGCGCGGGGTGTTCCGGAGCACCGACGGCGGGCAGCGGTGGACCCGGACGTTGTTCGTCGTCGACGAGACCGGCGCCCAGAAGCTGGCCCGGGCGGATGACGTGCCGGACGTGATCTTTGCCACGACCGTGAAGCACTACGTGGCGCCAGGATACCCCCAAGAGAAGCTCCGGTCATGGCAGTTCGGCCTCGCGCCGCGGCCGGCGCCAGACACCGGGCGTACCGGCACGGCGGCCTACAAGTCGATCGATGGCGGGGTAACCTGGCGGGAACTGGCCGGCGGCGGCTTGCCGAGACTCGAAGGGCGGACCTCGATCGCCGTGGCGATGAACACCAACGCCGAGCGGGTATTTCTGATTGGGAACTCGGGGCTCTACCGGTCGGACGACGGCGGAACCACTTGGCGTCAAATGGCCGAGCTGGCCGGTGGTCCCTGCCCGTGGCAACCCGGGCCTCGACGGATATAGAATAGTCGGCAAGAGGACCGTCGATGTCACAGATCTCCCCAGATCGAGAAGCGCGTTTCCCGGCGCGAGACCCACTCGGGGGTCTCCCGCCCGCGGCGGTCGCGCTGTTCGATTCGGCGTTCAACGCGACCAACGACGGGGTCCTGATTGTCGACCTGCGGGACCGGCCGATCTATCACAACCGGCCGTTCGCGTCGATGTGGCGGCTGCCGGCTCCTCTCGCCATCGGTGGGGACGGTAACACGGGGCTCGACCTCGTCCTCGAACAGGTTGTCGACCCCGAGGGGCTTCTGCGCACGGTGCGCCACCTGGCGGTCACGCCGGAGGCCGAGAGCGATGCGTTGATCGCGTTGAAGGACGGCCGGTGGTACGAAGGGCGGAGCCAGCCGCAGCGGCTCGACGGCGAGGTGATCGGCCGAGTCTGGTGGTTCCGGGACGTCACCGAGCGCCAGCAGATGCTCGGGGCCTTGCAGCAATCCGAAGAGCGGTTCACCCACCTGTTTCTGGCCAGTCCCATCTCGATTCTGTTGGCGACCTACCCGGAAGGCCGGATTGTGGACGTCAACCCGGCCTTCTCCCGGCTATTCGAGCGGGAGCGTGCCGAGGTGATCGGACGGACCACCCACGATATCAACCTTTGGGCCGACGCGACCGACCGAGACCGGATGCTCGGCGAGCTCCGGGCCGGCCAGCGATTGAAGGGGATGGAGTTCACCTTTACCACCCGGGCCGGTGACCCTCGGGTGGTCCTCTTGTCGATCGAGTTGGTCCAGCTCCAGGGCCAGTGGCATTCGCTGGCCTCGTCGGTCGACGTGACCGGACAGAAGGCGGTCGAGGCGGCCCTGTGGGAGTCCGAGTTACGATATCGGACGCTGTTCGAGGCGGTCGGCGAGACCATCTATCTGCTGTCGGAGGGAGGCATCTTCCTCGCCTTGAATCATGCCTTCGAGGTGGCCACCGGGTGGCCGCGAGCCGAATGGTTGGGTCGCTCGTTCGTCGACCTGGTGCATCCAGAGGATGCCACCCGGGCCCTCGACATGTTCCGGCGAGCGGTCGGAGGAGAATCGGGCCGAGTGCTCGATCTCCGGCTCCGCCACCGGAGCGGGGAGTGGATCATCGCCGAGTGCAGCTCGGCCTGTCCGGTCGTGGAGGACGGTCGGGTAACCGGGTTCCTTGGCACGGGGCGGGACGTGACCCAGCAGCGCCAGCTCGAGGAGAATGTTCGGCAGGCCCAAAAGATCGAGGCGTTAGGCACATTGGCCGGCGGGATCGCGCACGACTTCAACAACATCCTGGCGGCGATCGTGGGGCACACGGAGCACCTGCGCGAGCGGCTGGCGGGCCAACCTGAACTCGGGGAGGAAGCCACCGGGATCTGGCGGGCAACCACCCGCGCCAAAGCCCTGGTTCGGCAAATCCTCACCTTCAGCCGGCAGCAGCCCGAGGAGCGCCGAGTCGTGGCACTCGCCCCGTTGGTACGAGAGGCCCTGGGTCTGCTCCGCGCCACCCTCCCCTCCACCATCATGATCTCTGCGGAGTTCGTCGATCCCAACGACCTGATCTTGGCCGATCCGAGCCAGGTCCATCAAGTCATGGTCAACCTGGGCACCAACGCGGTTCACGCAATGCTCGAAACAGGCGGCACCGTGAGCATCGAGCAGCGGGTGGTCGATGCCGGCTCGCCCGACGCAGGGCCGGTCGCGGGCCTGGCGCCGGGGCGCTACCTCCGGGTCAGGGTGTCGGATACGGGGCCGGGGATGTCGCCGGCAACGCTCCGGCGGGTATTCGACCCGTTCTTCACGACCAAGGGCCCGACCGAGGGCACCGGACTCGGGCTGGCGGTCGTGCACGGCATCATGCGAAGTCACGAGGGGGCGATCACGCTCGAGAGCCGGCCAGGAGCGGGCACCGCCGCGACCGTCTATTTCCCTCACGTGGCAGGTTCGGCACCCGCCGCCCCGAGCGAGCCATCGGCGCCGCCCCAGGGACGGGGCGAACGGATCATGCTGGTGGATGATGAGGTGGCCCTCGTCGATTTGGGCACCCGATTGCTGACCCGACTGGGGTATCGTGCCCGAGGGTATCGGTCGGCCGAGGCGGCGTTGGCGGCGTTCTTGGTTGATCCGACAGCGGTCGACTTGCTCTTCACGGACCTGACGATGCCCGGGATGGCCGGGTCGGAGCTGGCCCGGCAGATGCTGGCCCGGCGCCCCGACCTCCCGGTGATTCTGACCACCGGCTACGCCGGGGCGCTGGGCCCGGAAGAACTGACCACGCTGGGGATTCGGGAGCTCGTGGCCAAGCCCTTCGACCTTCAGGTGGTCGGCGAGGTGGTTGCCCGTTGTTTGCGGCGGGCCGTTCCGTGACCCGTGGCGGCGAGCGACGATCTTCTCGACGCCCCTGCCAATCCCGTCGAGCGGTTCCGCGACTCGATCAGGTCACGGCCACCCCAAGCGGCAACCGCCGGTGCCCGCGTTGATCCAATTCTGCTGGACCAGGAAGTGCTTCCCGCCGAGGTTCATGTTGGCGACCCCGCCGCCGCTCTGATAGGTGGCGCCGAAGTTCCAGGCGCACTTGTCGGCGTTCTCGTACCCGCGGGTATCGTACCAGGCGTTGCCCATCGGGTCGGTCGTGGTCTCTTCGATTTCGTGCGCCAGGACGCTGACCTCGTTGTCGGCGCCGGGGTCGCCATTGGGGGACGCGGTGCCATTGGTGCATGCGGCCGGGTAGGCGTAATCGTAGGGCATGGCCGAGTAGAGGGCCGTCTTGCTGACCCCCCCAAGGCTCACGGTGCCATGGGTATGATAGCCGCAATACTGGGTCCCAAACCCGCCGCCGAGGTTCACCTGGCCGGCGGTGAAGATCAAGTACAGGGTGTTGGGATCGTAGCTGAGCTTCCCGCTGGTGAAGCCGCTCTGGAGCATTGCCACCATCTGGGCATCGCTCACCGAGGCGGTGCCGGTCGGTGCCGAGGTGTTGTTGGCCCAGAACCCAGCGTAGTTGACGCCGTTGACGATCTTCAGGCCGGACTTATCAGTATAGGTGGTGTTGATGTTGAAGTACGGCGATCCGCCGAGGTTGCGGAGGAAGTGGCCGATGAGCGAGCCATCCTGGGCGCCGGCACCGGTGGTGCCCGCGGCCGGCCCGCCGTTGTAGATCGGGGCCGGGGCCCAGTAGATGGCCACGACGTTGGTGGCAGCCTGGAGCACCGGGCCCCCGTGATAG
>JAYTTT010000355.1:0-5302 GCA_043744895.1 Gemmatimonadota bacterium | reverse complement strand
TTGGACCCCGGCACCCCGCACGATATCCGACGCGGTGATCCAATCCTGATAGGTCCGGCTCGCCATTGCATTGATGAAGATCAGCTTGGCCGGCCGGTTGTCGTAGATGGCGTGAATCTGAGTGTCGAGCTGGCCGGGTGGCACCGGCTGGCCGTTGATCTCGTAGTTGCCATCTTCCAAAATATTCAGCACGATCTGGGTGGACGGGCCCGTCGAAGGCGCCGTCTCCAACGGCGGAACCTGGACGTCGATCGCCATCCGGGACAGCGGCTGCGAGATCATGAAGATGATCAAGAGCACTAGCAAGATGTCGATCATCGGAATGACGTTCGGTTCCGCGCTCAGCCCCCCATGCCCTCCAACTGACATTCCCATTGGCGATGCTCCTTACTTCTTCTTGTCTTTGTCGAGCGCCCCGAAGAGGCCGCCCTTTTGTTCAATTTCGGAGATGGCGGCCATAACCCGGACCCCGGCTCTCCGGGCAATTTCCACCGCGTCCTGAACCTTGTCGAACTTGAGCTCCCGGTGGGCCCGGAAGTACATGATCTTGTTGTCGGGCCGATTCGCGTAAATGCCCTTGAGTTGGTCGAGCAAGACGTCGGCCGGGATCAGATTCCCGTTCAAAAAATACTGGCCGCCTTGGTCGATGCCGAGGACGACCTCGCCTTCGCCTTCCGGTCGGGCGTCCAAGTTGGCGCCTTGCGGCATCGTGGCTTGGAATCCGTTCGAGATCAAGGGCGTCACGATCATGAAGATGATCAACAACACCAGCATGATGTCGATCATCGGAATGACGTTCGGCTCCGAACTGACCGCGCTCTGACCCGCCAGCTGGTTATTAGCTGATGTGGCCACTGCCGCTCACCGCCTTCTGGGCCTGGAACTCCTTGGTGAAGATGGAGCGGCCAAATTCACTCCCGACGCTCTTGATCAAGTAGTCGATCAGTTCCTTCGAGCTGTAGGTCATTTCGACCGTCAGGTTTTCGATCTTGGTGGTGAAGTAGTTGTAGAACCACACCGCGGGGATGGCGACGAGGAGGCCGAGCGCCGTGGTGATCAGGGCCTCGGAAATACCGCCGGCGATACCGGCCAAGCCGCCCGACGCGCCGCCCGCCGACATGGCGTTAAAGGCGGTGACGATACCCATGGTGGTGCCGAGGAGCCCGACGAACGGGCCGGTCGATCCGACCGTCGCCAAGACGCCGGTGCCCCGCTTGAAGTCGGCGAGGGTAATCAGCATCTGCCGCTCCACCGCGCGCTCGGCCGAGTTGATATCGGCGGCGGTGATGGTGGCCCGATCGCGGAGGAGGGGCTTCACCTCGGTGAGCGCCCCGCCCAAGACCTTCGCGACGTGGCTGCCCTGGTTTTTTTCAGCAAGGGCAATGGCCTGATCGAGCTGCTCTTCCTGAATGGCCCGCGAAAATTGGGGGGCGAATTTCCGGGTGGCGGCGGTGCTCTTGCTGATCTTGATCAGTTTGCCGATCGCGATGGTCAGCGAGAAGAACGACATCGCCAACAGGAGCCACACAATGGCGCGGGCGAAGGTGTTCGCGTGCTCATACAGGACCAGAATATCAATGCCCATCTTGCCACTCCTTACGCGTGAGGTTTAGCTGCAATTGTGGTCGAGGCGACAACGGGTCGCCGTCATGCTCCGATGGTAAACGACACCCGCTGCTGCACCAGCTGACGGACCGGCGATCCCTTGATCTTGGCCGGCTTGAACGTCGATCCAAAAATCGCCTCCCGAGCTGGCTCTTCGAAGGCCTTGTTGGTGCTCCGGAGGATGCGGAATGACTCCCGCTCGACCTTGCCGTCGATGCCAACCACGTACTGCACGTCGACGCTGCCCGCAATGCCGGCCTGCTGGAGCACCGGCGGATACCGCGGCCTCAGCTGGTTGATGGGCACGACGGGATCGTCGACCTCGGCCTCGAGGAACGTTTCGGTGGTCGACACGGGGCCGGTGCCGCCGGCGATCCCGGACGCCACCCCGCCCTCGACTCCCTTACCGCTGAAGTCCTTGGCGTCAAACCGCTCGTTCAAGTTGACCGGAGGAATGTCCTTCGGAATTTCCGTCGGCGGCATGACCGTCTGGAAGCCCATCGGCGGCGGGTTCTGGGTCACGATGGCATCGGGCGGCGGCGTGGTTGGCGGCGGCGGCGGTGGCGGCTCGGGCGGCTTCAAGAACACCATCGTGGTGTCCTGAAGGATGGCCTTCAGCGTTTCTGCCGCGCCCGAGGTTGCTTGCAAGGCGCCGTAGATCACGACGACATGAAGCACCCCTGACGTAATTGTCTGACCGACGGTCCGCTGCTTCTGGGGCTTCGACTCAATGAGATTCTCGAACATCCAGGCGCCTCCAAAAAGGAGTCAACTGCTACTCACACCAATCAAGCAGGTCGGGGTTGCACTCCGCTGACCGCAAGATGACAAAACGATGACAGAACGATTAGCCGACTGGCAGTGCTGGGGACGACGACGATCGTGGCAATGATACGGTAAATACGGTGCCTTTGCCAGGGCGGCTTTGGACCGTGATCGAGCCGCCATGGGCTTCGGCAATCCATTTGGTAATGGCCAGCCCCAGGCCGGTGCCGGCGCGCTCGTCGCCTCGGGAACGGGCCGGGTCGGCCCGCCAGAAGCGATCGAAAATGTGGGGCACGTCACCGGCGGCGATTCCGATGCCGGTGTCGCTTACGACCAACTGGACGGCCGTGACGTGGTCGGCGATTTCCACGCCGATTTCTCCGCCCTCGAGTGTGTACTTGACCGCGTTGGTCACCAGATTGAGGAGGAGCTGGCGGATCCGGGTCTTGTCGACCGCCAAGGACACGGGGGCGGACGGAATGGCGGCTCGAATGCTCAGGTTCCTGGCCTCGCCGAGAATCTGGGCCGTTTCCGCCGCCTCACTCACGAGATCCCGGAGGTCGAGTTCTTCGACCGCAAGCGGGGCTCGGCCCTCGTCGGCCCGTGCCAGCATCAACAAACTGTCGACGAGTTCCGACATCCGGTTGATTTCTTCGAGCGACTCGTCGAGTGGCTGGAGGCTTTCGGGCGGCATCTTCGGGTTGGTAATCGCTCGCTCAACGCCGACCCGGAGGACCATCAGGGGCGTCTGGAGTTCATGGCTCGCTTCCGCGACAAACCGCTGCTGGGCCGCAAAGCTCTGCTCCAGGCGCGCGAACATGCCGTTGGCGGCTTGCGACATCCGGGCCAGCTCGTCGGTGCTGCCGGGGTCGACCGGCAGCCGACGATGGAGGCTCCGCCCATCGGTGATGGCGGTCAATTCGTCAATGGTCGATTCGAGCGGCCGGAGGCTGGTGCTCGCCAGCCAGGACCCGACCAAGATCGAGATCAGGAGCAGGAACGGGGCGATCAGCAACATCGATCGGGCCAGCGCCGCCGGCCCGAACAACACCTCATCGACCCCCGCGCCGACCAGCATCGACTTGATCGAAGGATCCGCCCCCCTGACCGGGACGATGTAGTAACGAATCGCCGGACGGTCCGGCATGATGACGGCGGTTCCGAACACCCGCTGCGACGGCGCGACGTCGGCCAAGTCCCGGAGCTGGTTGACGGCGCGGGGGTCGAGGCCGCCGGTCGGATCGATCGACAGGATGGTCCCGCCGTCGAGGCCCACCAACACCAGGTAGTGGCGGAACCGCAGGAAAAACGGTTGGACGCTTTCCATGACGGGCGGCAGCCGGCCCATGGTCCGGGTCAAATCCTTCATGAACTGGAGCGTCAAGTCGGCTTCGACCTCGAGCCGGTTGTCGAGTTCCTTGAGGTTGGCCTGACGCCGATCGAGGTAGAGCACCGTTCCGAAGATCGCCACAGTGAGCGACAAGGCAACGATGTATCCAACCGTGAGCCGCTGGCGGATCGATCGCATCGGTCAGGCCTTGACCACGTAGCCGATGCCGCGAACGGTGTGGAGGGTTTTTCGGTCGTGGCCGGCGTCGAGCTTCTTCCGAAGCCGGTTGATGACCACGTCCACGATGTTGGTGCCGGGATCAAAGTGATAATCCCAGGCATACTCGGTGATCAGCGTCCGAGACATGACCCGCCCCGGATGGCGCATGAGGTACTCCAGGACGGTGTATTCCTTGGGCGTCAGGTCGAGCGCCTTCCCGCTCCGGCGGACTTCGCGGGTGGCGGTCTCGAGCTCCAACTCACCCACCACGAGCCGGGTCGAACGGAGCTGCGGCGGCCGGCGGGCGATCGCCTCGACCCGGGCCAACAGTTCCTCGAACGCAAAGGGTTTGGTGACGTAGTCGTCGGCCCCGGCCCGGAGGGCCTGGACCTTGTGATCGACGGCGTCCTGGGCCGTCAGCACCAAAATCGGCGTGGTGACCCCGCGATCCCGAATGGTCCGGAGCACCTCGTAGCCGGTCATTCCCGGTAGCCGGAGGTCGAGAATGACGAGGTCATAGTGCCCGCCGGAGATCAGGCGAAGCGCCTCCAGGCCATCATCGACCAGATCGGCATGGTACCCCTGCTCTTCCATCCCGCGCTTGACATACTGGCCGACGATCCGATCGTCTTCCACCACCAAGAGCTTCACGACCCGCCTCCGATCTCGGTCGGGAGGGTCACCGTGAACAGACTGCCTTGACCGAACGTGCTTTCCACGTCGATCCGGCCGCCATGGTCCTGGATGATGCCGTAGGCAATCGACAACCCCAACCCGGTTCCCTGCCCGGGCGGTTTGGTGGTATAGAAGGGCTCGAAAATCTTCGCCAACTCACCGGCTGGAATCCCGACTCCCGTGTCACGAACTTCGATGAGCGCGCCCGCCCGGCTTTGAGCCGGCCGGGTGGTCAGGGTCAGCGTCCCGCCATCGACCATCGCGTCAACCGCATTCAGCATCAGCGCCATCAGGACTTGAATCAGTTGTTCGTCGTTGGCCCGGACCGACAGATCGTCGGGATGGAGGACCGTCGCGACGGTGAGCCGTTTGAACCGCTTGTGGTGTTTGAGTAAGAACAACGTTCGTTCGACCAGGTCATTGGCTCCAACCGGGTTCTTGGGCCGGGCCGAGGAATGCCGGCTGAACTCAAGGAGCCCATCGACGATCTTACTGCACCGCTGGACCTCTTTGTCGATGATGTCGAGGAACTCCTTGACGCTCGCGTCAGCCTGGCCGGCCAACCGGGCGTCTACCGCGGCGGCGCAGGCCGCGATGGTCGCCAACGGATTGTTGATCTCGTGCATCACGCCGGCCGCGAGCTGGCCGACCGCGGCCAGTTTCTCCTGGCGGAGGATATGTTGCTGGACGTTCCTGGCCTCGGTCACG
>JAYTTT010000354.1:0-20607 GCA_043744895.1 Gemmatimonadota bacterium | reverse complement strand
TTACGCAAGGCAGCGAGGAGCCGGTCGTGCGGCAAGGCGAAGACCCGGCGGCCGTTAGCGCCGGTCATCGTTTCGGCGGCGAGCATCGCGTTGAGGATGGCTTCGGACGTGGCGTCGATGGTGGCCTCGAAGACCGGATTGATGGTCTCATTCGGGATGGCCTGCACGGTCGCGATTTTGTCCGGACGATCGGCACTGGGGTTCGCGGTGGAAAAGGCGATGAAGATGTCGCCGGATGAATCGCCGCCGATGCCGCCCATCCGGCCGATTCCCAACGCGGCTCGTTTGACCACTCGTTTGAGCTGATGAGGCAGCAGGGGGACGTCGGTGGCGACGACGACAATAATCGATCCCATGTCGCCCATGTCTTCACCTCCACCCCCGCTCGGGGTGCAGGGCGCCCGGCCCGCGACGGTCCCGTCCGGCAGAGGGATGAAGCAGGGAAGGAGGTCGGGGATTTCTTGTCCTACGGGGACCCCAGCGACGGAGAACCGAGGCCGCCCGCCGTAATTGCACTGCACGAGCACCCCGACATGATAGGTTTGTCCGAGGACGGCGATTCGGCGCGAGGAGGTGCCGGTGCCACCTTTGAACTGGTTGCAGGTCATCCCGGTTCCGCCGCCGACATTCCCCTCAGGGACGGGCCCGGACGTGGCGTTATCAATGGCGTCGATGGCGTGCTGTTTGGTGACGTGGAAGCCGTTGATGTCGTTGATGCCGCCGTCCCAGGTTTCCGCGACGACCGGCAAGGACCAGGTGAATTCTTTTCCCTTCTTGACGGCCCACTCGATCGTGGCGTTGTGGACGACGCCGACGGAGTGGGTGTTGGTGATCATGACCGGTCCGCCGAGAAAGCCGGACTCCTCGACCCAGGTGGTCCCGGTCATTTCCCCGTTGCCATTCAGGGTGAACCAGGCGGCGTACACCTGCTGGTCGCCGGCCTTTCCCCGGGGCAAGATGGCGGTGACGCCGGTTCGAACCGGGCCCTTGCCGACGACCAGCTTGCCTTCACCGGAGATCAGCGTCGTCATCCCGACTTCGACTCCTGGGACATCGGTGATTGCGTTCTGGGTTCCCGGCGTTCCATCGAGCGGAATGCCAAGCTCGCGAGCCCGCTTCTTGGTTTGTCCCTGCATCAGGCCGGCGAGGGTCAGGGCCGCGAAGCCGGCGAGGGAGAAGATTCGGGGAAAGTTGGTCATGGTAGGAATGTACTGCCCGATCGGTTGGGCGTTAAGTTGGTCGGGATGAGTACTCCGACGATGACCAGGTATCCGATCGAGGTCGGGGTGGTGCGAGATCAGTGTTGGTACCGATTCGTTCCGGAGGGGCCGAATGGCCATCGAGACCGATAGGACGATCCGGCTGCCGGACGGGCGGATGCTGGGCTACGCCGAAAGCGGCGATTCCACCGGCACGCCGGTGCTCTATTTTCACGGCAGCCCGAGCTGCCGGCTTGAGGTGATGGCGCCGGAGTTCGATGCGATCGCTGAGCGCCGCGGGGTTCGGGTGTTGGCGCTCGACCGCCCTGGGATGGGCCTTTCCGACCCCAAGCCCGGTCGCAGCATTCTGGACTGGCCGGCGGATGTTCTGGCGTTTGCCGAGTCGGTGGGTCTGTCGCGATTCTCGGCTTTGGGGGTTTCGGGGGGAGCTCCGTATGCTGCGGCCTGCGCGGTCAGAATTCCGCATCGATTGCGCTCGGTCGGAATCGCTGGTGGGGTGGCGCCGATGAATGTGCCGGAGGCGCGGGACGGGATGAGCCAGCAGAACCGGACGATGTTCTTTCTGGCGCGGTGGTTTCCGTGGGGTCTTCGTCGCGGTCTCCGGACGATGGCGGCGATGGCCGCGACCCAGCCGACGACCTTCTTTACCAGGCTCGGTCAGGCGATGGCCGAGGTCGACCGGCAGGCGGTAGCCTCGCCGGCTCGGCGAGCCCATTTCCTCGCGATGATCCGGGAGACTTTTCGCCGAGGTGAGGAGGGTGGGTTGGCCGATCTCCGGCTGGCAAGTCGAGGCTGGGGATTCCAACTCAGCCAGGTGCCGCTGGTCGTGAATCTTTGGTTTGGTGGCAAGGACGTGAATGTGCCGCCGGCCGCCGGCCGATATCTCGCCTCGGCGCTCCCGCGGTCGGAGGCCAGATTTTATCCTGACGAGGGCCATCTCTCACTGCTGTTCAACCGATTCGACGACATCCTGACCGGCTTACTGGCGACGGCTCAGCGGGAAGAGGGTCGCCCGGTTTGGATTTGACCGTGGGCGGCTACAACTTCTCAAGGCGGGCCACGGCGGCTTGGAGCAGATCTTCGGTCTTACAGAACGCGAATCTGGTGTAGTCTTTTCCCACGGCCGGGTCTGAAAAGAAGCTGGTGCCGGGCACGGTCGCGACGCCCCCTTCGATGGTCAGCCAGCGAGCAAACTCATCCGACGGCATCTTCTTGATCCTCGAAAACTCAGCCAGGATATAGTAGGCACCCTCGGGCGCCTGGCATTGGAACCCGGCCTTGAGGAGGGCGCCGACCAAGAGATCCCGGCGGGCCCGGTAGTCACGTTGGAGGTGCTGATAGTAGTCCCGGCCCAGCGTCTCCATGGCGACAGCCAGCCCTTCCTGGAGCGGCGCGGGGGCTCCCACGGTCAGGAAATCGTGGACCTTCCGGATGGCGTCGGTTACCGTCGGGGGTGAGATGATGGTCCCGATTCGCCATCCGGTAATGCTGTAGGTCTTCGAGGCACCGCTGATGGTGATGGTGCGGTCGCGCATTCCGGGCAGCGTGGCCATCGGGATGTGC
Source organism: Gemmatimonadota bacterium (assembly GCA_043744895.1). GTDB lineage: Bacteria > Gemmatimonadota > Gemmatimonadetes > Gemmatimonadales > GWC2-71-9 > SHZU01. Next base: position 17,824 of record JAYTTT010000354.1, on the reverse strand, counting down.
TCGCCCTCGTAGTAGATATGCTCGTAGATCTCATCGGTGATGGCCCAGGCCCCGTGTATTTGGCAGAGGCTTGCGATGCCGGTCAGTTCGGCCCGGGTCAGGACTCGGCCCGAGGGGTTGCCCGGGGTGTTGACGATGACGGCCTTCGTTTTGTTGGTGAAGGCCTTGGCCAGCCGATCGAGATCGAGGGCCTGGCCCGGCATTAATGGAACGAAGACTGGTTGTCCCTCGCAGAGAATGGCGTCGGGTCCGTAGTTCTCGTAGAACGGCTCGAAGACAATCACTTCTTCGCCGGGATTGACGAGGGCCAAGAGTACGGCGGCCATCGCTTCGGTGGCGCCGCAGGTGATGGTAATCTCGGTCTCGGTGTTGACCGTCATGCCGTACCAGTCAGCGTACTTCTTGGCCAGGGCGTTCCGGAGGCGTTTGGCGCCCCAGGTAATGGCATACTGATTGATATCGGCGTGGATGGCGGCGGCGGCCGCCTCCTTCAGAACGGTTGGGGTCGGGAAGTTCGGGAACCCCTGCGCCAAGTTGATCGCGTGGTGCTGATCGGCAAGGCGGGTCATGCCTCGGATCACGGATTCCGTGAACGAATGGGTGCGGCGGGCTGTCAGGGCGTGAGTCATGGGACCAGAGGATAGGGTTCCACCATCGGAGCGGTTCATTATACAGGACACAGAGGTCTTGTCGCGATCGGGTCACGCCGCAAAGATCGGCAGCCACTCCTCCGATCAAGGGAACGGACACAGTCCCAGCTAGATTTGCCGCCATGTACTTGACTCTTTCGGCACTTTTCGTCCTCGTCCAAGATACCTCCCTCGTCTTCAGCGGCCGGAACCGGCAGCTCAATGTGGCGATTCCCCGGGTCGATACGACCATTGCGATCGATGGTGATCTCAGTGAACCGGTCTGGCGGCGGGCATCCCGGTTGACCGACTTCTCGCAATATCAGCCGGTGGACGGCCGTCCCGCGGCCGAGCCGACCGACGTGCTGGTATGGTACGCCAGCGACGCGATCTACTTCGGGATTCGAGCCCGGGGCGGTTCCGGCAGTCCGATCCGGGCCACTCAGGCCAACCGAGACAATATCGCCGCCGAAGATCATGTTCAGATCTTACTTGATACCTATAACGATCAGCAGATCGCGTTTGTCTTTGGCGTGAATGCGTTAGGGGTTCAACAAGACGGGACCCGGAGTGACAATTTTAGCGGGGGAGCGGGTGGCCGATCCGGCGTCGGTGGTGGATTCGGCAACATCAATCCTTTGGATGGCAACGTCGACCTCAATCCGGATTTCGCCTTCGAGTCGAAGGGTCGGTTGGTCGAGGGGGGGTACGACGTCGAGGTTCGGATCCCCTTCAAGAGTCTCCGGTATGGAGAGGGAACAACCCAGGACTGGGGAATCAACATCTTGCGTCGGATCCAGCACAGCGGCTTTCAGGATAGTTGGGCGCCGGTGATGCGGGGCAACTCGAGATTCCTGAGTCAGTCGGGCCGGCTGGTTGGTCTGCATGACCTGAAGCGGGGCTTGGTCCTCGAGATGACGCCGACCGCGACCGACCGGTTCGATGGTTTGCCAGACCCCCGGGGTGGCCGCCAGTACACCCAGAAGGCGGATTTTGGGGCGGACGTTCGGTGGGGGATCAGCCAGAATCTGACGTTGAACGGGACGGTCAACCCCGATTTTTCGCAGGTCGAGGCCGATGTGGGCCAAGTGACCCTGAACGAGCGGTTCGCGCTATTCTACCCCGAAAAGCGTCCGTTCTTCCTGGACGGCCTCGAGTTATTCGATACCCCGGGCCAGTTGATCTACACCCGCCGGATCGGCAATCCGGATGCCGGTCTCAAACTAGCCGGCAAGATCGGGAAGGTGAATGTGGCGGCGCTGACCGCGCTCGATGGGCAGAATCAGTCGCTCTCGGGCAACCAGACCCCGATTTTCGGGGCGACTCGGCTCCGAACCGACTTGAGCAAGAGTTCGACCCTGGGTGCGGTCATGACCACCCGAGAAGTAGGGCCAGACCATTCCCGGCTCATCGGGGCCGACTTTCGGACCTACTTCTCGAAGGTCTATTACGTGGAGTTGCAGGTGGCAGAGTCCTGGACCGCGGAGGGGTCCCGGAGCGGAAGCGGTCTGTTGCTCCGGGCGACCTGGGACCGGACCGGCCGAGGATGGGGGTTCAACTATTCCGTCAAGGCGATCGGGCCGGACTTTGCGGCGGCAGCCGGGTTCGTGAACCGGCCCGGGGTGATCGAGGTCAATGCCTTCAACCGGCTGTCGGGCTACGGGAAGCCAGGGGCTCTGGTCCAAACAGCCGGGGCTTTTTTCGGGGCTAGCCGGCTATGGGACTATCGATCGCCGGGGGACGGAACGATCGAAGGGAGCGAGTTCATTTTTCCAAGTGCGACACTGCGGGGCGGCTGGCAGTTGAGTGGCTCCTTGTCGCGCACTTTTTTCAACTACGATCCCGCGTCGTATCAGGGTCTCGGCGTTCTGACCGCAACCGGCGATACGGTCGGTTTTGTCGTGCCAGGCCGAGAGAACAATCAGGTCAGCGGCAGCCTCACCATCACGAGCCCGACATTCCAGCATTTCACCGTGTCGGCGACGGTTGGCGGGGGAGACACCCCGATCTTTCGGGAGGCGGCACCCGGTCGGAATCGGCGCGTGAATGGCACGATCGACCTCCGACCGACCACGGCGCTGCGGGCGGCCTTTCAACTGACCAGGCTGTCGATCGATCGCCAGCGTGATGGCTCGAGGTTTTCCAGTGAGACCATTCCTCGACTCAAGGTGGAATACCAGGTCAACCGGTCGATTTTCTTGCGGTTCGTCGGGCAGTACAGTGTCAGGAAGCGGTCAGCGGCGGTTGACCGGGCAGGGCGCCCGATCTTGGTTGGGCGGGTTCAGGATTTGGGCACCGACTCGAACGAACTCCAGATGGATTGGCTGTTCAGCTATCGGCCAAGTCCGGGAACACTGCTTTATCTTGGCTATGGGTCCACCTACTCGGAATTGGACCCTCGGCAATCGACGGGACTGCGCCGCGGACCGGACGGGATTTTCGGTAAGGTGAGCTACCTGTTCCGGCTCTGACAACGAACGACGGGACCTCGACGTATTGTGGGGGCAAGTTTCCAGCGTCCCTTTAACAATCGAGATCCGGATGACGAGTGTCGGTCGACTCACGGTTTTCGGCGTTCTGGTGATCGGGGCGGGGTGTCGTACTACCACCCCTCCGACCGCTACGCCAGCGCCCCAGATTCAAACGCCGGCGACCGTTCCGAGTGGTGCCGGCCCCGCCCGCCCCATCGGGGCGATGCCAGTTCAGGCTCAAGACACCTCGCGGCGGGGCCTTGGCGGGCCTGGAGCCGCTCCCGGGGCTGATCCGGCGCCCAAGCCGTACGCGACGGTTATCACGGCGGAGGCGAAGAGCCGGCCCGGGTTGTTCAAGACTCACCGAATCGGGAGCCGGGTGTACTTCGAGATTCCCCGGGGGGAATTGGGCAAGGACATGTTGCTGGTGACCCGGGCCGCGCGGGTGCCGCTCGATGCCGGCTACGGCGGACAGCAGGTGGGCCGGTCCTACGTTCTCCGATGGGAACGCCGGGATCACCGGGTGCTGCTCCAGGCCGTTTCCTATCAGACAATCGCCGACTCGACCACGCCGATCTATCAAGCGGTTCGGAACTCGAACAATGACGTGATCGTCGCGGCGTTCAACGTCGATGCGTACGGGCCGGATAGCGCTGCCGTGATCGAGGTCTCGAAGCTGTACACCGCGCCACCCCCGGAATTCGGCCCCGGGGCCCAGTTCCGGGGGGTGCCCGACCCGACGCGGTCGTTCGTGGAACAGGTGCTTTCGTTCCCGACCAATGTGGAAGTGGAGGCCACGTTGACGTTCCCGCCGCCGCCCGCCGGATTGCCGGGCGCGGCGGCGGCCAACCCCTTTGCCCCAGCGGCGACGGGGACGGCTTCGGTCGGGATGCACTGGAGCATGATCAAGCTGCCGGAAAAGCCGATGATGCCTCGGCTGGCCGATAAACGGATCGGGTTCTTCTCGCTCCAGAAGATCGACTACAGCCGGCCGGAGCAACGGGCTCAGGAGCGACAGTATATCGTGCGGTGGCGACTCGAGAAGAAGGACCCGAACGCCGCCATCTCCGAGCCGGTCAAGCCGATCACCTATTACGTCGATCCCAACACGCCGGACTGGCTCAAGCCCTACGTGCGGCGGGGGATCGAGCAGTGGCAGGTGGCGTTCGAGGCCGCCGGATTCCGGAAGGGCATCATCGCCAAGGACGCTCCGAGCAAGGCGGAGGATCCGGACTGGGCCCCGGAAGACGCTCGGTATTCGGTGGTCCGGTGGTTTCCGTCGACGGTGGAGAACGCCACCGGCCCGAATGTGAACGACCCCCGGTCCGGCGAGATCCTCGAGTCGGACATCTACATGTATCACAACATCATGAATCTGCAGCGGACGTGGTACTTCTCCCAGGTCGGCCATTTGGATCCGCGGGCGCGGATGTGGCCGTTTCCGGACTCGCTGATGGGGCGGCTCGTGGAATTTGTCGTGGCGCATGAGGTTGGCCATACGCTGGGCTACCAGCACGACCAAAAGGGGAGTTCGACGTACCCGGTTGACTCGGTTCGAAGCCGGACCTGGGTCAAACGGATGGGCCACTCGCCGTCGATCATGGATTACTCCCGCTTCAATTACACGGCGCAGCCCGAGGACCGCATCGACATCGAGGATCTGATTCCCCGGATTGGCCCGTGGGACAAGTACACCACCCATTGGGGCTATGCCCCGATTCCTTCGGCGCGGACGCCGGACGAGGAATGGGCGACCTTGGATCAGTGGTCGCGGGAACAGGACGCCACGCCGTGGTACCGGTTCAACATGTCCGACTCCCGGGGCGCGGATCCCGGCGATCACAGCGAGGCGGTGGGCGACGCCGACCCGGTCAAGGCCACGGGCTGGGGCATGAAGAGCATCAAGCAAGTGGTTCCGTTGTTGGAAGCGGCCGCGGTTCACAATGGCCAGGACTACGAGGATCTTGACCTGCTTTATACCCGGCTGATCGGGCAGTGGGCGACTGAGTTGCGCCACGTCGCCATCATGGTCGGCGGGGCAGATGCTCAAGAGAAGTATGCCGGCCAGACCGGGACGCGGTATACGCCGTGGAGCCGAGCTCGCCAGCAGGACGCGGTCAAGTTTCTCAATGAGAACGCGTTTCCGACGCCCAGCTACTTCGTGCTGCCGACCTTGCTCCGCCGGATCGAAGTGGAGGGGGCGTTGCGCCGGATCGGTGGGGCCCAGGCCGGGGTGCTGAACACGCTCTGGAACGACCGGCGGCTCGAACGACTGGTCGAAAACGACGCGCTCGCCACGAATCGTGGCGACGTCTATTCGTTAGGCGAGATGCTGGCCGACGTCCGAGGCGGGATCTGGACCGAGCTTGCCGGCGGGACGGTGACGATCGATGCCTTCCGTCGGGAACTCCAGCGGTCGTATCTGACCCAGTCACGGGGCAAGGTCAACGCGGTGCCGCCGCAACTCCCGGCGGGGTTGCCGCCGGAGTTCCAGGCTCAGTTTGCCGGAGCTCGGGCGACCAGCGACATCCAGTCGGCGTTTCGGGCTGATCTCGTGACGCTCGAAGGGTCGATCCGGCGCGCGTTGGGCCGGGCATCGGACCGGGCCACCCGGGCCCATTTGGAGGACGCGCTGGTCCAGATCGACCGGACTCTCCGCCCGCCCCGATAGGGCCGGCGGGAAATACCATGGCTCTATTTCCGGGATTCGAGGTCCGCTGGTTCGAAGTTGGCGAGGTGGTCATCCACGGGGTGGTGGGCGGGTCGGGCCCACCCCTCTTGCTACTGCATGGGTACCCGCAGACCCACGCGATCTGGCACCAAGTGGCGGTGCGCCTAGCAGAGCACTTCACGGTCGTCGCAACGGACCTTCGGGGTTACGGCGGGAGCAGCAAGCCGGAGGGTTTGCCGGATCACAGTAACTATGCCAAACGGGTCATGGCCGAGGACCAAGTCCGGGTGATGAATTCGCTTGGGTTCGATCGGTTTCGGGTCGTGGGTCACGATCGCGGCGGGCGGGTGGCGCACCGGATGGCGCTCGATCATGGTGCCCGGATTGTTCAGTGGGCGGTGCTCGACATCGTCCCCACCCGCACGATGTACCTTCGGACTGACCGGGTTTTTGCCGAGGCCTATTATCACTGGTTCTTTCTGATTCAACCTTCGCCGTTCCCGGAGCGGTTGATCGGGGCCGATCCCGATTTCTTTCTGACAACCCATCTCGCCAACCGGCATGGAGGCCTTGAGGCCTTCAATCGCGAGGCCCTGGCCGAATACCGAGCCGCGTTTCGATCGAGTGCCTGTATTCACGCGACCTGCGAAGACTACCGAGCGGCGGCCACGATCGACCTCGAGCATGACGAGGCCGATATCCGTCGGCAGGTTCAGGCACCGTTGCTGGTGCTCTGGGGCAAGTATGGGGTGATCGAACGTTGCTTCAAACCGATTGAAGACTGGCAAGAGCGGGTGGCCTCCGTCGCGGGGCGCTCGCTTGCGTGTGGCCATTATCTCGCCGAGGAATCACCGGCCGAGACCGCTGCCGAATTGCGACGGTTTTTCGGGTCGTAGGGCTAGCGAATGGCCTCGGTGAGCGGCCGGCCATCGAGGGGTTCGGCCGGTTTGAGGTGGAGGACGACCGCCAGAGTCGGCGCGATGTCGACGGTGCGAACGAATCGGGTGTAGCGACCGGGTTTGAACGGCGCTCCGTAAAACAGGAGCGGCACGTGCGAGTCGTAGTCGTGGGGCGAGCCGTGGGTGGCGACGATCGGGTAGTTATAGATGTCGCCCTCTCGAAGGGTAACCACCGCGGCCGGGAGCATGTCATCGGGAAACATTTGAAGCCAGCGGCGGGCGATCGGGTCTTTTCGAAGGTCGTGGCCAGCGAGATCGCCGAATCGGTCCACTCGGAGGACGCCTGGGACGGTCTTGGCTGCCGTGGTGAAAGTTTGGGTGACTTGGTCGACGGTGAGGCCGTTGGGTCCGAGTTTCGCCGGGTCGACGAAAAAGGCCCCGCTCTCGATATCGACGGCGGTGGAATCGCCGCCGCCGGCTTTGACAGCTGCTTTGGCGGCGTCGAAGGCCGGGCCGATGTTGACGCGAAGGCCGCCATGGAGTTCGGGAATGAGGCCGCCACCATGGTCCGCGGTCAGGGCGACGATCACTTGGGTTGAATCCCGCAGGGTATAGAGGGTGTCGAGGAAGGCGCCGAGCACTCGATCGAGGCGGACGATCTGGTCGTGCTGTTCTGTGGATTCGGGGCCAAAGAAATGGCCGATGTAGTCGGTGCCGGACAAGGACACCGCCATCACGTCTGTCGCTCCGGTGCGACCGAGGTTCAGCCGGCGGAGACCCTGAAGGGCGAACCGTAGCGTTATCTCGTCGATCATGGGGGTGAATCGCATTTGCGCGGCGGCGGCGGCGGAATCGGCCGGGAACTTGTGAGGAAACATGAAATTGCGCCCAAAACTTTCGTACGGGACGCTGTCGGTTTCGGGGTAGTCGGCGGCCGGCCGAAGGGTGGTCCAGTCCTGCCCGGCGAAGCGGTGCGGAAGCCGGAGGGCATTGAAGTCCTTCACCCAAGTCGGCAGAGTGTCGCGGTACCAGATGCTGGTCGTGAACGTTCCGTTGTTGGCGTACCAATAGACTTGCTGTTTAGAGCGGCCGATCGGCAGAATGGCGGCCCGATCCTTCGACGAAACCGAAAAGGCGCGGGTGCGGGGGTCGGCGGCGGTGATCCAGTCGGTGACCGTGGTGCCCCGAAAACGGAACGGAGCGGCGCCGAGGTCGGTGGCGCCGATCAAGGGCCAATCGGTGGAATTGACTCCGGCCAGATTTCTGGTGATGCCGGTGCTTCTCGGGAACCGCCCGGACATGATGGTGGCGTGGCCCGGTGCTGTTTCGGTGATGGCGTGGTCGTGATGGGCATCGGTGAACACGGCGCTGTGCTGGAACAGCCGGGCGAGACCGCCGGTCAGCTGCCCTTTGAAGCGGTCGTAGTAGTCCGGCCGCATCTGATCGATGGTAATGAAGACGAGCAGGGCAGGTTTCGGGCCCTGGGCCGGTCTGGCCGGGGACGGGATTGGTTCCGGAACGCTGGTACCCTTGGAGCAGGAAAGCAGGCTGAGTGCGATCACTGGCAGGGCGGCGATCCGGAGAAACAAGGGATAGTCCATGCCGGATAATAGAGTGCGGAACCATGAAGGGGAACCAAGGCCGCCCCTCGCGGCGGTTGGATTGATGCGATAATATATTGGACCTACCGACCCTTGGAGTGCCTATGAGAGCGGTTTTCCTGGTATCGATGCTGTTGGTGGTTGGTGGCGTTGCCCCCGCCGGGGCCCAGGAATTGAAAAAGTCCGAGCCGGAACGACTGTTTCGGGATCGGGAGCCGCTGGAGTTGACGCTTCGGGCTCCGTTCGGTGCGCTCTTCAAGAACCGGGATACCACCAAAACCAACCCGCTCCCAGGCAGCTTCGAGTTCGTCGATGCCAAACTGGGAAACAAATCGGTGGCGGTGACTCTCGATACCCGGGGGCATTTTCGGTTGCGGCGGATGACTTGCGGGTTTGCTCCGCTAAAAATCCAGTTCGACAAGGAATCGGCCAAGGGAACGGTCTTCAGCGGGCAAGGCGGCATCAAGCTGGTGACCCATTGCCAGAACGCCAACCGGAACGAACAAAACCTCCTGATCGAGGAGGCCGCCTATCGAATGTACAATCTCCTCACGCCGTTCAGTCACCGGACCCGTCTCGCCAAGATTACGTATGTGCCTGAGGACACCACCAAGGCGATTACCCGGTACGGATTCTTCATCGAGGACGACAAGGAGCTGGCCAAGCGGAACGGCACCGTCCTGGTGATGGCGACGGGAGGCAACTTTTCCGACATGGACCCAGGCCCATTGGATTTGGCCATGCTGTTTGAGTATATGATCGGCAACACCGATTGGTCGGTGGCGATGATTCACAACTTTCGAATCCTGGATCGCGGCAAGGGAGAGGCCTATATCCCGGTGGCCTACGACTTCGATTTTTCCGGATTGGTCGGTGCGTCGTACGCGGTGCCCGACGAGCGGCTGCCGATCAAGAGCGTCAAGGAGCGGCTTTATCGGGGTCCGTGCCGAAAGGTCGAGGAATTGATTCCGACCATCGAGCGGTTGAGCCAAGCCAAGGACTCGCTCTACGCGATGATCCAGGGGATGCCGGGGCTCGAACCGAAACGCGCCAAGGAGGCGACCGAATACCTCGATGGCTTTTTCAACGACGTCAAGCGGCCGAAAGACTTCAATGGTTCCTTGGGGTACGCCTGCCGAGGCCGGTAGCCGGCAGGCGGATCAGCCGGCGACGGTCCAGGTCCGGCCGGTGTGCATCAGAGCGGAAAGATCCTTGGGGCCGCCAGTGACCGACTTCATCTGAGCGAACACCAAGTCCTCGTAGGACGGCGCGGGGTCGCAATAGATGACGCCGAGGACCTGCGGGAACGCCGGTGGGTGAAGGGAACCCAGCAGCGAGGCCAGGGCCCGGTTCTTCTCATCGTGAATTAAGATGTCCGACTCCGTGACGCCATTCTCGCCGATCGTGACGACCTCCAATTCCAAGACCGCGGGCTTGAGTCGGAGACCCTGCTTTTTATCCTTGCCAAACACCAGCGGCTTGCCATGTTCGGCAAGCAGTTGGCGTTCCACCGCGACACTCTTGTCGGCAAAGTCGTCAAATACGCCGTCGTTGTACACGACGCAATTCTGAAAGATTTCGACGAAGCTGGTGCCGCGGTGCTGGTGGGCGCGCTTCAAGACACCAACGAGGTGAAGCTGCTGGGTGTCAACGCTTCGGGCGACGAATCGGGCGCCGGCCCCCAGCGCGAAGAGCGTCGGGGAGAGCGGGGCGTCGACCGATCCAATGGGGGTCGAGGGTGACCGGGTCCCGACCCGTGAGGTCGGAGAGTATTGCCCTTTGGTGAGTCCGTAGATCTCGTTGTTGAACAGCAACAGCTGGATATCGACGTTGCGGCGGAGGACATGGAGCATATGGTTGCCACCGATCGAGAGTCCGTCCCCGTCGCCGGTGACGAGCCAGACATCGAGGTCGGGCCGGGCAAGCTTCAGGCCGGTGGCCACCGCCGGGGCCCGGCCATGGATGGTGTGGAATCCATAGGTCGATACATAGTACGGGAACCGGGAGGAGCAGCCGATGCCGGAGACGAACACGGTGGACTCTCGGGTGGCTCCAATGTCGGCCAAGGTGCGCTGAACGGCCTTGAGAATGGCGTAGTCGCCGCAGCCGGGGCACCAGCGGACTTCCTGGTCCGATTCGAAGTCGGAGGCCTTCAGTGGCGCCGTCGTGGTGGTCATGGTCACTTCTCCAATCGGGTGCGGATGGCCGCCACCAGTTCGCTGATCTTAAACGGTTGGCCGGTGACTTTCCCAAGTTTTTCGGCCGGGATCAGGTACTCGCTCCGGAGCACCGTCACCAACTGACCATTGTTCATTTCCGGCACTAAGACGCGGTCGAACCGTTTCAGCAGGTCGCCCAGGTTTCTGGGGAACGGTTTCAGGTATCTGATGTGAATCTGCGAGACCCGCTTGCCCTCGGCCCGGAGGGCCCTGACCGCCTGATGAATCGGGCCATAGGTCGATCCCCAACCGACGACCGCCAATGCTCCGGTGTCTTCACCGAGTGCCACCTGCTGGAGCGGAATGTCAGCGGCGATTCCGTCGATCTTGGCGGCGCGGATATCGGTCATCTTCTGATGGTTTTCCGGGTCGTAGGAGATGTGCCCGGTGTTGAAGTCTTTCTCGATCCCGCCGATTCGGTGTTCCAGACCCGCGGTGCCCGGGAGCGCCCAGACTCGGCCCAGGGTGACGGGGTCGCGCAGGTACGGGTGGAAGCCGACGGGGTCGGTGTGGAATGTGACCGGGAAGGTCGGCAGTTGGGTCACATCCGGAATCAGCCACGGCTCCGAGGCGTTGGCCAAGTATCCGTCGGTGAGCAACATGACGGGCGTCATGTACTTGGTAGCGATCCGGACCGCTTCCATCGCAACGTCGAAGCAATCGGATGGGGTGGCGGTGGAGATGACGGGCAACGGGGTATCACCGTTCCGACCGTAGATCGCTTGGTAGAGATCGGACTGTTCGGTTTTGGTGGGAAGGCCGGTTGAAGGTCCGCCGCGCTGGTTGTTGATGACGATGACGGGCAGTTCGGTCATGACCGCAAGTCCGATGGCCTCGGTCTTGAGGGCAATGCCTGGTCCGGAACTGGAGGTGATCGCGAGCGCACCGCCGTAGGCCGCCCCGATGGCCGCGCACATGGCGGAGATTTCGTCCTCGGCCTGGAAGGTGACGATGCCGAGCTGTTTCAGGTTGGCCAGGGAGTGCAAGACCGGAGAGGACGGGGTGATTGGATACGACGCCAAGACCACCCGCGCGAGTTTGGCGGCCTTGGCGCCGGCGATCAGGCCCCAGACCAAGGAGTCGGTACCGGTGACGGTTCGGTAGGTCCCGGGAGCGGCGCTGGCCGGTGCCACGCTGTAGGATGGTGCCGAAAGTTCGATGGTTTCACCAAAGGCATGGCCCGCGTTCAAGGCCGCGACATTGGCCTTGGCGATGTCCGGCTTCTTGGCAAACTTCCGCTCCAGCCACTCGATGGTCCGGTTCCGGTCTCGTCCGTACATCCAGAGCATGAGGCCGAGGGTCCACATGTTCCGGGACCGAAGGCCATCCTTGGCGCCGAGGCCGAATGGTTTGACGGCCTCGGCATTCATCTTGGTGACGTCGAGCTTCATGACCCGGTAGTCGGAGAGCGACGGATCCTCGAGCGGGTTGGCCGAGTATCCGGCCTTGGTGAGGTTCCGGGGCGTGAAGGTCGCGATGTCGCAAACCAGGACCCCGCCTTTTTTCAGGTCTTTGAGGTTGGTCTTCATGGCAGCCGGATTCATGGCGATGAGGGCGTCGAGGTCATCGCCCGCAGTCATGATCTCGCCACTGCCAAAGTGGATCTGGAAAGCCGAGACGCCGAAGGTGGTACCTTGGGGTGCCCGAATTTCGGCGGGGAAGTCTGGAAAGGTGGCGAGGTCGTTGCCGGCAAAGGCGGTCTCGACGGCGAATTCGGAACCGGTAATCTGCATCCCGTCGCCGGAGTCGCCGGCAAATCGAATCACGATAGCTTCCCGAGGGAGTCTGGCCGGGTGGCCGGGGGTCGTGGCTGTCATATCGGTGCCTGGTTGAATAGTGCCACTATCAAACTATCCTCGTCGCGACCGATCCGCTTCGCTCAACACCCGGAAGCGGAACCGGCTCCACTTCGCTGAGCCGGCTGACGTCGACCTTGATGACCACGCCCGCTTCGTCGGTTTCGTTAATGTTGGCAAAGCGGACGCCCCAGACGAACTCATCGCCCGCATACGATGCTCTGGCGTGGACGATCTGGCTGAAGACCTCCTCAACGGCGGTGAGCAGCACGAACATCTCGGGCGCCCGAGCGATGAGGGTCTCCCGGTCAAGTGAGTACAGCGGGCTTGCCGAGTCGATTGGGTGCACCACGGTCCACGATGTCGGCATGAAGACCACATCGTTTCGTTCCAGAGTCAGTTGCTTGAACTCCCGACTCGAGCCATCGGGCTTGAGGAGGGAGAAATTGACGACCGCCTGGACCTGGATCAGCTCGGAGCGACGGGCGTTGGCGACTCGGAACATGAGTGCCTTGCCGTCGCGATACGGCGCAATGGTGGCCACGCTGCTGAAGACGACGCCCGCCCGCGGTCGTGAAATTCGGGCAAAGACGACCCCGGCCGCCGCGGCCACTCCGAGCAGGCCGGTCAGCGCCTCGATCGCGTCGAGCAGGTTGGCCGCGAGCGAATTGGGGACAATGTTGCCGTAGCCGATCGTGGCCAGGGTGTGCACGCTGAAGAAGAAGGCATCGACCAAGCGGCCCGCGGTCGTGGTCCCCGTGCCCCCCCGAAGCGCATCAGGCCCCAGCGCGACATAGCCCACCGCGAACAGAGCGTTGGTCCCGAAATAGGCGAGGGCGACCAAGGCCAGGAACTTGGGCCAGCTGGTCGTCAGGAGATAACTGTAGACACCGACTGATTCGGCGAAGCGAAGGCCCACCCGTCGAGCCGAAAAGCTGCCGTTTCGACGGAGGAGGCGGTTTCGCCCGCTGCGGCTCAGTGCCCCGCCGAATCCGAGGTCCGACGGGGGCGGGCTGGGGTCGGTCATGCCGCCCCGATCAGAGGTAACGGTCCTTGAGGACTTGGAGATGGTGCGCGACGTGCCCCGGGAGAATGTGGGCGATCGCCCGGACCGAGACCTCCTTCCCGCTCGCGATGCCGCGGCGGACACGCGCCTCGGGTGGCAGTCCGGCCACGAGCGCGATGGATGCGCTCCGAACCGCGACCAGTTCGTCAACCAGACTCGTCAACGACCGGTCGTTGAACTGGGCCGGGCCAATCCAGGCATTCTCATCGAAGCTGGGCAACGGACCGGGATCGGCTCGGGCAAAGCTTACCAGTCGATACGAGAACACCCGCTCAGTATCGATCAGATGCCCGACCACTTGCTTGATCGTCCACTTGCCTGGGGCGTAAGCAAACGAGGCCTTCTCCTCGGACAGTGGCCGGAGCAATGTCATGATCTCGGCAATTTGGTCAGCCAGAATGGTGAGGAGATCGCCAGCCGGCACCTTGTTGACATAGGTACCGTAGTACGGGGCGTATTCGTCGGCGCCGGGGCGGTCGTACGGGATTGTCGGCATGGTTAACGTCTCACAAAGCGGAGGTTTTTGACTCGGCCGGCCCCCAGCACGAAACCATCAGCCCGGCCGGTGGTGGCGCGGGTGAACTTCAGGCCGAGGCCCATGGGGCCCGCGAAGCTATCCTTGGCAGTGGGTTGCAATGTAATCGGGGCTCGCTCGCCGAACTTGACCGTCAGACCGCCTACGGACGGGGTGATGAGGTACGAAACATCGAGCTCCTGGCTGTAGTACGGGCCGGCCAATGCCGCGAGCTCGGCGACGGAGACCGGAACGGCTCCTCGGGTCGAGTCGGCGCGGCTCTCTGCGGTCGATTGATTCGCCGCCGGTTTGGGGCCGATGAAGATGTCGGCGACCTGTTGGCCCAAGGCGATGGTATTGGCGTTGGCGACATTGCAGAGCACTGCGAGCGACAGCTTCCGGGCCGGCCAGCGGGCGAGGTAGGTCCGATAGCCGCCGGTGGCACCACTATGGGAGATCTCGGGCTCGCCCCGGTATTCGGTTACGAACAGGCCAGCGGCGTAGGCAATGTCCTTACCGTCGGTGAGCTTGCCCCGCTGCTGCATGAGATCGACCCAGGGTTGGCCCCCGATGGTCGGGTGGGTCAGGTGTTCGTTCCACTTGAGGAGATCGCCCACGGTCGTCAGCAGGCCGCCGGCGCCGTAGACGCTCATGAACGGCATATCGACTTGGTAACCGCCCTGCTCGGTCCGGCCGTAAGCGGTGACCCGCCCCGGCACGACTCGATTCCAGTCATCGCGCCACTGGGTGTGGGTCATGCCTAACGGTTTGAAGAAGACATCTTCAGAGAACTGTGCCAGCGATTGCCCGGAGACCCGCTTGACGACTTCCGCCAGCAGCAGGAATCCCGAGTTGCTGTAGAGAAAGGCCGAGTTGGGGGCGAAGTTCAGTTCCTTCTGCCGGTAGACCATGGCCAGGGCCCGATCCATAGTATAGAGATGGGTACCCGGCTCGATGCCGGCCAGCGAAAACAGGGTCCACATGTCCCGGATGCCGCTGGTGTGGTTGAGCGCCATCCGAATGGTGATCGGGCTGCCGTAGTCGGGAAGCTCCGGCAGGTACTTTCGAATCGGATCGTCGAGACTGAGTTTGCCCTGGAGGGCCAGGTAGTTGATTGCCCCGGCCGTGAATTGCTTGGCGACCGATCCCGATTCGACCACGGAGAACTCGGTCATCGGGGCCCCCGACTCGAGGCTGGCCATCCCATAGCCCCGCCGGAACAACGGGCTTCCGTTCCGATCCATCCCGATGGAACACCCCGGGGCGTCGGACCGGTTGAACGAAGCAAAGACTTGATCGATCATGGCGGCGGTGTCTGCCCGGATCTGGGCGGCGAGCCGACTGGGTGCGACCATGACCGCGACCAGCAACCACCGGATGGGCAGGCTCATGGATGATGTCATTTCCCTTCAGGGAGCAGGGTCACCCGAACGTAGTTCTTTTGGTCGAGATACCGAAGGGCCGCCTGTTTGATCCGCTCGGGGGTCAGCAAAGGCAGTAAGTCGCTCGGGTCGAGAATAACCTTGGGGTCGTCGCCGTTCTGTTCGACGGCGGCCAATTGGCCGAGCCAGAAGCTGTTTTCCTTGAGGTCGGTTTCGCGAGACCGGATCGTCGTTTCTCGAATCTTGGCAAGGTCCTTCTCGCTGGCTCCCTGCCGCTGCAGGGTGTCGATCTGGGCGAATACGGCAGCCAGGAGCTGGGTCACCCGGTCCGGGGCCGATCCAAAAGACACGCTCAGGGTGTATTCCTCGCGAGGGATTCGAGTCGCGGCTGGGGTAACCGAGACGCCATAGGTGGCGCCGAGTTCCTCGCGCAACTGTTCCCGCAGTTTGATGTCGAGTACGTCGGCCAGGCTCCGGAGGACGAATCGCTCCGGGCGCGAAAACGGAAAGGTCCCCGAAAAGACCAACTCGGTCTGGCTTTTGGGTTCAATGCCGCGTCTCACTTCCCGCTCGACCACGCCAGCGGGCGCTCGGAGGCCGATATCACGCCATTGCTCGCTTCGGTGAGTGGCGGGGAGGTTGCCGAGGTAGCGTTCGACCAGGGGTTTGACCTGGTCCAACGTCAAGGCCCCGACCAATATGAAGGTGAAGTCACCGGCATCGCCGAAACGATCGCGGTACACCGCCAAGGAGCGATCCAGATCGAGGGAATCGACAATGGCGGGAACCAGCGGCCGGCTCCGGGGGTGGTGCTGCGACATCGTGGCGATCAGGGTATCGCGGAGGGCCGAGGCGGGGCTGGCGCCTCGATTGGCCAGTTGGGCGCGGGCGTTGCTCTTGAATGCCTCGAAGGCTTGGGGATCCCGCCGCGGAGCGGTGAAGTAGAGATACGTCAGCTGAAACATCGTTTCGAGGTCTTTGGGCGAGGCCTGCCCCCGGATCCCTTCCTGGTAGGTTCCCACGAACGGGGCGACGAACACGGCCTTGCCCGCGAGCTTCTTCTGCAATTCGACCAGGCTGAAATCGGCCAGTCCGCCGAGGGATACCAATTGGGTCGCGAACGCGGCGGCGGTAAAGAGGCTGTCCGGCGCCAGGGAATTGCCACCGGGGCTGAAGCCGGAGAACAGCACCTCGTCGGCTTTGAAGGTGGTGGGTTTGACGATGACCCGGATTCCGTTTCCGAGGGTCCACCGGGTTACCCCGAGCACGGAGTCCTGGGTCTCGCTCATCACCGGGCGATCGACGAGCGTTGCTCCGACCAGCGGGGCACTCGAGACGGTTTCCTGGTAGGCCGCGATGTCGGTGGTCCGGACCCGGTCGAACAGGGCCAGGAGTTCAGTGCCGGTCGGAACCTTGACGCCGGGTTTTTCCGGGGCGTTCACCAAGAGGACTCGATCCTTGAGTTTGAGCCATTCCTGGGCCGCCCGGTTCACTTCGGTCAGGGTAATGGTCGGGAGGAGCTGTTTGACCATGGCAAATTCGGTGGTGATGCCGGGCGAGGGGTCGCCGGTGAGGAAGTGCTGGACGTACTCGTCAACCAGCGAGCCGGACTCGGTCTTGTCTCGTTCGGCGAACGCCTGCTCGTAGCTGCGGAGATGGTCTTGCTTGGTGCGGTCGAGTTCCGGGGCCGTGAACCCATGGCGATCGACCCGCTCGACCTCGGTCAAGACGGCGGTCAGGCCCCGAAGGATTCCGGTATCGGCCACGGCAGCACCGAGGGAAAACGCCTCGGTACCACGGACCAAGCGGCCGGGTCCGCCCCCGGCGCCGATGAAGGGTGGATTGGGTTGCTGGGAAAGCTCGGAGAGCCGCTGGCCCAGCATCGACGCATAGAGGTCACCGACCAATGACCGTCGGTAGGTGGCTCGGCTGGGATCGACCCGCCCCGGGCGCAGGTAATATGCGCCAACCGAGGTACTGGTGGCCTCGGCGTCGGTCGCAATCGCGACCGCCGTGGAGTCGCGGGCTGGGACTGAGTACTCGACTCGGGTTCGGCGGGTTCGGCGGGTTGGCATTCGGCCGAAGTGGGTCCGGATCAGCTCGATGATTTGACGGGGCTCGAAGTCTCCGACGGCCACGACCGCCATCAGATCGGGCCGATACCAGTCGCGATAGAATCGAGTCAGTGCCGCCGGGTCGAAGCCCTCCAGGGACTCCTTGGTGCCGATCGGGAGCCGGTCCCGGTATCGTGACCCCCGAAACAGGACCGGGAACTGCTTTTTCTGCATCCGATTGCCGGCCCCTTGGCCGAGGCGCCACTCCTCGATCACGACCCCACGTTCCTTTCGGATCTCGGCGGTGTCGAAGGTGATGCTGTGGGCCCAGTCCTCCAAGATCTGAAATCCTTGCCGAACCAAGTGGGCGCTGTCGGTGGGGACTTGGAGCTGGTAGATGGTCTCGTCGAAGCTGGTGCTGGCGTTCAAGTCGGCGCCGAACCGCATCCCGATCGCTTCGATGTAGTCGACCAGGGCCTGTTTCTTGAAGTTCTTGGTGCCGTTAAAGGCCATGTGTTCGAC
>JAYTTT010000353.1:0-5320 GCA_043744895.1 Gemmatimonadota bacterium | reverse complement strand
CCATTGACCCAGGCTCGCGATCGGCCCTCGGCCGACACTTCCCGGCGGACCACGATCCGGTCGTCCTCGGGATCGAGGCCGAGCGATTCGAGGACGGTCTTGAGCCGGCGAGGCAGCGCCTCGAAGACGCCCTCGATGATCGCCTTCTGCGCGCCGGGCCGGACCGCCCCGCTCTCAGCCCGGCCTCCGAGCAACAGGGCCAGGGCATCGACCAGCATCGACTTGCCGGCACCGGTTTCGCCGGTCAGGACGTTGAGGCCGGGTCCGAGATGAAGGGTGGCGTCGGCGACGGTGACCAAGTCCCGAACCCGCAGCTCGGCGATCATTGGATGTTGTCGCGCTCGGCGAGGTCGCCCCAGCGGAGGCTTTGCCGCATCCGGGCGAAGTAGCTCCGCTGGCCGAACCGGACCAACTGGACGGTGTGCTCGCTCCGGGCAATCCGGATCGTGTCGTTGGGGCCTAACGTCATGGCCTGCTGGCCGTCGACCGACACCAGCAGATCCTCGGCCCACCCGCTGATCGGGGTGATCGTGATGATGGCGGTGGACGGAATGACCAGTGGACGGACCGCCAGCGTATGGGCGCAGATCGGGGTGATGACCACCGCCTCGACGTCCGGGGCGATGATCGGCCCCCCAGCGGACAAGGAATAGGCGGTCGAACCGGTCGGGGTCGCGACGATGAGCCCGTCGGCGCTGTACGGTCCGACATCCTGATCGTCGACCCGGACGGCCAGCTGGATCATCCGGGCCACCCCGGCCTTGTGGACCGCCACGTCGTTCAACGCGGCCGGCAAGGCAAACCGGGAGTTGCCGGCCCCGGTCATCTCGGCGTCGAGGGCCATTCGCGATTCGAGGACGTAGTCGCCGGCGGCCAGGCGGATCAGCGCCATGTCGAGATCGTTCCGAGTGCACGCCGTCAGGAACCCGACCCGGCCCAGGTTGATGCCCAGCACCGGCACCGGCTTGCCCCCAAGCGACCGGGCCCCGCGGAGCAGCGTGCCGTCGCCGCCCAACGTGATCAGCGCCTCGAGGCTGGCAATCCCGATCGGGGGGACCGAGCCCTCCCACAGCGGGGCGAGCTCGGGCTCCGTAAAGAATGACAGTCCCAAGTCCGGCGCACGAGCGGCCATCCCGGAAAGAATGGCCGCCAGCCCACGATACCGTGGATTCCCGACAATGCCGACGTTCATCGC
The DNA here is from genome assembly GCA_043744895.1 of Gemmatimonadota bacterium. Classification (GTDB taxonomy): domain Bacteria; phylum Gemmatimonadota; class Gemmatimonadetes; order Gemmatimonadales; family GWC2-71-9; genus SHZU01. The sequence goes on along the minus strand of JAYTTT010000353.1, from coordinate 4,125 downwards.
GCCTCGAGGCTAGCCTCGTGGTGAAGCGCCTTGACCCGCGCCGCGATCCCGGGGCCGGAAAGGCCGAAGGATTCCAGCTGTTCGGTGCGGGGCGCCTGCTCGACCAGCCGGTCGGCAATGCCCATGGCAACGACGCGGACTCCCGGGTGATGGTCGGCCAGCTCCCGTCCGAGCATGGCTCCGAATCCGTTCACGACGGTGCCTTCTTCGACCGTGACGAGGAGCTTGGTGTCCTGGACCAGCCGCTCAAGCATGATCCGATCATACGGCTTGAGGAACCGGCAGTTCACCACCGCGGCCTCGATCCCATCCTGGTGGAGCCGCTCCGCGGCGTCGAGCGCCGGGGCGACCATCGTGCCGACGGCAAGAATGGCGGCGTCCCGGCCGGGCCGGAGCAACTCCCAGGTCCCGAAGGGTACCGGCTGAATTTCTCCCACCGGCTTGGGGACGGCCGGCACCTTGTCCCGTGGATACCGGGTACAAAAGGGACCGTCGTGATAACTGAGGCCGGCTTTCAAAAGCCCGATCAGCTCATCGGCGTCCTTGGGCGCCGTCACCACCATCCCGGGTACCGCCAGCATGTAGGCGATGTCGTACAATCCCATGTGGGTCTGACCGTCTTCGCCAACCAGGCCCGCTCGGTCCATGCAGAACATCACGGGGAGATGCTGTATCGCGATGTCATGAATGATGTTGTCGTAGGCCCGCTGCAGGAAGGTCGAGTAGATCGCGCAGACCGGCCGCACGCCTTGGGTGGCCAAGCCCCCCGCGAAGGTCACCGCATGCCCCTCCGCGATCCCGACGTCGAAGAACCGCTCCGGCCATTTCCTCTGGAAAATGTTGGTGCCCGTTCCCGACGGCATCGCGGCCGTGATCACCACGAAATCGCGATGATCGACTGCCAAATCCGACAAAGCCTCGCCGAATACCTGGGTCCAGGTCGGCGGGCCGCTGAGTTTCTTCCGGGCCTCACCGGTTTCGGGATCGTACGCGGCCAGGCCATGCCACTTTTCCTTGTTATCCTCGGCGTACGAAAACCCCTTGCCCTTTTCGGTCAGGACGTGGAGGACCCGCGGACCGCTCAGCGAGCGGACGAACTTGAGCGTGTCGCAGAGCTTGCCGAGATCGTGCCCGTCGATCGGGCCGAAATATCTGAACCCGAGCTCCTCGAAGAACATCCCCTCCGAGAAAAGGTTCTTGGCGCTCTCCTCGACGTTCTTGGCAAACTCCACGACCTCGTCGCCGAACACTTTGCCGGCCTTGAGGGTCCAGTGCTTGATGATTTCCCGGATCCGGTTGGTGAACGGGGTCGCGACGATCCCGCCTAACGTTTTGCTGATGGCGCCAACGTTAGGCGAAATCGACATCCCGTTGTCGTTGACGATCAAGAGGATGTCCCGGTCGGAGTGACCGGCGTTGTTCATCCCCTCGTAGGACAGCCCGCAGGTCAGCGCCCCGTCACCTACCACCGCCACGACCTTGTAGTCGAGACCGAGGAGATCCCGGGCGGTGGCCATCCCGAAGGCGGCCGACATGGCCGTGCCCGCGTGCCCCGCCCCGAACTGGTCGTGGGCGCTTTCGCTGGTCTTGAGAAACCCCGAAACGCCCCCGAGCTGGCGGAGCGAGTCGAACCCTTCGTTCCGGCCGGTCAGCAGCTTCCAGGCATAGGCCTGATGTCCCACGTCCCACACGACCTTGTCGGTCGGCGAGTCGAATTCGTATAGCAACGCGATGGCGAGCTCGACGCATCCGAGGCTCGCCCCGATGTGGCCGCCGGTCACCGAGCACGATTGAATGAGCCGGTCCCGAACATCTTGGGCAAGCGCGGGCAATTGATCCCGCCCAAGCCGCTTGAGATCGTTGGGACCGCGAATGGCCGGCAATAGTGACATGATGAGCCCTCAGGACTGACGGTTCACAATATAATGGGCCAGACTGACCAGCGAGGGAGACTCGACCCCACTCCGATCCAGCCACTCGATCGCCCGGTGGGCTAGGCGATCGGCCTCCGACCGCGCCCCCTCGACGCCGAGGAGGCTGACGAAGGTGGACTTGAGGAGCGAGGCGTCGCGACCGGCGGTTTTCCCAAGTTGCACGGTGGTGGCGGTCGCATCGAGGACGTCATCGGCGACTTGGAACGCCACCCCGATCTCTCGGCCATATCCCGCGAGCCCTTCGATCATGGCGGCGCCCGCCCCGGCCGCCAGTCCGCCAACCACACAGGCCGCCTCGATCAGCGCCCCGGTCTTTCGGACATGGATCGAGGTCAGGTCGTCGGCCACCAAGGAACGGCCTTCCGCGGCCAAGTCGAGCCACTGGCCCCCGACCATGCCCTGAATCCCACTCGCCTCGAGCAGCGTGCGGGCGATCGACTGGTGGACGGCGTCCGAGACGCCGAGGGCCCGGTTGGCCTCACAAAGGACCTCAATCGCCACCGGCACCAGCAGATACCCGACCCGGGCCGCGGTCGGCGGATCGAACACCACGTGGGTCGTCGGCCGGCCGCGCCGGCGGTCGTCGTCGTCCATGCAGGGCAGATCGTCGTGGACCAGGGAATACGTATGGATGATCTCGACGGCGGTGGCCAGCCGGGCAATGGCCGGGTGGTGCCCACCTGCAGCCCGGTAGCAGGCCAGCACCAGGGCGGGGCGAACCCGCTTGCCCGCCGTGCCGAGGGCGTAGACAATCGCGTCGCCGAGCCGGCCCGGACACTCGCTCCGGAGCCGGCCAGCAATCGCGAGCAGATGTTCGTCGGCAATCTGTCGCGCCTCGGCCAGCAGCGCGGTGGCCGGACCCAAATCAGGCATCGAACGAGGTCAGCTTGAGCACCCCGTCGGCGTCTTCGAGCACCCGCTCGACCCGGGCCTCGGCGTCGGAAAGCCGATCCTTGGCCGTTTTGAGATACCGAACCCCTTCTTCAAACAGCGCCAAGGCCCGGTCGAGGTCGATCTCGTCGCCTTCCAGCGCGTGCACGATCTCCTCCAGCCGTTTGAGATCCTGGGTCAGCGGATCTTCGCTCATTCCGACCTCGCCTTGATGGTGCCGTCCGACACCCGAAGTGAAAACGTCGTCCCCGCCGGGAGTTGCTCCCGCTTCAGCACGACCCGGCCATCGCCCAGCTGGGCCACGGAGTAGCCCCGGCCGAGCACCGCCAAGGGGCTCAGCGCGTCAAGCGACGCCGCCAGCCGCTCCCAGCGGCGCCGCGGCGCCTCGACCCGGCGCCGGACCGCATGCCGGGCTCGGAGCGACACCCGAGCCAGCCGTTCCGACAATACCTGGGTCCGCCGCCGGAGCCCGCTGCCTAACCGGCTGCCGAGTCCGGCCACCTGCCGGGCAATGGCGCTTCGGTCGGGGAGGGCCATCGCCGCCGCCGCCGATGGAGTCGGCGCTCGGAGATCGGCCACCAGATCGGTCAGCGTCACATCGGTTTCGTGGCCGACGGCGGAAATCGTCGGCACCCGCACGGCCGCGATCGCCCGGCACACCGGCTCGGCGTTGAAGGCCAGGAGATCATCGCGGCCGCCCCCGCCCCGTCCCACGATGCAGAGATCGATGCCCTCGAGCCGATTCACGATCGCCAAGGCCCGAACCAACTCATCGACCGCGTCGTCGCCCTGCACTTTCGCGGGCACCAGGATGATGCGGACCGAGGGCCACCGGCGCCGCGCCACGGTGATGATGTCGTGCAACACGACGCCGTCGGGACTGGTCACGACCGCCATCCCCCGGGGAAAAGCCGGCAAGCCGCGTTTCCGGGCCGGGTCGAGGAGCCCGTCCTCGGCCAGGCGTTCGCGGGTCCGCTCGAGCGCCAACTGCTGGAGGCCGACCCCCGCGGTCGGCAGCAACGCGACCGCATTGATCCGAAGCTCGCCTCGTTGGGTCCAGACGGTCGGGGTGCCGAGGACGTAGACCTCGACCCCATCGACCGGCACCAGCCGTTGCCGCGCTGCGTACGTCCGCCACATCACGCAGCGAAGCTGTGACTCGGCGTCTTTGAGGGTGAAGTACCAGTGACCGGCCTCGTACGTCTTCATCCCGATCACTTCGCCCTTGATCCAGACCTGGCCCACGACGGATTCGGCAGCCAGCCGGAGGGCGGTGCCTAACTCAGACACCGTGTAGGCC